>SLJB01000180.1 GCA_007135335.1 Balneolaceae bacterium
ATTTCTGCGGCGGGATAACCCTCAGCATGGATGTAGGAGATCTCTTTTAATTTAAGTGCCCCCTCAAGTGCCACCGGGAAATTGTAGCTTCTTCCCAGATAGAGAAAATTCGGGGCGTATGTAAAAAGCCTCGCCATCTCTTTAACGGCTGCGTCGGAATGTTCAAGTATGTACTCTATTTTTGAAGGCAATTTAGAAAGTTCGTCGATATACATTTTCATATCACTTTCGCTTAGTACCCCTTTCCGTTTTCCCACTGCAAGTGCCATCATGGTAAGAACAACAACCTGAGCAGTAAACGCTTTTGTTGAAGCCACTCCAATTTCAGGCCCTGCATGTGTAAACACTCCTGCATCGGTCTCTCTGGAGATGGTTGAACCCACCACGTTACAAATTCCCAAAACCAGTGCACCTCTTTTTTTGGCTTCCCGCAGAGCAGCCAGTGTATCTGCTGTTTCACCGCTTTGTGAGATTACCAGCAACACATCACCCCTTCCAATTAAGGGATCCCGGTACCGAAATTCCGATGCATATTCCACTTCAACAGGCATTTTCGCGAGATCTTCGAATAGATATTCAGCTACAAGTCCGGAGTGCCAGCTAGTGCCACATGCCGCGATAACAATCCGCCGGGCGTGAACAAGTTCATCCATTACATCTTCTAACCCGCCAAGCTGAATGGAATTTGTCTCTTTTACAACCCGTCCGCGCATGCAGTCAGCAATGGATCGGGGTTGTTCAAAAATTTCTTTAAGCATAAAGTGCGGATAACCCGCTTTTTCTATCTCTCCAAGACTTATTTCCAGCTCATGTACTTCTTTAGTCAGTTTTACATCTTGGATAGTTTTCACCTGATAGCTATCACTTGTTACGATTGCCATTTCACCATCATCCAGATAAACCACTTTATTGGTAAACTCAACGATTGGTGAGGCATCAGATGCAATAAACATTTCATTTTCCCCGATACCCAAAAGCAATGGAGACCCTTTACGAGCAATATAAATTTTTTCTGGGGTATCTGTGTTAATGATTGCAAGACCATATGTTCCGACAATCTGCTTAAGTGTCAACTGAATAGCATGCTCAAAAGTTATATCAGCTGATTTATTGTAAATTTCCTCCAGCAGCAATACAAGAACTTCGGTGTCCGTTTGGCTCTGAAATGTTTTACCGCGTTCTATCATTTGTTTTTTCAGAGAGGTGTAATTCTCAATAATGCCATTGTGTACAACCGCAATTTTACCATCTTCACTTAGATGTGGATGCGAATTTACATCATTCGGCTCACCATGAGTTGCCCACCGCGTATGGCCGATACCCATGGTTCCGCTTAAATTTTTCTCCTCAAGCAGTTTGGCAAGGTGGTCTACTTTACCTTTTCGTTTTTCAAGTTTCATACCGCCATTCACAAGCGCCACACCTGCTGAATCATACCCTCTGTACTCAAGCCTTTTGAGTCCCTTCATCAGAACTTCGGTTGCATCTCTGTTTCCTATATATCCTACAATTCCACACATAATATTTTAACTAATACTTTTTGATTTATTTATCAAATTTGGTTTTAACTTTACACCAAATTCAATAAGGAAGTTTCCTTTTACTCTCTTCTTCTTTCTTAATTTTTTTTACTGTTAAAGTGGTAGTAATTTAACAACATACTAACACAAATAACGAATCAATTCACCAGATGAATATAACCAGCTGTTTTTTTGAAGATGCATGCCTAGAAAATTTTCATCCGCTTACTCTAACCCGACCCGTCTATGATTTACGCCTCGGTATTTTAACACTTGGTGAAAAATGGGGCCTAAATCTGGGTTTTGAGAAAAAGCATCTAGCCGGAAAATTGAGAGAGCATCTAAAAGGTGTATTCAATGAACCAAAAATAGAGAAGCATACCACATCGGTATTATGGATTAATCCAAGATTTTTACCGAGTGGCGACATGGTTGAACAAATCAAAAAACTATCTGAAAATGAAGGAGTTCAATCAGATGGCACTCTTGTTGCGGCCCGGGTTGATTTATCTATCCACGAAAAATGGTTAACGTCTGAAATTGAACCATCGCACATAAAGTTAACATCCTTGAGCGGAGAAGTTAACGTTTTGACCTACAGCTGGGAATTGTTCCAGAACAATGGCCGGCAAATCAAGGAAGATATTCGATTGTTGGGTATCCGGCCTGTTTCAAATCCTGAGAAATATTCAGACTCAAGACTTAGTTATCCTGAAAACATATTCATCGAAGAGGGGGCTAAAATTGAACCCGGTGCCATTCTGCTGGCAGAAAAAGGCCCTATTTTTATTGGCAAACAGGCAATTATTATGGCGAATTCTGTTGTGAGAGGTCCATCGGCTGTTTGCGAAGGCTCTGTAATAAAAATGGGTGCAAAAATTTATGAAGAAACCACTATTGGCCCCGTCTGTAAAGTTGGCGGGGAGATAGCCAATGTTATTTTCCACTCCTACTCCAATAAATCACACGATGGATATGCAGGAAACTCCGTTTTTGGTCAGTGGTGTAATATTGGTGCTGATACAAATACATCTAATCTTAAAAACAACTACAGCACGGTAAAAGTGGTAAGCTGGAACAGCAATAAAGAGATTGATACGGGACAACAATTCATAGGAACAATAATGGGAGACCATAGCAAAACCGGTATCAACTCCATGCTGAGTACCGGAACTCTTTGCGGTGTTTGCTGTAATCTTTTTTCTGATAAATACCCTCCAAAATTCGTACCCTCCTTTAGCTGGGTTAGCGGAAGTGATACTGTTCCCTATCACTTTGAAAAGGCAATTGAAGCCATGGAGCGGATGATGCAGCGACGCTCTGTGGAATTGACACCTGCCTATAAACGCATGATGAAAGCCATTTTCGAATCAACGAGTTTCTGATTATTCTAAAATATGCATTAGGGGTACAAGCTATAATCATGGTCTAAAAAATATACAGACGAATAAATCAAAAATTGTGTGATGATTCATCGGTTTCCAAACCTTTCTTCAATCGGACTCTATGCAGGTATTTTGTTATGTATTCTGATTCTGCTCTTACCTCCGCCTGAAGGCCTGAATATTGTAGCCTGGAGAACGGCTGCCATTGCCGTTCTGATGGCTGTATGGTGGATAACAGAAGCCATACCCATTTCAGCAACTGCACTGTTGCCTATTGTTCTTTTCCCGTTATTTGGTATTGCTCCGATCGGAAGTACAACAGCTCCGTATGCCAACCCGCTCATTTTTCTATTCATGGGAGGGTTCATCATCGCTATTGCTATGCAAACCTGGAATCTGCATAAACGCATAGCGCTTAGTATTGTAAGTTTTGTAGGTGTAAAACCCTCTTCAATCATCATTGGTTTTATCATTGCTTCAGCGTTTCTGAGCATGTGGGTGAGTAACACCGCAACTGCTTTAATGATGCTTCCAATTGCGATTTCAGTACTTCAAATAGTCAATAAAGAGTCTGACAACCTTACTAAACCCGTTACAAATTTCGAAATTGTACTGGTTCTTGCAATAGCTTATGCCTGTAATATTGGCGGAATTGCCACACTGATCGGTACACCGCCAAATGCGTTGATGGCCGCATTTATGCTCGAAAATTACAATGTTGAAATAGGGTTTGCCGAATGGATGCTGGTGGGTGTACCGTTGGTCTTGATCTTCCTGCCAATCATGTATCTGCTCTTGGCCCGGGTAATATATCCTGTTAAAATAAAAGAATTGCCGGGCGGGCATTCCGTTATCACTTCACAGCTCAGCAGTATGGGCAACATCACAAAACCTGAATTTCGAGTAGCACTGGTATTTGGAGGAACTGCTTTACTTTGGATCATACGCCCGCTGTTAACTGAATATGTACCCGGTTTATCAGATGCAGGGATCGCTGTTACGGCAGGTGTGATTTTATTTCTTATTCCAACCGGACTGAAAAAAGGGGGCAAGATTCTGATGTGGAAAGATCTAAAGGACCTCCCCTGGGGTATACTGATACTGTTTGGCGGTGGTTTGAGCCTGGCAATGGCCATCACCTCTTCCGGTTTGGCAACCTATATTGGCGAGGCAGTAAGCGGACTTAATGCTCTCCCTTTAGCCCTTCTCATTTTGCTTGTCATCTCAATCATCGTATTCCTCACTGAAATAACGAGTAATACCGCCACTGCGGCAGCATTTCTTCCGATACTTGCTTCAACAGCAATCGGTATTGGCCAGGATCCTATGTTGTTTGTAATTCCGGCCGCTATAGCAGCAAGCTGTGCATTTATGCTGCCTGTGGCAACCCCTCCGAATGCTATTATATACGGAAGCGGAAAAGTATCCATCCCCCAGATGGCAAAAGCGGGGGTTTCGTTGAATATTATTGTCTCAATACTGCTGACTCTGGCAAGCTACACACTGTTTGCTTATGTATTTGGTATTGAACCCGGCATTATTCCGGACTGGGCTAACTAAAGAGACATACTCCGTTGATTTACATATTTATTTCCCTTGCATTGTTACTGTCCCAATCAAAAATAGAATTGAGAAGTACTGATTCCGTTTTTAAACTTCAACGCATCACATCACCCATAACTCTTGATGGGTTTCCGGATGAACCGGCCTGGCATAATGTTTCGCCGTTACCACTAACCATGTATCAACCGGTTCACCATGGTGAAATGACCGAACGTACCGAAATTAAAGTAGCTTATGATGATGAGTACATTTATGTAGCCGGCAAACTTTATGACTCTGAACCCGATAAAATCGTTGCAAATACCATGTATCGTGACAGGTATAGCGGTGATGAGACTTTTGCCATTATTCTAGATTCATTCAATGATAATGAAAATGCCCGCTGGTTTTTTGTAACTCCAACGGGCGTTAGAATAGATCAGCTTATCTCAAAAGATTCCGAAGGCGATGGCTCCATCAACCGAAACTGGACTACCTACTGGGACGCAACTACCCAAATAACAGATGAAGGCTGGTTTGTAGAAATCCGAATTCCTTTCTCCAGCCTGGGATTTCAGGAAACAGACGGTGAGGTAATAATGGGAATGATAACCTACCGATGGATCGCACGAAAAGCCGAAAGGCATATCTTCCCCGATATCGCCCCAATTTGGTCCAGAGGTTTTACAAAACCATCACAGGCTCAGAAAATTAAACTTATCGGTGTTGAGTACAAAAAACCAATTTATGTTACTCCTTATATCCTTGGTGGTTTTGAACAGCTGAATCTGCTTAATAGTGATGAAACGGGATACTTCAATCAAACTAATTACGCAAGAGAAGCCGGGCTGGATATTAAGTATCCGGTTAGCGCAAACATGAATCTCAACATTACTCTGAATACAGACTTTGCCCAGGTTGAAGCTGATGATATTCAGATTAACTTATCACGATCACCCCTCTTCTTTCCGGAAAAAAGACAATTTTTCCAGGAACGGTCTGATATTTTTGATTTTAATCTCGGAGGAAACAACACACTATTTTACAGCAGAAGAATCGGATTACAGGCAGGCCAGCCTGTTCGTATTTTTGGAGGTGCAAGACTTGCCGGCAGAGTAGGAAGCTGGGAAACAGGGATTCTAAATATGCAAACAAGTTCAATGGATGAGATCCAATCACCTTCAGAAAATTTTGGAGTGTTCCGATTACGCAGAGATGTAATAAATGCAAACTCATATATTGGAGGTATGGTTACATCCCGCCTTGGTCTTGATGGATCTCATAACATTGGAACAGGCCTCGATTTCACTTACAACTATTATGGCGATCATTTTCTGGATGTTAAATATGCCGCTACATTTGACGATTCATTCGAGGAATCACCCGATTTTTTCACCAATTCCATTCTGAGAGTGTTTCTTCAAAAACGAACCTCTCAAGGCCTATTCTATCGATTTACATATAAACGTGCCGGAGAGCGATATCTGCCTGCAATGGGCTTTGAATCCCGGTTTGATTACACTTTGATAGATGGCAGGTTATCCTACGGGTATTTTAATTCCCCGGCCTCTTCTCTGCGGATTGTTACACCAACGGCGCGGTACTTTGTTAGCCTTAGAAATGAAGATAGCAGCGTGGAATCTATGCTGATTGAACAGCCCTGGATTTTTGATTTTAAAAATGGATCAGATATGGAATTAACTGCAAGCTGGTGGTTCGAAGACCTCAAAAGTCCGCTTAATTTTAGTAACGATACATTTGTTAATCCGGGCAGTTATTCGTTTTACGGTGTAAAGTTCAGCTATAACATGAATAGTGCAAAAAAGTTGAGGGCAAATGTATCAGCAAGTGCCAATTCTTTCTATGATGGCTCGCAACTCTCTTTTGATTTGTCACCCACATGGAATCAATCCAGATTTTTTGAGATCAGTGGTGGAATTAATTTTAATCTGATTCAATTTCCGGATCGGGATCAAAAAGAGTATCTGAATGTTTTCAGGCTTCGATCCCTTCTTGCGCTCAATACACAGGTTTCTTTGCAGTTTCTCAGTCAGTATAATTATCGGTCACGTCAGGTGGGTACAAATGCCCGTTTCCGATATAATTTCAGAGAAGGAAATGATTTCTGGATTGTATACAGTGAAACAACAAATACTCACCTCGACCGAACATCCCCAACCCTGCCACTTCTTCCAAGATTTAACAACAGGGTTTTACTTGCCAAGTACACCTACACATTTTATTAAATAAGCGTACACATTTAAGCAAACGTAATGAGGATGATACCTCATTCATCCCCATTACTTAAAGATCTGTTGCTTAAAATTTTTCTACTGCATCAATCAACACAACTCAAACCTGAAACCTGATCCCGGTTTGATACTCTTTCAATTGTGTAGGGTACATTAAAGGCGTGCGTCCAGCCAAATATTCTCATCCCATTGGAAAATGTCCAGATTGGGTTACGGCCTCTGAATGACGGACCTTCGCCTGCAGAGGGCAAATTGCTAACTGCTTCCAGTGCATCACGCAAATCACCTTGGTTTCGGTACATCTCGAATGGTTGCGGCAGTAGATCTACAAGCAGATGTCTTGACCGTTCACATGCCTCAATAAAGAATTTATCCTCACCCGTTAAATCATACCCAACAATAAGTGGATGGATACTTGATAAAAATGATTCCATATCATGATCAAGTGGGCCTACATTGTAGAGGCTATGTGCATTATCAATTAACGCTTGCTCCACTTTTGGGCTGTCGAACAACTGCAGATATTTACTAAGCCCGTGAGAAATGTAATTTTGTGAATATCCATATCGGTCAATTGCAATTCTACCGCCCTGAGTTTCCTGTAATGCAAGCATTCGATCTACCCTGTAATTCAGTTCATCTAGATATTTTTGATCTTTTGTGGCGTCATACAGTTCAGATAAACTCCAAACGGAGAGATACAGGCGACGCCCTGTAAGCCCGTGCTCACCGAAGATTCTTCTCACATAATAATCACCGGTTAAACGGGCAACATCAAGCCCTCTGTGATATCCATCCAGATAATATGATGCAAGCCAACCCTGAACCCAAACATGCGCTGAGAGTTTTGAGGTCCACTGTTGGTTTGAGTGTCGACGGCCTATACCTACATAAGGAGAGATCTCATCCTGCATGGCATATTCAAAAGCATCAAGGGATCTGTTCGTATCACCTCGATACCAGTTTGGGCGTGGCCAGTGAGTATTATCAACATCCATAGAATGCCTGCTCATTGCCTGAGCCATTTTGTAGTAGTCAGGATTTCCACTTCTCATAAAGTTGAACCACCATTGGAAATCCATGGCAGGCTCATTGTTGGCCCATTGAACCCAGTTGTAATTAAAAAAGTAGTTTTTAACATCTCCATAGTCGAACATTCCATACCAGGGCTCCCAGTTTTGGTTAAATAACATCCACTGAAGTTTGTATTGAATACTTCGCTCAAGTGCCTGAAAATTGTTGCCTGTTCCGGCAAATGTGCCATATACTCCAGAGTTGCTGTACCACTCAGCCCCGGCATGTGCAACAGGCGGGTTCAGTACACCATTCATGATTCCCCGGAGCTTTTCTATTCGCTCATTTCCATCATGAAAATTAAGGATTATCTCAGACGTCTTTGTAATTCCACGGGCAAAGTTTCCAACCATACCTGCTTCAATAGTTGAATTGGCACGCTCAAAACTCATTGGCACCTCATTTGGCGACCAGGTATAAGCATGAATCTGGCCTGCAATAAGATTGACTTTAAGTTCATTCGGATATTCTTCCATCATATTTCTGATGCCAATACTCACTCCCCATTTCTCATTTGCAATTGAAACCCATCCTTCTGCTTTCTCTGATTGATGAAGCAAGGTTCCGTTTTCAACTTTTGCGATAAAACCTTCGATTCGTCCATTTTGGTCAGACATGGCCACCGGCGGAACTCTGGCAGGATCGGGGCCAGTTTGAAAAAGTGAGATATGCTCTTCATCGGTTATTGAATGTTCAATAAAGTCTGCAGGGCCGCTTTCCCACCATTTCCCATCAATCAGTGCGGTTTTAAAAATCTTATCACCTTCAATATTGTAATTAAGCCCAAAACCCATGCTCGCTATTCGATCCTTTGGCAGGGTAATACCCTGATCCTGAGATCTTTCAAATTCATCAATAATGAGTTCAGCCTGTGTGGCTATATCGGCATGCTGACGTCCGTTTAATGGTTCACTTTCATCAGGAATTCCGGTGTAGGTAATGGTATGCAGAACCTTTAAGTATGATTTTCCTGCAAAAGCATGAATGTAAGTTATAAATGGAGCATTTTTATGATCATCCTGTGCATACTCGTACTCACCCTCCAAGCGCAGAATTGCATGCATTGGGCCGGAACCTCTTTCAATAAAATGTTGCCGAATCACTGCACGTGAGGTATCGACGCCTGCATTGTCCAGCAGATCCAGGAACGATCCGCGTGATTGTATGCCTGTAGCAATGGTATGATCGTCCGAAAATCCATCCATATCCGGGTTGTACTGCACACGGTCAATAAAACCTGAACCGCCTTTGTTAATCCTCAGAAATAGCGGGCCTGTATTAATTTCTGCAAAACCATTATCTCTTTGATTGTTTTTAAATTCAATGGGATTTTTTACAAACACAGACTGTCGGATATCATCACCGTATTGAACCTGGTATTCATCCGAGTCATCCGCAAAGAAAAACACCCAAAGCCATTTTATACTATAGTCAACAGGCTCCCAGGTTGTAACTCTTGTATTTTGCGAGGGAATCTCTTCACCTGATGCATTCAGTACACGCACATGGTCAGGAGAAAATAGCACCCCTTGAGGAAAAGGTATCCCAAGCTTTACAGGAGTACCGGGCTCTGCATTTTCAACAGAGATAGTTACACTATTAGTTATATCTGGCTTATTTGAAAATCCAAACAATCCAAAATTAACTGCAAAAATGAAAAGGGTTACTATATAAAGCTGTTTCATGAATCTTAATTATTTACTTTTACATGATTTTCGCACATAACGACCAATCAAGAACTACCACATGTTCAGTATATGAGACTGATCTATCTACATTTTTCAGAGAGTTGGGATATCCAAAGCTTTTAAGTTTGTGCTC
>SLJB01000305.1 GCA_007135335.1 Balneolaceae bacterium
AACATGCAATGCACTCCCTTCGAACACTTCCGATTAAAAAAGGTTTTGAAGATTTTGAAGACCTTGTGCGTTTTATCATCACACGAAAAAAATAGACCGCAATGCACCATATTTTCTTAGCGGATGTTCATCTCGGTGCATTTCACGAAGAGAAAAATAAGCAGCTCGAAGAATCTCTTATTCAACTGATTGATTACTGCGAAGAAAATTCAATTCAAATTCACTTGTTGGGTGATCTCTTTGATTATTGGATGGAGTATGAGAATTATACTCCACCCTTAGGCAAAACCGTTTTGAGCAGATTCAGAATCTATAATGAAAAGTTCAACTCTTTTTATATTACCGGCAATCACGATTTCTGGACTCGGGGACATTTCACGGACCTTGGTTTTAATATTAAAACAGAGCATGCATCTATAGATCTTGATGGCAAATGTATGCTGATGTTTCATGGAGACGGATTATCAGATGATACATTTCAATTATCCCGCCCATTTTTGAACGATTTCATTCGAAAACCGGGGTTTGTTCGCTTGTTTCAATCTATATTTGATGGTGAAGCAGGTAACCATTTTATGAAAGAGTTTTCTGAATTTACACGTGATGAGAATGATATGAATCCGGAGCATTTATCCCGATGGGCCAAAAACTATCTCTCAGAATCTCATTATGATGTGATAATAACAGGACACGATCATCTGCCCAGAATGGAAACATATAATCATGGAATCTATATAAATCCAGGTGCATTCCACCAACATTTAACAGTTATTCAATATACCAATAAAGCCTTCAAACTCGTTGTATGGAGCAATGAAGAGCATAAACTTGTACCATTTGCTGATCAACCGGAAGAGATAAAATTTTATGAGTAAAAACAAAGGAAATTCAAATGTAGATATGGATCGTTACTTTAGTGATGCCGAATACCGAAAAAAAGTTGTGGCAGAACGAAAAGCTTCCGGAAAAAATCCATTTTACAAAGGAAAGATATTTTGGGGGTCGCTCTTAGCTGCAGTGGGAATAACATTTTTACTTACCGGCGGATATGCTCTCTACCTGTATCAGGGATTGCCATCCATTCAGGAACTTGAAAATCCTCGAACCGCCATTGCATCAGAAGTTCGCAGCCGCGACGGAGCTGTTCTGGATCGCTATTTTATCGAGAACAGAACGTATGTTTCAATTGACAATATCTCTCCAAATGCTATAAATGCCCTTATAGCAACTGAAGACCATCGATTCTTTAATCATTGGGGGGTTGATACTCAAAGCCTGATGAGGCTACCCTATTATTGGATTCAACAGCAATTTCAGGGTGGCTCAACCATCAGCCAGCAGCTTGCTCGTAATCTGTACAGAAATATCGGCTTTGAAGTGTCGGTAACCAGGAAATTAAGGGAGATGATAACTGCCGTTCAGATTGAGTTAAATTACACGAAGAGCGAAATCATCGAAATGTACCTGAACACCGTTGAGTTCAGTAATAGTGCATTTGGTATTGAATCGGCTTCGAGAACACATTTTGGAAAACCTGCTAATGATCTTACTGTACTTGAAGCCGCTACTTTGATTGGACAGCTTCGTGCGGTATATGCCTACAATCCCAGGTTTTTTAATGAACGAGCAACACAGCGTCGAAATGTGGTACTCTCTCTAATGGCACGTCACGGATTTATTTCTGACGATATATTTAACAACCTTCGCGAAGAAGAGCTTGTATTGAACTATCAGCCTCCTTCCCGGTCCGGCCGTGAGAGTCGTTTTTTTGGAGAATATGTTCGCCAGCAGGTCAGGGGTTGGGTAGAAGAAAATGGATACGATCTATATTCTGACGGCCTTGTTATTTATACCACTATTGACTCCCACCTGCAGCGACATGCTGAACGTGCCGTTACCGAGCGTCTTGAAGAGTTTCAGCCAATTTTTCAGCGGGAGTGGACAGAACCAGGCGGCAGTTACATGAACAGATTATGGGAGCAGTATCCTCAGTTTTTGCGGGATTATATCCGTGAAACTGACCGTTATAAAAATGGCTTTTCAAAATATGATACTAATCAGGAATCCGTAGTTTTTGAAAATCTGATGGCTGATGAAGCATATATCGATTCACTCAAAAGAGTTAAAACAAAGTTACAGGCTAGTTTTACTGCCATTGAGCCAAATAACGGCCACATCCTTGCCTGGGTTGGCGGTGCAGATTATGGCACTCAACAGTTCGATCATGTACATCAATCAAGGCGTCAGGCCGGCTCAACGTTCAAACCTTTTGTTTATGCTGTTGCAATTGATAACGGGTACATGCCTTACCACAGATTTTCTAAATATCCCGTCAGCTTT
The DNA here is from genome assembly GCA_007135335.1 of Balneolaceae bacterium. Taxonomy (GTDB): domain Bacteria; phylum Bacteroidota; class Rhodothermia; order Balneolales; family Balneolaceae; genus Rhodohalobacter. The sequence goes on from SLJB01000305.1 coordinate 2,341, forward strand.
ATTGAGCCCAGCGGACGCATGTGGAACCCCAAAGATCCATCCGTTCCTGCCGGCCCTGAAATGGTGCCTTTGCGAGAGGCACTTGCCAGAAGTTTGAACAATGTTACCGTACGACTGCTTCCTGAAATTGCCGGAGCACCCGGCACAAACCGTACAGCTGATTTGCAGCCTGCTGCCAGAATGATCCAGAGTATGGCTGTAAATCTCGGAATAAATATCGGGCAGTCGCAGGTTTATCCATCTATAGCTCTGGGAACAGCTGAAGTAACATTGCTTGAACTTGTAAGTGCTTATACAACTTTCGTAAACCAGGGAGTTCATATCGACCCTATTGCTATCACCCGAATTGAAGATAAAGAAGGGAATGTGTTGGTTGAATATTTCCCTGAATACAGCCAGGAAGCTATCAGTCCTGAAACAGCCTACATGATGCTCGATATGATGCGTGGGGTAGTTCGCGGTGGTGTGAATTCTGACGGAACCAGCTATCATGGCACAGGTGTTAGATTAAGAAATGCGTACAATATTCAGCAGGATGTTGCAGGTAAAACAGGAACCACCCAGAACAGTGCAGACAACTGGTTTGTAGCTATGATGCCTCACATTGTAATGGGTTCATGGGTTGGCGGTGAGGACAGAAGAATTCGATTCCCTACCAATAGCCCCTCAAGTATCGGCCAGGGTGCGCGAACAGCACTGCCAATTGTAGGCACATTCATTAATAATGTTACTTCTGACCCTGACGCCCCCTGGAGCACTGATGGTTTTTCACCTCCCCCCGGCTTTGTAATGCCTGAAGCACCGGCATCAGGTAGTGAACAGGAATCCCGCAGGGGAAGAATTGGTTGGTAATTCTCATCTGTAGCCACCGGAGTTTCAATTTAAGCTCCGGAGTATATGCAAAACATACCCCTGCTTCGCAGAACAAATAACAGACAGTACTGAAATCGGGTGAACAATAGTTTTTCAGGGAGCCGAACAATCAGTTACTATCAGGTAAATTGTTGCCATTTTTTAAAAAAACAGTTCTACTTTGCCCTCAATAACTGCTATATTCTCTCCCTTAAACAGATTGACATTCCACGCTTCTGGCGGTAATTTAAGCGGAATTCAGAACAGATAAGTATTTATGCTCGAACAATACATCCCGATAATCGTCCTGCTTGGCATTGCATTAGTACTCGGAATCGTACTGATGGCACTCTCAAGAATTCTCGGCCCATACAGACCTAACAAAAATAAGCTCCAGCCCTATGAAAGCGGTATGGATCCCGTAGGTGCTGCAAAAGACCGCTACTCAATTGCATTCTATCTGGTTGCCATGGAATTCATTGTATTTGATCTTGAAGTGGTATTCTTATTCCCTTGGGCCGTACGCTTCATGGAACATGGTACCGGAACGTTTATCGCTATGGTTGTATTTATTGTAATACTGTTTATCGGTTTAATTTATACCCTTAAAAAGGGCACTCTCGATTGGGATCTCAAGAAACTGAAATATGAGGCAATAACAAAGTAATTATGGGTTTAGAAAGCGCACTGGGTAAAGGATACCTCACCACAAAAATGGACACCCTCGTTAATTGGTCACGCGCAAATGCTGCCTGGCCAATGCCAATGGGTCTGGCATGCTGTGCAATAGAAATGATGGCATTTGCCGGTCCAAAATATGATGTTTCCCGATTTGGCTCGGAGGTAATGAGATTTTCACCGCGACAGGCAGATGTCATGATAGTTGCAGGTTGGTGTACATATAAAATGTCGCATGCAATCAGAAGAATCTGGGATCAAATGCCAGACCCGAAATGGTGTATTGCTATGGGTGCCTGTGCTTCTACAGGTGGCATGCATCGCTGCTATGGCGTTGTTCAGGGAGCAGATAACTTCCTGCCTGTTGATGCCTACATCTCCGGATGCCCTCCCCGTCCGGATGCAGTTATTCATGCACTCATGAAAATCCAGGATAAAATTAAAACTGAACACTCAGTTTTACTTGATACATAACTATGACCCTACAACTTTCAGAACCACTCAAAAAAACAGTTGACAGCCTTACAGAAATATTTTCTGATAAGGTTATTGAAGTTTATCAATCCTCAGGCGATACATTTATTCGGGTTGAGGCTGATTCAATAATTGAAATTGGGATGTATCTCAGAGACAAACTGCACTTTGTATACTTAAGCGATGTTTTTGGTATTGATCGATACACATCAGATGAAAGATTTGAGGTGGTTTATAATCTTCTTTCACTAAAAACAAAAACACGAATTTTTATAAAAATCCGCTGTGAAGAGGAAAATCCTGAGGTTGAATCTGTAACTTCGGTCTGGCCGGCAGCCGGCTGGAATGAACGCGAAGTCTTCGACATGTTTGGCATACAATTCAGAAATCATCCCGACCTGAGACGAATATTTATGCCTGAGGATTTCCAGTATTACCCACTTAGAAAAGAATTTCCATTACTCGGAATTCCGGGTTCCATTGAGTTACCAAGCACAACACCGGACAACGATTAGTATCTATAGTTTATGAAACTTACAGACATTCAAAGTAAGGTACATTCAACATTCTTCAATGAGCATCAAAAGAAGCTTTATCAAAGTCTTGAAGACAAGCACACCTCCATCGAAGAGATGGATGACGGAGATCCGCTCACAACCAAGATGATCCTGAATATGGGGCCACAGCACCCTGCAACACACGGGGTGTTGAGGTTGGTATTGCAACTTGATGGAGAAACCATTGAAAAAAATAAACTTGATATCGGTTATCTTCACAGAGGTGTTGAAAAAATTGCAGAAAATAAAACCTATCAGGAGTTCATGCCCTATACCGATCGCATGGATTACCTCTCTCCTTACAGCAATAATGTTGCATTATGTACAGCTGTGGAAAAAATTGCCGGTGTAGAAGTTCCGGAGCGTGCTCATTACATCCGGATGATTGGGTGTGAACTCGCAAGAATTTCATCTCATCTACTCTGGTTAGGTACAATGGTGATGGATGCGGGTGCTATCTCATTTTTTATCTGGACTTTTAAAGAGCGGGAAAAAATCTATGATATTATGGATCGTATCGGCGGTCATCGCTTCACTATCTCTCATGCAAGAATAGGCGGAGTTGCTAACGATCTTACCGATGAGGCCACTTCCCACATAAAAGAGTTTGTAAATACATTCCCAAATGAGCTTCGTGATTATCATAAACTGCTCGACAGAAACAGGATTTTCTTCGACAGAAATGAAGCTGTGGGAGTTTTAAAAACGGAAGATGCACTAAAAATTGGTGCAACCGGCCCTGTTCTAAGAGCTTGCGGTTACGCTTTAGATATTAGAAAATTTACCCCCTATGCGCGTTATAACGAAGTAGATTTCGACATTCCCACACGAATGGAAGGTGATAACCTTGCTCGATACTATGTACGAATGGAGGAGATGAGCGAAAGTATCAGAATCATTCAGCAGTGCCTGGAAAAACTTCCAAATGGACCAATCCGCGCTGATAACGCTAAACAGGCCTATCCATCAAAAGATGAAGTGTATTACTCAATGGAGGGCATGATTCACGATTTCATGATGACAGACACCGGAATTTGTCCGCCCGAAGGTGCAGAAAGTTATCACGCTGTAGAATCACCTAAAGGCGAACTTGGATACTACATTCAAAGTGATGGAACCGGCCACCCATGGCGGTTAAAAATTAAAGCCCCATCATTTTCAAACCTTCAGGTACTTGAAAATGTACTTGACGGAGAAATGGTTGCAGATACAGTTGTAATAATCGGTGGTTTAGATCCCGTACTTGGAGAAGCTGACAAATAAAGATATGGCATACGAATTCACAAAAGAAGATCTCAAAGAAATTGAAAATATTAAGGCAAAGTACCCTGAAGTGATGCCTGCTACTCTTCCCACTCTATGGGTGGCTCAAAGACGTTTTGGGCACGTAGAGCCGGAAGTTCAACGACTCGTAGCAGCTACCCTTGGATTGCCGGAAGCACATGTGCATGGAGTTGCAAATTTCTATACACAATACTATAAAGTGAAAAAGGGAAAGCACGTTCTTGATGTTTGTACTTGCCTGAGCTGTCAGCTTTGTGGTGGTTATGATATTTTGCACCACCTAGAAGATAAACTTGGAATTAAAGCAGGTGAAACTACTGAGGATGGCACATTCACACTGAATCAGGTAGAATGCCTCGGGGCTTGTGGCTATGCGCCCATGTTGCAGGTTACAAATGATAGATATGTGAATCACCTCACAAAAGAAAAAGTTGATAACCTGATTGAAAAACTCAAAAATGGTGAAGAGTTAGAGTACGAACAAATTAAAATGCCACAGCATAAGAATATCTAAGCAATTATGAGTACTGTTGACTGGAAAAATTACCAACCTGTTCTGCTTCCGGATATCAAAGATCTGTATAAAATTGATATCTACACGAAAAATGGCGGATACGAGGCATTAAAATCAATTCTTACTGATAAAAAGAAGTGGGATGGCCCAAAAGCTGTAATTGAGGAAGTAAAAAACGCCAACATTCGTGGCCGTGGCGGTGCCGGATTTAACGCCGGATTGAAATGGTCCTTCATGCCACCGGCCGATGGCGGTCCGCGATATCTTGCCTGTAACGGTGATGAATCTGAACCGGGTACATTTAAAGACCGTAAGATTTTTGAATATAACCCACACGTATTTATAGAAGGAGCTTTGATTGCTGCCTATGCAATGGAAGTAACCACAATTTATGTCTACATAAGGGGCGAATATAAATCCTACATCGATATGATGGAGAAAGCCATCAGTGATGCTTATAAAAAAGGTTTTATTGGTAAAAACATTTTTAAATCGGATTTTAGCGTTGATTTTTACGTTCACTCCGGAGCAGGTGCATATATCTGTGGTGAAGAGACATCCATGCTTGAATCACTTGAAGGCAAACGTGGTTATCCCCGTGTAAAACCACCGTTTCCTGCTCAAAAAGGCCTGTGGGGGCGTCCAACTACGATCAATAATATTGAGACTCTTGCCCACGTGCCTAATGTTATAAACAAAGGAGCGGATTGGTTCAAAGCTATTGGAGCAGAAAATCATCCGGGGCCGATACTTTACGGTATCTCAGGGCATGTGAATAATCCCGGAGTATATGAGCTCCCTTCAGGAATTCCTGTTCTCGATTTAATTGAAGTTGCCGGTGGTATGAAAAATGGAAAAAAACTGAAAGCTGTTATTCCCGGCGGATCATCAACACCCATACTGAGGGCTGATCAGCTTGACGGTATCTCTATGGACAGTGATTCTCTGAGAACGGTTGGCTCTATGCTGGGTACCGCCGGAATGGTTATTATGGACGAAGATACCGATATAGTCGATGTGCTTTGGAGAATTGCTCACTTCTACCATCACGAATCATGCGGGCAGTGCACTCCCTGCCGCGAAGGTACAGGATGGCTTGAAAAGATTTTATTAAAAATTAAAAATGGTGAGGGTGAGGTTAGAGACCTTGATCTCCTGCTCGATCTGACCACTCAAATGGAAGGGCGAACAATTTGCGCTTTGGCCGATGCAGCCGCATGGCCGGTTCGATTTACAATCAATCGTTTCAGAGATGAGTTCGAAGCACGATGCACAAAGAAATCTCACGCCGTAGCTTAATATTTTGATGATTGAAAGCAGCATTCATCAATCAACAACATTAATTCAACAATTGCATAAAGATGCCTGAAATTTTCATTGACGGTCACCGATACGAATTTGAAGGTGAACATAAAGTATTACAGTTTATACAGGATCTTGGAAAAGAGGTGCCATTTTTCTGTTACCACCCTTCGATGACTGCCCCTGCCAATTGCCGCCAGTGCATGGTTAAAGCCGGTCAATATATGAAAGACCGTGAAACCGGAGAGTACGAGGTAGATGAAAATGATGACAGAGTAATCAGATGGTTCCCAAAACTTCAGACATCCTGTAATTTGATGGCTGCTGATGGTATGGTAATTCTTACTCAGGAAACCGACGAATTGGTGAAAAGAGCTCAAAAAGATAACCTTGAACTTATTCTGATTAATCATCCTCTCGACTGCCCGATCTGCGACCAGGCCGGTGAGTGTCCTCTCCAGATACAAACCTACAAATATGGCCCCGAAGGCAGCCGTTTTGAGGTTAAGAAAGTTCACAAACCAAAACGTATTCAATTAGGTCCGCGGGTTGTACTCGATGCAGAACGTTGTATCAACTGCACACGCTGTACCCGATTTACGAGAGAAATAAGTAAAACACATCAACTCACCATTACTTCCCGCGGAGACAAAAACTACCCTACTACAGCGCCTGGGAGAGAGTTTGATGACCCTTACTCCATGAACACCGTCGATATCTGTCCCGTTGGTGCTCTTACATCAGCTGATTTCAGGTTTAAGGCAAGAGTTTGGGAAATGAACCAGACTCCAAGTATAGATATGACCAACGGTAAAGGAACAAACATTGATCTTTGGACTCGGGATAATCTTATACTAAGAGTTACCCCCCGATTTAATGCAGATGTAAATGACCACTGGATGCCTGATTCCGGACGTGATGCTTACAAGATCTTTAATGAAAACCGTGTATCTCGTCCTCAACAAAACCTTGATGGAGAACAGGTTTTATCGAGCTGGAATAATGCAATTGCAACTTTTGCAGAACAAATTGAGAGTACAGATAAGAATAATATTCTGTTAATTGGAAGTGCACATGCATCTGTTGAAGAAAATTATGCGCTCAGTAAATATGCTAACTTGCTGGGATTAGATCAGCCTGTATTTGTTCCTCACATTGAAGAGGGAGCCGGTGATGATTTTCTGCTAAGTGATGACCTTGCACCAAATACAAACGGCTGCACACTTCTCGGATTTCGGAAATTAGGTGCAGAATCAATCAAAAAAGAAGTCAAAAAGGCGGAACTTGTAATCATTTTAAATGATCATCTTGTTGATCGCAATGTACTCGAGAATAAAGATCTGAAAGATAAATTTGTAGTTGTTTTTGCCACAAATAATTCAGAAACATCCAGGATTGCTGATTTGGTAATCCCAATTACTACTGCTGCAGAACATGCAGCGAGTTACGTAAATGTAGATGGTCGCATACAGCGCACGTATCGTGCAAAAGAAACTAAATACACCGATCGTCGACTGGATCTTGAAATGTCGGAAGGA
>SLJB01000048.1 GCA_007135335.1 Balneolaceae bacterium
AATTATCTGTTCGACATTTTTTTCAGCTCAAAATACACTGAGATCGTGGCACTCTTCCGTGATGCAAGTGTTGAAACCCGGCTCAATGCGTACAACCTTCTGCGAGACGTTGATCCCGCACATACCTCCGAATACGAAAGGCTTCAGAATTGATGTAAGCTTGCCCGAAATTTTCTTATCCTTAGCAATCTGATGAATCAAATGGATTTATGAAATATCTGATTACCGGTGCTGGAGGCCAGCTTGGAATGGAGTGGGTGCAATATGCTCAGGCAAATGATCTCTCATTTTCTTCCTACACTTCTACAGAATTAGACATTACGGATGAAAAGCAGGTAGCTGAGGCATTCAGAAATCTGAGTCCGGATGTGGTAATTAACTGCGCAGCCTACACAAAAGTTGATCTGGCAGAAAAAGAGATCCAAAAGGCGTATTCCGTAAATGCTGGAGGTGTTAAAAATCTTGCATCGGCATGTAATAAGGTTGGTGCAAAACTGGTTCATTTCAGTACGGATTATGTGTTCTCTGGTGTGATTACCGACAAGGAAACCTATCCCGGGGGTTATCCCGAAGATGCCGGCTGTAATCCAATAAATGTGTATGGAGAGTCAAAGCGGGAAGGAGAGATTCTGCTCCAACAGCATCTGTCAGACTTTCTGCTTATCCGCGTTTCCTGGCTCTGCGGGCAATTTGGTTCGAATTTTGTAAAAACCATGCTGAGACTTGCCGAAAACCGGAATGAAATTTCGGTAGTAGATGATCAATTCGGGAGCCCTTCTTATGCGTTCGATGTTGTTGAGAAAACAGACAGATTAATAAAACGTTCAGCAATCGGAATGTATCATATCAGCAGCTACGGGATGCTTTCCTGGGCTGATTATGCTGAAGAAATTTTCCGCCAAATGAGACTCACCATAAAAGTAAAGAGAATCTCTTCCAGTCAATATCCATTAGATGCCAATCGTCCGGCTTATTCTCTATTGTGCAATAAAAAAATGGAAAATGCGGGTATAAAACCTTTAGATTGGAAAGACGGTTTGTCACAATTACTGCAACAGATTATGGACGAAAAAAAGTAAACTGATGAAGTTCGAAGCATGAAATTCAATAAAACTAAACTGGATGGTGTCTGGGTCATTGAACCAAACATCTTTCAGGATCATCGGGGCCAATTTCTGGAAACATTCAGAGAGGAGCAATTCAGGGAGAAAAACCTGCCTTCTGAATTTGTTCAGGATAATATCTCCACTTCAGCAAGAAATACAGTTAGGGGGCTTCACTACCAGAAACAGCCGCATGCACAGGTGAAACTGGTGATGGCCGTTACAGGCACAATACTCGATGTAGCTGTGGATCTGCGAAAGAATTCAAAAACATTCGGCCACTATTTTTCAGCCACTCTGAGTGCAGAGAATAGAAACATGATGCTGGTTCCCGATGGATTTGCACATGGATTTTCAGTACTGTCTGATCATGCAACGGTTCTCTACAAGTGCAGCAGCTACTATAACAAACCAACGGAACGGGGAATTTTCTGGAATGATCCGGAATTGAACATCGACTGGAAGGTGGATGAACCTGTGATTTCAGAAAAAGATGAGCACTTACCGGTACTCAGCAATCTGCCGAAAGAAGATTTGTTCAATTAATTAAAATGCGAAAATAATCATCAATCAATGAAAATACTCGTAACAGGAGGTGCCGGATTTATCGGCTCAAATCTTATTCTATATCTTCATGAAACCTATCCTGAGATTGAAATACTCAATATTGATAAACTTACATATGCATCGGATCTGAGCTATCTTGATGCTATCAAATATTCTGATCGCTACAGTTTTAAAAAAGTTGATATTATAAACCGTACAGAAGTACGCGATATTATACAGGGCTGGAAACCAAATGGAGTTATTCATCTTGCAGCAGAATCACATGTAGATAATTCCATAAAAGGTCCTGAACCATTTATCTACTCCAACATTGTAGGTACGTTTAATTTACTTGATGAGTGCAGGCTGCTTTGGCTCAGTAAAAATGAGAGTCTTGACGCGAGCCGATTTCTGCATATTTCTACCGATGAGGTGTACGGAACCCTGGGCGCAACCGGATATTTTAATGAACAGACACCTTACGCCCCGAATTCTCCATATTCAGCATCAAAAGCGGGGAGCGATTTTCTGGTGCGATCGTACTTTCACACCTACGGAATGAATACGGTGATGACCAACTGTTCCAATAATTACGGGCCGCATCAGCATGATGAAAAACTGATCCCAACCGTTATTCGAAAAGCAGTTGCCCGTGAGCCGATACCCGTTTACGGTAAAGGCGATAATGTGCGCGACTGGCTCTATGTGGAAGACCATTGCAAAGCATTGGCAACTGTATTTTATGAAGGAGAAGCCGGCCAGCAGTACAATATAGGCGGTGATAATGAGTGGCAGAATATTGAGTTGGTTCATCATATTTGCAATATTCTGAATGAGGAGATTGGGGATGGACCTGACGGCGATTACAAAAACCTGATCAGCTTTGTAACTGATCGGCCCGGGCATGATTTCCGCTATGCAGTGGATGCTTCAAAAATCAAAAATGAACTTAACTGGGCTCCTTCGAAAGATTTTGATTCGATGCTGCGAAGCACCGTTCTTTGGTTTGTGAAAAAGTTTGAAACAAACCAGACTTCCTGAATTTGATGCAGTACTAAACTCACAGTATAAATCTGGAAATTATGAAACTCTTCAAAAAAGTAATGCTGGTCCTGTTGGGTGTGCTGCTTACATTGCTCACTATTTTCCTGGTTAACACTTTCAGGCTTGGCCATACACAAATTGATCCGGGCGAGCGTGTAGCTGTAGAGTGGGACCGTGATGCCATGCTGTACCGATACTCGCAATCCATTACCTATAAAACCATTTCGGGTGATGACGGTTTTGCGAGAGATACCACCGAATTCGTGGCATTTCTCGATTTTATTGAAGAGTCCTACCCGCTGGTACACTACAGGCTGGAGCGTATCCTGTTTAATGAATATACCCCACTGTATTACTGGGAAGGAACCGACAGCTCACTCGATCCGATTCTGCTGATGGGACATTACGATGTGGTTCCCATCGATTCAACCGACATCGACGGCTGGGAGTATGAGCCTTTCTCTGGTGCCATTGCCGACGGCTATGTATGGGGCAGGGGCACGCTCGACAACAAATTTAATGTGATGGCTCTGCTCGAGACCGCTGAGTATCTGCTCGCCAAAGATTATTCCCCTTCAAGAAGTATCTATCTCTCTTTCGGCCACGATGAGGAGATTGGCGGTGCTGAGGGAGCGATGGCAGTGAGCAGGTATTTTCAGCAGCAAGGAGTTAATCTTTACTACGTTTTGGATGAGGGGGGAGCTATTGTATCCGGTGCCATGCCGGTTGATAATCCTATTGCTATGATCGGTACGGCTGAGAAAGGATACCTCTCACTTGAGCTGGTGGCAAGAACTTCGGGCGGACACTCCTCACAGCCGCCACATGAAATGGCTGTTACCATGCTAAGCGAAGCACTATTAAAACTTTACGACAACCAGTTTCCGGCTCGATTAGATGGTGCAACTGAGGATATGTTTGATTCGATCGGTTCAAAGCTTCCATTTTTGGCACGTATGATGTATGGTAACCGGTGGATGACCGAACGATTTTTTAAATCGCAGCTGGTGAGCGATCATGCAACTGCACCCATGGTTAGAACAACTGTAGCACCTACCATGTTGAGGGCAGGAGTGAAGGATAATGTGCTGCCGAATGAAGCGAGAGCAGTAGTAAATTTCCGTTTGTTGCCTGGAGATTCGTTTGAAACCATTCGGGACCATGTGCAAAATGTGATTGATAATGACAACATAGCCATTCGGGAGTACGGAACCATCCAAACAGTACCCTCCAGAGTTTCGTCGGTCAATACATCAATCTACAGAAAATTACAGCAGGCTATTATGGATCAATATAGGGATGTTTACGTGGCACCCTACCTTGTTTCAGGGGCTACCGATTCCCGACACTTCTCAAATCTTACAGATCAGATATTCAGATTTGCTCCAATGAAAATGAATGCAGATGAATTGGCGATCATTCACGGAACGAATGAACGGGTTCGTGTAGAATCGTTCGAAAACGCTATTGATTTCTATGTAAACCTGATACAGGCAAGTACGGAATGATGACAAATCTGAATCCGTTTTCACGATAACAAACGCAACATATAAGCAGACAAATATCTATGAGTAAAAAGCAGTATTGGCTGATGAAGTCGGAACCGGATGCTTACAGCATTGAAGACCTTGAAAGAGACGGACAAATCCATTGGAGCGGCGTTCGAAATTACGAGGCGCGGAATATTATGAGAGATCGTATGAATGTGGGTGATCGTGCATTTTTCTACCACTCCAATGTGAAACCGCCCGCAATTGTAGGAGAGATGGAAATCTGTACAGAACCGTACCCCGATCCTCTTCAATTTGATCCGAACAGCAAATATTTCGATGAAAAGAGCAGTGAAAGCAATCCGCGATGGCAGCTGATTGATGTGAAATTCGTTCGTAAGTTTGAGACGGCTGTTACACGAGACGCACTTAAAGAAGATGAATCGCTATTGGAGATGCAGCTTTTTAAAAGAAACCGGTTGTCTATAACAGAAGTAACAGCAGAGGAGTACAAGAAAATTTTAAATCTGGCCGGCCTTTAACCTACGCCAAAAAACTCTGATCTTTCTAAAAAATAAGGCTCAAATACACGTTTCAGTTCTTTATGTTCTGAATATGAGAGATCAGGATCGGTTTCCATGATATTCCAAGCCTCATTTTTCGACTGTTCCAGAAGAAATCTGTCTTCCACAATATCTGCGAATCGAAAATCGGGCAGACCACTCTGTTTCGTGCCTAAAAAATCACCCGGCCCGCGCAGTTTTAAATCGGCCTCGGCAATTTCAAAGCCATCATTTGTGTCTACCATTTTTTTGAGCCTGAATCTGCCCGGTTTGCTAAGTTTTACATCCGGCATCAAAATACAGTAACTTTGTTTACTTCCGCGCCCGATACGGCCGCGTAGCTGGTGGAGTTGTGAAAGTCCAAATCTCTCTGCATGCTCAATAATCATGATTGAGGCATTAGGTACATCAACGCCTACCTCAATCACCGTTGTGGATACCAAAATTTGTGTATCTCCATCTGAAAACCGTTTCATAATTTTATCTTTCTCTTCAGATTTCATTCTGCCGTGAAGCAAAGAAATAGTGAATTCGGGGAACCGGCGCTTCAGTTTATCGAAACCAACTGTGGCATCTTTCAGATCCATCACTTCCGATTCTTCGATCAAAGGGAAAACCACATAAACCTGATCTCCATCCCGAACACTTTTTTCAACAAACCCATAAACTTTCTCTCTCTCCTTATCTGTACGTACAGCTGTTTTAATGGGTTTTCTACCCGCCGGTAATTCTTTTATAATGGAGATATCAAGATCACTGTAGATGGTCATCGCGAGGGAACGTGGAATAGGAGTGGCCGACATCACTAAGAGATGAGGATTATCACCCTTCATCAGAACATCATTCCGCTGCTTAACTCCAAAACGATGTTGTTCATCAATAACGGCAAGGCCAAGATTGTGGAACTTTACGTGTTCCTGGAATATTGCATGTGTGCCTACTACAATATTGCAACTACCCCCTTCAATATCGGTAAGTACATCTCTTCTGAGTGATGTTGATTGGCCGCCGGTAAGCAGCCTGAAATTAATCCCAAGTTGTTCAGTATATGTTTTAATAGTTTGATAGTGCTGTTCAGCAAGAATCTCGGTTGGGGCCATAAGCGCCGCCTGCATTCCGTTATCTATGGCCATTAGCATTGCGCCAATCGCTACAACTGTTTTACCCGCGCCCACATCTCCCTGGAGTAAACGGTTCATCTGATGGCCGGTTTGTAAATCATTCTTGATATCAGAAAGGGTGTGCTTTTGTCCTTCCGTTAGCTTAAAAGGCAGAATCTTATTAAAAAAGGCTGAAGTCAGCTTTCCCGGAACCAGTATTTTTCCGGCTGCGCGATCTATACGTGTACGTTTTATTTTAGCCATACTCAGTTCAAACAGGAAAAACTCTTCATACTTAAAGCGTTCAAGGGCATTTTTTGCCTCTTCGTTACTATTCGGATAGTGAATGGATTGAAATGCGTCAGCCCGGTTTTGAAAATTGTGGCGAGAGAGAATTTTATCAGGCAGAAATTCAGGTATGGGTTCGTTTTTAAGAATCTGGCTGATCCAATCTTTAATGATCGGATTAGATATGAATGCTTTGCTGAAGTGCTTGTTACTTGGATAAATTGGAATGAGAGTGTCGTACTTTTGTACTTCACCGGGCTCTTTTATTTTATCTACCTCAGGGTGAGCCATACTGAAATAATTGCCATATCGCTTGGCTGTTCCGTATAAGGCAACCCACTCACCTTCACTAAACTGAGTGATAAAATATTTCCAGCCTTTAAAAAATACAGCCTTTAAAGATCCGGTATTATCTTGAATAACTACTTCAAGCCGTTTCTTCTGTTTAAATCCAGTTACATTTTTATTAACAACCTTTCCAACTACAGTAACAGACTCTGTTCTGTTTGCAAGCAATGCAATTGGCACAATATTCGATTTATCAATATATCGCCGTGGGAAAAGCATCAATAAATCCTTAACAGAGGCAATACCCGATTTTTGGAGTGCCTGAAGACGTTTTTGGCTTAACTTATCAAGTTCTAGAAGTTTCATATCGATAGATTGATATATATCAGTTACACGTATTAATGTGTGTCTTTATGCTGAATATAAATCAAAATAGGCATCTATGAGGGGATTCTGAAGATTTAGTAATAAATACGAACATTTATTTTGCATTTATTTACCGATAATAGTTATCTTTGTCAGCTATTGATATCACGAAATTTAAATTATATATCCGTGCCAACAATACAACAATTAATTCGCAATGGTAGAAAAAGCAAAGTCAGTAAAACAACTGCACCTGCTTTGCAAAGCTGTCCTCAGAGAAGAGGCGTTTGCACAAGAGTTTACACAACAACACCTAAGAAGCCAAACTCTGCTTTAAGAAAAGTGGCAAGGGTACGGCTGACGAACGGCATTGAAGTAACTGCTTATATACCCGGAGAGGGTCATAATTTGCAGGAGCATAGTATTGTTCTTATCAGGGGCGGTCGTGTTAAGGATTTGCCGGGTGTTCGGTACCATATCGTAAGGGGTACATTGGATACTGCCGGAGTTGATGATCGAAAACAGGGCAGAAGCCACTACGGAACCAAGAAGCCGAAAGGGTAACAATCATTTTTTAACCTTATTTACAATGCGAAGAAGAAAAGCAGAAAAAAGAGAAGTACAGCCCGATCCAATTTTTCACGATAAACTCGTAACCAGATTTGTAAATAATCTGATGCGTGATGGCAAAAAGGGTGTTGCCAGAAAGATTTTATATCAAGCATTTGAAATGATTGAAGAAAAAACAGGCGAGCCGCCATTGGATGTATTTAAGACGGCGATGAACAATGCTACCCCGGTAGTTGAAGTCAGAAGCCGAAGAGTGGGTGGCGCAACCTACCAGGTGCCTATTGAAGTTAGAACCGACAGGGGTACAGCGCTCGGAATGAGGTGGATTATCCGGGCATCAAGACAGAGAAATGATAAGTCAATGGCAATTCGTCTGGGGCGTGAATTAATTGACGCGTCCAAAAATGAAGGCGGTGCGGTTCGAAAAAAAGATGAAACCCACAGAATGGCAGAAGCAAACAAAGCATTTGCTCATTTTAGATTCTAACGTTTCCTAAAACTATTTAACACAGTAAAGTCCAAAAAATAATGTCCGAAGTTAAGACCAAAACAGATCCAAAAATCATTGACCGTATTCGCAGGACGCGAAATATTGGTATTATGGCACATATTGATGCCGGAAAAACAACGGTAAGTGAAAGGATTCTATTCTACACAGGCCGTAGCCACAGAATGGGTGAAGTACATGACGGTGCCGCAACAATGGACTGGATGGAGCAGGAGCAGGAGCGTGGAATTACAATCCAGTCTGCGGCAACACACTGTATATGGAAAGATCATCGAATTAATATAATTGACACTCCCGGTCACGTAGATTTTACGGTAGAAGTAGAGCGCTCACTTCGGGTGCTTGATGGTGCAATTGGCGTATTCTGCTCAGTTGGTGCTGTACAGCCACAATCAGAGACTGTTTGGCGACAGGCTAACAAGTATAAAGTGCCAAGAATGGCATTTGTAAATAAGATGGACCGAACCGGTGCTGATTTCTACAATGTGGTAAATCAGATGCGTGACAAACTTAACGCAAACCCGATTCCTATACAGATTCCAATAGGTGCTGAAGAGCACTTTAAGGGTATTGTTGATCTGATCAACATGCAGGGTATTGTTTGGGATGAAGAGTCTCTCGGTGCAAAGTATGATATTATAGATATACCGGAAGATCTTCTTGAAAAAGCTGAAGAGTACAGAAAGCTGATGCTCGAAAATATTGCAGATCACGATGACGATCTCATGGAAAAATATCTGATGGAAGAAGAATTAACAGAGCAAGAGGTTAGTGCAGCTATCCGAAAGGCTACTCTTGCACGTGATATTACTCCTGTTCTTTGCGGTACTGCTTTGAAGAACAAAGGCGTTCAAATTCTGTTAGATAAAGTTATAGAGTATTTGCCAAGTCCGCTTGATGTTGAAGCTGTTAACGGTATTGATCCGGATGATGAAACAGTGAAAATTACAAGAACTGCTGATGTAAATGAGCCGTTCTCTGCTCTTGCATTTAAAATTATGACAGATCCTTATGTAGGTAAACTTACATTCTTCAGAGTTTACTCCGGTACTCTTAATAAGGGTTCCTACATACTAAATTCTGCAACCGGCGACCGTGAGCGAATTGGCCGTCTTTTGGAAATGCATGCTAACGATAAAAAAGACATAGATGTAGTTCGTGCCGGTGATATTGCAGCTGCGGTTGGTGTAAAGAAAGTGCACACCGGTGATACATTCTGCGACGTTGATCATCCAATTTTACTTGAAAAAATTACTTTTCCTGAGCCGGTTATTAAACTTGCTGTTGAGCCAAAAACCAAAGCTGATTCTGAGAAACTCACAACTGGGCTTGTGAAACTTGCTGAAGAAGATCCAACATTTAAGGTTACAACAGATGAAGAAACAGGCCAGACTACAATAGCCGGAATGGGTGAGCTTCACCTTGAGATTATTGTAGATCGTTTGAAGCGTGAATTTAAAGTTGAAGCAAACGTTGGTCAGCCTCAGGTTTCATACAGAGAAACGATCACACGCCCTTTCGAGCATCGTGAAGTTTATAAAAAACAAACCGGTGGTCGTGGTAAATTTGCAGATATATCATTTGAAATCGGTCCCATGGATCATTTTAAACA
>SLJB01000258.1 GCA_007135335.1 Balneolaceae bacterium
TCCTGCAAATGCCGTAAAAAGACAAATCACCCCGCTGCTTAGCATAAAAGGTGAGAAAAAAGAGCCTGCTGGCTCCGAGTTAATTTGCTGATATCCAAAAAACAGACCTATCACAAAGCTGATTAAACTGAAAATGGCACCCACTATTACAATACTTGGCCAATAGTTATTGATTGAAAATTTATATTCTGCTTTCGTTTCTAACTCGCTCATAGTTTTATTTTTTTGATTTAAAGAGTTCTGAAATTGTAGCTGATACTGCAAAACCCAACAAAAACCCGAGAATGACCCGGCTTAAATTGGTATTGACCCACAACCCAATCATGTTTCCTGAATAATCGGCTATCTGAATAATTACGGCAACAAGAAGAAACCATAATGTCAGGTCATTCTTAGTTTTGAGTTTATGCAATACCGGAATGATTAACCAACCAGCAAATAACCCGCCAAATATACCAAAACATCGGCTATTTACAGCCATCGGAACACCATTTACTGTAAACGACCGATCCGGCATCTGATGACAGACACCTTGAAGCAGATTCCCCGTCCAGTGGCCTATACTTTGCTCAGCACCCCAAATCCCCCCGCCAAGTGAAATAATCACCAAAACAGTCAGTGCTGTAAGAATTCCGCTATAGAGTCCGGCATGGCGCATCGTCTAATCTGATTTTACAAGATCAAGAAAATAGCCGGGAGCTTTACACGGTTTTCTCTTTTCAGAGTCTGTAAAACAGAGATTTACCTGCCCCAAAATGTGCGGCTGCGGTTGCCGGTCTGTAAAAACTTTGTACCAGGTTTCCAGCTTTACCACAGGTTTTTTAAAGATCATAACCTCAACAGTCATCAACTCATCGTAGAAAATGGGTGCTTTATACTCAACCTGAGAATAAATAACAGGCAACATAAATCCATCTTTTTCAAGCTGTGAATAGGAAACACCAAGTGACCGAATTAATTCGGTACGAGCAGCTTCAAAATATTCCAGATAACGCCCGTAGTACACATATCCCATTTTATCGGTTTCAGCATAACGGCTCCTGAGCCGGTGTGTATAGGTTATGATGGGTGATCTGCCCGGAAATTCAATCATTAAAAAATGGAGTTAAGACGTGGTTTTAGAGCTAACTTTTTCCCACTGTCCCATTGAAGCGTACTTTTCGATCCGCTGATCGATCAATTTGGCCGGTTTCATTTTTTTAAGTCGTTTGAGGCTCTTTAGAACCTGATTTTTTACAGCTTCAGCAGATTTTTTATAATCGCGGTGAGCGCCTCCAAGCGGTTCAGCAATCACCCCATCAATAACTTTTAGTTCGAGAAGATCTTTTGCGGTGAGTTTGAGTGCAGAAGCGGCTTGCTCTTTATATTCCCAGGTTTTCCACAAAATAGATGAACAGGATTCAGGTGAAATTACAGAGTACCATGTATTTTCCATCATGTAGAGTTCATTACCCATTCCTATGCCGATAGCGCCCCCGCTGGCTCCCTCGCCAATAACAATCGTAACAATCGGGACTTCGAGTACGGCCATCATTTTCAGGTTTCGGGCAATGGCTTCAGCCTGTCCGCGCTCTTCAGCCTCAAGGCCGGGAAATGCACCGGGTGTATCAAGCAGTGTAACTACGGGTACATTAAACTTTTCGGCCATTTTCATGAGCCGGTACGCTTTTCTGTAACCCTCCGGATTAGCCATCCCAAAATTCCTGTACTGCCTGGATTTGGTATCTCTTCCCTTTTGATGGCCGATGATCATCACAGATTCGCCATTAATGGTTGCAAGTCCGCCTACCATCGCTTTATCGTCTGCATGATATCGATCACCATGAAGTTCAATGAATTCATCGGTTATCATATCAATGTAATCCAGCGTGTATGGGCGTTCCGGATGGCGGGCAAGCTGAACACGCTGCCATCGGGTAAGATTCGTAAAAATGGATTCTCGTAACTGATCCGCTTTTTTCCGAAGCCTGTCAATTTCAGGCTTTAAAACTTCATCCCCCACAGAGAGATCGTTCAGCTCTTCAATTTTCTTTTCTAACAATTCTATGGGCTGTTCAAAATCAAGATATTGCATAGCGCAGGTTTAGCTTTTTACAGATAATTAAAGTCAATATAACAACAAATTGGCTTGGTTTGCCAAAGGCTTCTTCTATTCGGTAATTTCCATTTTATCAGCAAAGTAATCACAGAAATCTCTCATATCACCACTGATGCGCGAATCATTTGTAGAGTTTTCAAGTGTATCCGCCATGCTTTTGAGTGTTTGATGGAAGAATATTTTCATCTCGTCAATGGTCATATCTTTGGTCCACAGATCGAGCCGAAGTGTGTCTTTATTCTTATGATCCCACAGAGCAAGAATCATTGCACGGCATGTGGCTTTATCAAAGCCCTGAAGGTCTGTGGCCGACCAATGAATGCTTTCGGGAATATTTTTTTCATCAAGTTTTACTTCGATTCCAATTTTTTTGGATTGATTCGACATGGTTCAAATTATTCTGGTTTACAATTGTTTCTGAGTTTATCCAGTACAAACTGAAAATCTTCCGGTATGGGCGAATCAAACTCTGCTTTTTCGCCGGTAGTTGGGTGCACAAAACCCAGTGTTTTTGCATGCAGGGCTTGTCTCCCGAGCTTTGCGAACATGTTTTTTAACATATTCTTTCTTGAACCGGTATTAGGGCCGTATCGTACCGTATCGCCGCCATATGTTTGATCCCCAAATACGAAAAAACCTTCGTGCTGCAAATGAACACGAATCTGATGTGTTCTGCCGGTCTCCAGCTGCACTTCAAGCAGCGCAAGATGGTCGTACTGTTCAAGCCTTTTAAAGTGTGTAACAGCACGTTTTCCGCCCTCTTTTACAATCGTCATAATTTTGCGATCGCGTGGTGAGCGCCCAAGATAGCTTTCAATAGTTCCTGATTCAGGAGGGTATCCCCAAACGATAGCCCAGTACGTACGGTCGGGTTTTTTCTTTGCAAACTGAGCAGATAGTTTTTGATGAGTCACCTCATTTTTCGCAACAACAAGCAGCCCGCTGGTGTCTTTATCCAGGCGATGTACAATACCCGGCCGCAGGGTTTCCTCATCCGCCATCGACAAATTGCTCTGTGTATGATGCAGCAATCCATTAACAAGTGTGCCCGTCCAGTTGCCAAAAGCAGGATGCACCACCAGATCTGATTGTTTGTTTACAATGAGCAGATCCTCATCTTCATAAATAATATCCAGCTCCATCGCTTCCGGTTTTGCTTTCTCCGGGGGTGGTTTTGGCAGCGAGATTTCAATTTTATCCCCGGGCTGCATTACATACGAAGACTTCTCAATTTTACCGTTTACCAGAACATACCCTTCTTTAATAGCTTTCTGAACCTTATTTCGTGTGGCGTTCTGTACAAAAGAAGTGATGTATTTGTCAAGCCTGATATCGGATAACTGTCCATCGGGCACTTCGAGCAGATATTCTGTTTTTTTTGGATTCTCTTTTTCAATAAGCATGGGAAGAAGATAACTAAAATCTGCTTTCTTTATTCAGAAACGCATATTCCAAAAAAAGTAAAACTTTTTGTGTAAGGTTTCCCGTATTTCGGGTTCTTACATATAGACTATTTATTAAGGCGGAAGCTATTACCGCGACATATCAAGAGATGGTTTACGGAATCATAACGATATCAAGAGTCAGAAAAGCCGCATGATTTTAAATCCCATGCGGCTTTTTGTTTTAATTCACTGAAATTTTCTGGCGTAAATTCATTTTGGTTTCGTAAAGCTCATTTTCCCGCAAGAGCTCAATATGCATATGATCTCCCTCTTCGTAATCTCTGAGCAAGGCACGTGCATGCATATCGCTCACTACCCTTTCTGTACCAATTTTCACAATAATATCTCCGGGCATTATTCCGCTTTCATAAGCAGGTCCGTCTTTGTTTACACTAATCACAAGCAGACCCTGCACATAGGGAAGCCTGTAGCGGTACACAAGCTGCTCGGTCATGGATGTAAACTCCATCCCGGGGTCGTAATCGAGTGTAACCACACCCCGATTCAGAAGTTGTGAGATAATCCTGTCCACCCGATTGCTTGGGATGGCAAAACCCAGCCCCACAAATCCCGCGCTTGTTCCGCCTGTATAGATAAAAGTATTCACTCCGATCACTTTACCTTCACTGTTCAGCAAAGGCCCGCCCGAATTGCCGCGATTAATTGCAGCGTCTGTTTGGATCATGTCGATATAGATTCGCGGATTATTTGGGTTTGCCCTGAAATCACGATTGATTGCACTTACCACACCAACCGTTACAGTCGGCTGACCATCGTCAAACAGGCCAAACGGATTTCCAAGTGCTATGGCCCACTCTCCTACCATGATATCATCAGAATCTGCAAATTCAACAAACGGAAATACTTCTTTGTCTGACTTTATTCGAAGAAGTGCCAGGTCTGTAAGCTCATCACTGCCCAATAGTTCTGCTTCATAAGAATCTCCGTAGATGGTATGAATAATGATTTCACTTGGCTCTTTACCCACCACATGCTGATTGGTTACAATGAGCCCATCTTCACTGATAATAAAGCCGGAGCCCATGTTGGTATTCTCACGGGGCAGCTGGCCACCAAAAAAGAAACGGAAAAATTCGTCGTGAATGGATTCAAATTGCTGAACCGGTTCCGTTGCCATAATACTTACCACAGCTGAACTTGCACTACTCACCGCTGTTGTGATGGCATTTGCCCGCCCCGCAGTAATTACTTCGGTGGCTGCCGGGTAATCTTCACTTGTAATAGAATCCTCTTCTGAAAAATCATTGTTTTGCACGTATGCAGCAGAAAAAGGCATCTCTTCTGATTCGGCCTGCTCTTCAGAGAATGACTTTTGCTCACAAGCTCCAAACAGGAAAAAAATTGTGAGCAGGAACAGACTATATTTTAAAATTCTTTCCAATTACAGTTGTTTTGATCCAATGGTTAGAACTTCCCTGATTGCATCTGAAAGCGGTCCTTTATGCCACGCACCCGCAGCTTTTTTGTGGCCACCACCACCCAGCTCCCTGGCCCATAGATTCACATCCACGTCGCTTTTTGAACGGAGACTCATTCTTATTCCCTCATCACCATGATCTTTCACCAATATAGCTGCTTTTACATTTTCTATACTTAACGGATAACTAACGAACCCCTCGCAATCGGAGTATGTGGTTCCTGTATCACCCAGCATTTCATGTGTAACGTACATAACGGCAACCTGATTATCATTGTACAACTCAATGGTTTTTAATGCCTTGCTCAAGAGTTTAATTTGTGGCAGGGTTTTATTAGAATAGATTATTTCTATAATTTCATTTGGTTTGAAATCTCCTCTCCGAAGCAGGTCAGCCACAATCTCAACGGTATCAGGTGTAACACTATCGAACTGCAGGGAGCCGGTATCGGTGATGATTCCGGTATAGAGAGCTTTCGCAATTTCTGCATCTATCAAGCTGATATCAGACTCCGAATACAACCGGTAAATCAGCTCGCATGTTGAGGAAGCTTTCACTTCTGAAATTGCAACCCCAAAACCATCGTCCGGGTCCGGATGGTGATCGATAATCCAAACTGGTTCACTTCGGTTTTTGTGCCACTCTTCAAAAGCGCCGAAACGATGCGTGGCATTACCATCAACCAGTATGAATAGATCACACCCTTCAAATTTCATTTCATCCGGCTTTTCAATTTCAAAAAAGGGTAACATCCACTGCAGGTTATCGGGCAGATCGTCATCATTAAACGCTGTTGCTTTAAATCCGTTTTGTTCGAGCCATTGGCATAATGCAATTTGTGATCCAATGCAATCTCCATCCGGGCGGACATGAGATATGACCCCAATGTTTCTGTAATTATTTATTTTCTCAAGAAATATTTCAAACATATTTTTTAATTCCATTTGATAACCGCTATTTGCAACTCGATGCTGAACTGCCTCTGAGTTAATATTCTGTTATCTTGCAGCACTTGTGATTTTATCAGCTTCAAAAATCCCGCTTCTTGAAATGGATAGCAAACGGATAATCCGTATTTAGTGAACGCACAGAACAGCAAACTGATCTATATTTTTCAATGAAGGCAATTGTTTTTTGTGATGGTGACATTCCGCCGCAATCTTTTTTTCAACAATATCTGCAATCTGCCGGTTTAGTTATCGCTGCTGATGGTGGAGCGAATCATGCAAAGCAGCTTGGTATTATAGCGGATTTTATTGTTGGCGATTTGGATAGTTATATACCGTCGGGCGATGAAACATCCGAAATCATAAAAGAGATCGATCAGGAAACGAACGACCTGGAAAAAGCACTGAATCTGGCACTTAAGAAAAATGCTGATGAAGTAGTTGTTGTTGGAGCGACCGGACAGCGGCTGGATCACACCCTGAAAAATTTATCCGTTCTGCTGCAGTTTCATCCCAGGTTTACGTCTATCCTTTTTATTGACCGTTACTGCACAATCGAGCTGATAGAATCTCCATTTTGTCAGGATTATAAAACGGGCACATCCCTCTCTCTCTACCCGCTTTCAGGTGCGGTTGAAGGAATTACAACAAAAGGCTTAAAATACCCGCTGAGAAACGGCACTTTGCAGAATGGCGTGCAGGATGGCAGCTCGAACAAAACAGTTAAAAAAACAGTCGAAATTGTTTTTAAAAAGGGTGACCTTCTACTTATTGTAAATCACAAATTAATTAAATAGTGTCCTCAGAATTCTCCCTGCTCGACTGGTCGTTCGTTGCCGCGTATTTTGTTTTCCTGATCTGGCTCAGCTGGAAAAAAGGGTGGAAAGCTGAATCGGAAGAAGACTTTCTTCTCAGCGGGCGGAAAGTAACCCTGCCTGCATTTATTGCCACGCTGGTTTCCACCTGGTATGGGGGCATTTTAGGTATCGGGGAATGGAGTTATCAATTTGGTATCTCTCAATGGCTCATTCTTGGAATACCGTTTTATGTATTCTCAGCACTTTTTGCGGTTTTTTTGGCCGGTAAAATTCGAATGAACAAAGCCCTCACCATTCCGGAGGCTATTGCGAATTACTACAGTAAACGCGCCGGAAGAATCAGTGCGCTTCCCATTTTTATTCTTGTAAGCCCGGCTCCCTATATTTTGATGCTCGGCCTGCTGTTTCAGTTTCTTACCGGGGGTGATGCTCCTTTTCTTTTTTACGCCTCTCTGGTTGCCCTGTTTTCTGTGCTCTATATCACAATAGGTGGTTTTGGTGCGGTACTGCGGACAGATATTCTGCAAGTCATTCTGATGTTTAGCGGTTTTATCATCCTTTTGATTTTTGCCATTCTGGAGTTTGGCGGATTTGGCACATTATTGAACGATCTGCCGGCCGGCCATCTCGATATTACGGGAGGAAATTCCTGGCAATACATTCTTGTGTGGTTTTTTATAGCACTTTGGACATTTGTGGATCCCAGTTTTCATCAGCGTGCGGCAGCGGCAGAATCTCCTCAAACTGCCCGTAAAGGTGTTTTCTACTCCATCGCCTTCTGGATGGGTTTTGACTTTTTAACCTGTTTTGCCGGGTTGTATGCATTTGCCATTCTCGGCCCCGGGTTGGAGCAGCCGGTTCTTGCATACCCGATTCTGGCAGATCAGATTTTGCCCATCGGTTTCAAGGGGCTCTTTTTCCTTTCGCTGCTGGCAACCATCATGTCAACCTTAGACAGCTATCTTTTCATTTCAGGGCAGACTCTCGGCCGCGATTATCTTCTTAAATACTTTCCGGGAGCCAATCCAAATATGCTTACCCGGATAAGTATTCTTATTTCGGCAGTTCTGGGAATTATTCTCATTCTCATATACCCAAGTGTAATTGATTTGTGGTACGTTATCGGCTCTATTTTTATTCCCGGTTTGCTGGTGCCCGTTTTGGGGATTTATCTGAAGCCATTCAGAATACCGGCATCCTACGTACTCTATTCAATTATAGGGTGTACAGCTGTTTCTCTCTCTTGGCTGCTTCTTGGAACAGCTTTCACACCCGGCGATACCTACGCCTTCTACGGAGTTGAACCTTTCTATCCGGGGTTATTTGTTGCAATTGCTCTTTGGGCCGTAGGACGGGGTCAGAAGAAATCAGCAGATTAGCCGGAACTCAGGTTGATTTCAGAATATGTCCCAGGTTCAATTTATGGATGGGTATCAGATATTTATTTGAAAAAACATCTTTTTGAATGCCCAACAATCCGGTTCCCCGAAAATCAACCACACAGTATTTCTCTTCAGAATTAACCACTTCACCGATACCGTAGTATTCAGGTGAAGGTCCGTAGTAAACCAGATCACCCAGTTGAAGGGTATTTGATGCGCGTCTGTGATAAGGATAAATCACAGGCAAGAGATCTAAACGGTATGAAAGCCTTCTTTTCTTTGTTGCCATTTTTTACTGCTTAATGGAAGATAATTTCCCGTTCTTCTTTACCTGTTGATTGTATGGTTATCAGTTTTTTTTCTTTTGGAAGAATCTCTAAAATACGTTCAGGCCACTCGACAATGCAAACGCCATCATCATAAAAATATTCTTCTGCACCAATTTCAAGAGCTTCGCTGTAATGTTCAAGTCTGTAGCAATCGAAGTGGTAAACCGGCGTAGCTCCTTCGTACTCATTGATTATGGTGAATGTTGGTGAGCTTACCAAATCAGCCGAAATTTCAAAACCTTCTACAAATCCGCGCACAAATTGTGTTTTACCTGCCCCGAGATTTCCCTGAAGGCAGATCACATCGCCCGGGTTTACACTGCCTGCATACTCTTTTGCAATAGCCATGGTTTCCGCCTCACTCCTGCTGGTCACTTTCTTCATGATGTCAGCGGCGTGGTTTCAGAGTGGCAACAGGTAAAATCATCTCCTCCATGGATGCGCCCCCATGCTGAAATGTATCTCTGTACCGGTTCTGAAATTTGTTGTAGTTATTCGGATACACAAAAAAGAAATCTTCCTTTGCAATGATGTAACTGTTGGCAGGTGGATCAACCGGAAGCTGGTATTCATGGGGCTGATCAATAAAAATGGCAGCACTATCCTGTGCTTTCAGGTTTCTGCCATATTTGTATCGAAGATTTGTTGCCGCATCACGATCGCCGAATACTTTGGTATCCCGCATAGATCGTATAGAACCGTGATCTGTGGATACAACCACTGTAACATCTTCATTCGCCAGCTCCCTGAACATTCTGAATAGGGATGAGTGTTGAAACCAGGTCTCTGTAAGCGACCTGAATGCAGAAACGTCCGGAGCAAGTTGTTTGAGAACTTCAGAGTCTGACCGGCTGTGTACA
>SLJB01000197.1 GCA_007135335.1 Balneolaceae bacterium
AGAATTTTGAATGATTTAAACCATCAGGATATTCTCAAAAGAGCCATGCAAAAAGCAGATATACATAAATTTCAACTTGTTGAACCTTCATTAAATGAGATCTTTATTTCTACGGTTGGAGAAGATAACATCAAAAACGTGAAGGAGATTTTAGCATGAACTGGAGGCAAATTTTCCTCGTGTTAAAACGAGAGTATATTACACGTGTAAAGAGTAAAGGTTTTATCTGGGCAACCATTCTTGTTCCTGTGGGCTTTGCAGCATTTATTGGAGTAGTCGTTTTTATCAGCGTTTGGGAAAGTGACGTATCCTTTGAAATTGGTATTCTGGATGAAACAAGCCAGGTGGCTGAATCGCTGGTAGAACTGAATGCCTCACGCTATCTGAACTATTCTGAAATGCCGGTCGATACATTACGAGCCATGGTTCAGGGTGAACGGCTTACGGGCTACATCATAATCACTGAAGAGAATATTGCAGAAAACAAGAGCCTCGAACTTATTTACAGCGGCAGTGGTGGTATTCAGCTGCTAACATCGCTTCAGGCAGATGTACGGGAGGTAATTCGGGAAGAGCGCCTGCGGCGAGCCAATGTATCACCTGAAATTCAATCCATTTACGATACACGAATCGGGCTCGATTCCCGCAGATTAACCCGGGAAGGTGTTGATGTTGATGATGACACACTCTTCTTTTCTGTTGTGGGTATGCTGATGGGGATTATCATTTTTGCAGCCATTTTCAGTTATGGAGGCTATATAACACGGGGTGTAATTGAAGAAAAAACCAATCGGATTATTGAGGTAATTGCATCCTCAGTAAAACCCATAGAACTGTTAACCGGAAAAATGGCCGGGGTGGGTGCGCTTGCTATCACACAGTTTGGAATCTGGATACTCGCTTTCATGGGACTTTCCAGTATTGCCGGACCCGTGGCTATGTCTCTGATGAGTCAGCCACCACAGCTTGAAGGTGAAATGGCTGCTGCACAGGCAGAACTTCCATTCTTCCTCGATATGCCGACAATTGAAACTTCGCTCATCATCTATTTTATCATTTTCTTTCTTCTTGGCTATCTCCTATACAGTACCCTCTTTGCAGCAATCGGTTCTGCTGCAGATTCTGATACAGACACACAGCAGCTCATGCTACCTATTACAGCACCAATTATGATTGCCTACTTTATCATGCTACATACATGGAGAAGCCCGGATAGTTTGCTTTCTGTGGTCAGCTCGATCATTCCGTTCTTCTCTCCTATCCTTATGATAACCCGGATTGCGATAACCGAAGTACCGATTTGGCAAATCAGTCTTGCAATTTTTCTGATGCTTGTTACTTTTACGGGAACCATGTGGCTGAGCGCAAAAATCTATAAAGTGGGCATCCTGAGTTATGGAAACACAGCAAGTTTTAAAGATCTGCTTAAGTGGGTTCGCCAATAACTAAACAGACAGAGTATTCGACTAATCGGATGGATAAAATTCCATCCGGTTAAACGTATTTGCTACTGAAGTTTTTGCCTCACCCTTGCATCAAACTCATCATCAATTCTATCCGAGATAATTCGGCTTCTCTGCTGCGAGCTCAATCGCTGCAGCGCATCAGCTGAATGATATCGTATTCTTGGATCCGAATCAGACAGTAATTTCGGCAGTCGCTCATTCCAGTTTGCCGGAGACTGATCATATCGAATCATAATATCAAGAGCACCTTTTCGGGTTGTGTATGAAAATTCAGGTTCCACAAATGTGGAAGCAATTTCAACCGCTGTTTCTCTCTCCCCTTTTTCAGCAAGCAGCTCGAGCAATAATGGAACATCATTCAGAACTGCTTCGCTGGTTACAAAATTTTGGACTGCATTTGAAAAATCTGTTACTGTCGTAACCTCATACAATGAATAAATAGCAGCTTGCCTGATATCCCTAAATTCTGTCTGATTTATGATAGTCCTCAAACGTGCAATCACCCTTTGGTTCTCAGGATAGTTTGCAAGTGCTTCCACAGCGGCAAGCTGAACAACTCTGCTCTGATTTACAGATGAATTCTGTATAAACTGTTCATCAGTACCCGATGCACCCCGGGTAAGGTTGCCCATAGACCGAATAATTTCGGCATAAACTTCAGGGTTGCTTTCCATTTGAAGAAGGTCATTGAGTGCAAGCTGAAGATCGGGATTATCTGTAAAATCAGATATTCCTCTCGCGGCTTCCACCCGGCGGGATATTTCATCACTGTTGCGCATCTGATGCAGCCAGAACATGAAAGGTTTTGATGATCTTAGGTTAATATCCTCCCTGTCATTTACCGAGAATTTAAGATTTTCAATTCCTGAAGAAACATTGATGACCACCGATTCACTTTGTCCAGAAAAGGTAATTTCATGCGTTCTTTCACCCGTAAAAGTAATTTCGTGAGCTGTAACACTCACTATTTCATCAACAGGTGAACCATCTGCCTCAAAATGTACCTGTGCAGTTGCGGCCCCTTCTTCCCACTCTACAGATACGTGATAGTGATACATTTCTTCAGCTTCAGATAGAATTGCATCGGGTGTGAACCCACTAAAGTATGGCTGACCCGTTCTGTTATAAATCTGTACTGCAAGATCTTCCCAACTCAGTAGTTTTTGCACGGCATCCAACCCCTCATCAAGTAAAAAAAAAGTAAGGTCGTTATAAAAATTCTCCGATTCCCGGTTCATAAAAAAATGCATCCATCTCGAAAAATTTTCTGGGCTAAATGCATCATAGGGATGGTTTACTTCTCCTTCGGTCAGGTCAAAACTAAACAATTTATTGGAAAGCAAAGACTGAATTGCAAGAATACCATCGGAATTATCCCACTGCCGTTCTCTAACCTGTACACCAAACCATTGCGAAAGAATACCTCTTTTTACTTGCACCTCGGGCTCAGCTGAATTTTTATAAACGAATACAACACCCGCTGCATAATTCCTGGTTTCCCAAAAGTTATCATCCAAAACAACAATATGCAGATCACTGTAAATATCGGCTAGCCTAAGCTGATTCTTGATTTCCATGTATCCGGTGAGAGCAGCCTCCGTTACTTCTGATAGCTCACTCTCTGATTCAAAATAAAAGTGTATGCGAATGTTTTCTGAATCCCGGAATGATCTGTATGTGCTGAATTCCACCCCATCTAAACCCTGTTCACTATCTGTGGTTGAGATTGTTTGATGGAAATTTCCTAAAACCCATGCAATGGCAGTAGCAGGAATTGGCTGGACAGATCGAAAAGTTACTGTCTCTTCATCAACATTCAGTAGTTCTGATGAACCCCGTACACCCGGTGAGACGATGGTATAACCAGTGGGATGTGTAAATGAGAACTCAGTAGTAAATTCTGCCAGCGGATGATCGATTACAGGAAGCCAGTGCTGCGTAGTTTTTGGTAATTGTGAAGTAAACATGGTTCCGGATTCACTAAGGTGTATTCCGAATGAGGGTACTGTATCATACACAATCTGAATTTTGACCTCTTCTCCCCTTCTGAGCGGGTTATCTAGCTCAATGATGAGCTTATGATCTTCAAACCGATGGTTTTTCACTCTGTCGTTAACTACAACAGAGTGAATCGTAAGTCTGGCGGCATCCAGTTCAATTTTGTCTGTTTCATGGTGCAATACCCGGGCTGAATAGAGAATATCTCCTTCTATGGTGCCATCTTCCTGAATTCGGATATCAGCTTTCAGATGATTGAGTTCAATGTTTACCTGCGGGTATTTTTCATAATCCCAATCCTGAGCGAATGTGTTTTCGAATAACAGGGGAATAAAAAGGAGAAATGTCAGTCCGTGAATAAATGTCTTCATTATCTACTTATCAGAGAAAATGGTTACGATTTCATTTTTCAGTAAGCTATTGCATGATAGTGCATTACCTGTACTAATTGTTTCTTTGCCACTTAAATCACTAAACGATCCGCCAGCCTCAGTTATTACAGGAAGCAGTGCAGCTGCATCCCAGATACTCAGAACAGGGTCAATCATAATATCTGCCCGTCCGGTTGCAACCAGCATATGTCCATATGCATCGCCCCAGGTTCGATGAATTCTCGATTTATCAAGAAGCCGGTTAAATGCCGCTGAATGTCCGTATGCTTCAAAAGTAGATACCTCAGTGGAGAGAAATGTTGCATCATTCAACGAATTGCAGGTTCGCACTGTGCATTTTTCACCATTCAGGCTGCAGCCCAACCCATTGGCTGCGGCTACCATTTCGCCGGTGGCCGGAGCATAAATAACACCAACCTTGGGCTTGTTTTTTATGAGAATTCCAATGAGTGTAGTGTAAAGAGGCACACCATGGATAAAACTCTGAGTGCCATCAATCGGATCTAGAACCCATACAATTTCATTTTCTTCATTTTCAACACCAAACTCTTCTCCAATAATACCGTGCCCCGGAAAGTGTTCGTTAATGAGTTTTCTGATGATCTGTTCAGATTCTCTGTCAGCATTGGTAACGGGTGACTTATCCCCTTTAAACTGCAGATCAAATGATTTGTTGAAATATTGAAGGGTTGAGTTTCCTCCGGCTTTTGCAAATTCAATGGCAGCATCTTGTAATTGCTGTAAATCTGTATTCATTCGATGATTTTTACACATTTAACTTTCCCTGAAGATACCATTTCCGCAACCGATTCTCACGTGATTATGATCTATTCAGCATTTTTGAAATGAATCTAATTGAGAAGTTTCTGCATAAGCCCTTTGGCTTTTAGTAAATCACGGCTTACAGTACTGTGAGAAATATTCATGACCTCTGCAATTTGATCTAATTTCATTTCGCCAAAAAATCGCATGGTTAATACATCAGCAAGTCTCGAATCTATTTCTTCCAGTTTCTTTATGGCTTCATCGATATTTAACAGATCGTTTGCGCTCTCTTCATACGTGCTGTATAATTCATCCAGATACGTAAGATTTTGATCTCCATAACCCCGTTTTTGTGCATTTTTCATTCTTGCATAATCAATTAGAAGCTGCCGCATGCATGTAGAGGCAACTGCCATAAAGTGTGCACTGTCATTAAATACAAGTTCGCTGCTGGCTTCCATTTTCAGGTATACCTCATGCACAAGTTCTGTTTTTGAAATGGTGTGATTTTGCCGTTCTGATGAAAGTTTGTACCCTGCAAGCCTTTTCAGTTCATTATAAACCTGTGAATAGATTTTATTATAAGCTAGTGGATCGTCGGGCAGTGCACCAATTAATTGTGATATTCTTTTCCTTTGTTCCATTAAAAAAACTATAATCAGATATTATGCATCCACTTTTGATACTACACTCACGAAACACATTGTAAGACAATTTACATTCAATTTATACCCCCACATTTATTGATTAAAAAAATTTTTCATAATCCGCGCAGCCATGAAAGCTGAACACTGGAAAAAAATTGAGCGCATAATTGACGAAGTACTTCATCTGCCGGTTCCTGAAAGGCTCGCCGCTGCTGAAAAGCTATGTGCATCAAACAGCGTTCTTCTGGATGAAGTTGCTGAATTCCTTGATGCTGTAAATCAGTCGGGTGAACTCTTTGATCAATTGTCAAAATCAAAGTCTCAGTTTACTGAATTAGTAAAAGAAGATCTTGCCCGTGAGTTTGATCCGGATTTTTATATCGGAAAGATTGTTAAGAACTATATAATAGTACAGCATATCGAAACCGGTGGAATGGGCACTGTTTATCTTGCTGAACGATGTGACGGTACATTTGAGAAAAAAGCTGCTATCAAGATTCTGCGGAAAGAGTATTCGGTTTCCAGTATAAAAGAACAGTTTAAACAAGAGATTCAAATTCTGGCAAATTTTACTCACCCCGGAATAGCAAAACTATATGATGGTGGTGTTTTTGATGGACTGCCTTTCATCATTATGGAGTATGTGGAAGGGCTGAATATCATTGAATATTGTAACCGGCAAAAATGCAGCATCAAAGAGAGGATTGAACTATTTATAAAAGTGCTGGAAATAGTTGATTTTGCACATACTAATCTTGTAGTGCATAGAGATTTAAAACCTGAAAATATCTTGGTCTGTGATAACGGTAGTGTTAAAATACTGGATTTTGGAATTGCTAAACTGGAAAAGCAGACGGTCCTTGAAAGCAAAGATGCAAATGATGTAAATTTTTTAACCCCCCAATTTGCATCACCAGAACAATTTACAGGCAAACGGGATAACACATTAACAGACATATACTCTTTGGGTATTTTGCTTAATGAACTTCTTACCGGTACTGAATTATTTGATACCTCCGGAAAAAGTATAGAGAGAATCAAAGAGGAAAAATATGCCGGAATTCAGCAAAAACCGTCGGCATATTTTAAACTTCTCCCAACTGATTCCAAAAAAGATCTCTGTGAAAACAGGAAAGTGAAGCCATCGGAACTATACTCATGGCTTACTTGTGATCTCGATTATATTATTCTCAAAGCCATTGAGCCTGAACCGGAAAGAAGATATAACTCAATCGGTGTGTTTATTGCCGATTTAAAAAAGTTTCTCCGATTAAGACCCGTATCAGCCCGTGAACCATCATTAAACTATACAACCGGTAAATTCTTCAGGAGAAACCGCTCACTGCTCCTCTCCTCTGCTTCACTTCTAATCATTGTCAGTCTGTTTATATATTTCACAACATCGCAAATACTTGCAGAAAAAAATGTAGCCATTTATGAAAAAGAGAAGGCTGAAGAAGTAACAGAATTCCTTTTTGGTCTGTTTGACAGTGCTGATCCACATTCCGCGAACGGTGACACAATTTCAGCTGCATCCATACTCTCACTCGGTTTAGAGCGAATTGAAACGGTGAATAATCTTGAAACAAGAACCCGATTATTCACTGTTATGGGTAATGCTTTTATCCAGTTAAGTGAATTTGAAAAAGCACGATATGTTTTATCAAAAGCGGCAGATGAGAGTAAAATTGCCTATGGTCCAAATCACCTTGATACAGCTGAAATTTACTACAAAATTGGAGTGTTGTATGTAAACGATTTTACCTGGCATCTTGCAGTTCCGAATTTTAAAGCTGCTTATGAGATCTATTCCATGCATCTTCCCGAAGATGATTTAAGAATTGTGAGTACCCTATCAAAACTGGGCCGTTCAATTGGTAATACGGGACAAAGAGATTCAGCATATATATATTCTGAAAGGGCTTATTCACTGCTTCGCGATGAAATTACACCTGAACTTTCGTTAGAGGTGATGGAAGATTATGCCATCCATCTCTCTAACAATGGGGAAACTGAAACAGCTGAAAAGATTTACTATCAAATGAGTGAATATATCATCAAAATATTTGGTGATCAGGATCACAGGTTAATTGCACCTTACAATCGTCTGGCATTACTCTATCGAAATGCTGAGCAATTTTCTGATGCAGAACGTCTATACAAACAGGCATTAGAGATAAGTGAAGAGGTTTTTGGTAATGAACATCTTACCACAATGCGGGTACGATCAAACCTGATCCCCACACTCTATTTCCTCAAAAAATTTGATGAAGCTGAACATAATTTTAAAATCAATATAGATGCAACACTTGAGAGGTTCACAGAAAACCACTGGAGGGCCGGAGCAGCTTTTGGAGGCTTCGGTCAATACCATGCCGAACGTGGAAATTATCAGGCAGCTGATTCGCTCTTTCAGCGGAGACTCCACATCTATCAGCAAACAATTGGTTTCGATCATGTGTGGACAGCTACAGCCGAAGGTGCAGTAGCAGTGGCAAACCGGTTTTTAGGAAATCATCAAACAGCCGACTCTTTATATTCAAAGCATATAAACAGATTGAGAGAAGAATACCCTGATTTAACATCAGACCATAGAGATCAGATACGAGGGTTGATTAATATGTACTCCCGGTATGAAATCTATCAGAAGGAGATTGATGAGTACTCTTCTTTACTGATTATTGCAGAGGAATCAGATGAATCTGATCAGTAAATAACAGAGAATCTTTACGTCTCTTCTTGTATTTTCTCATCCCAATTATGTTCATCGTAATATTATTCATTAACTCATTTTCATGACAGAGCCACAGATATTCAGTCACATTGCTTCTTCTGTTCAACTTACATCAAAACAAGTACAAACAGTAGCCGGTTTCATTGATGAGGGAGCCACAATCCCTTTTTTGGCACGGTACAGGCAGGAGGCTACTGGCGGTTTGGATGAAGAACAATTACGCTCTGTCAGGGATCTTCTTGAGTTTCACAGAGCCCTTGATGCGCGCAAAAAAACGATTCTAAAAGCCATCAAAGAGCAAAACAAACTCACAGCGGAGCTTGAAAAAAGTATCGTAGAATGCAACGATCTGAAGACACTGGAAGATCTCTATCTTCCCTACAAAAAGAAGAAAAAGACCCGTGGCGATATGGCCAAAGAGAAGGGACTGGAGCCTTTAGCCAAACTGATTTGGGAACAGACTAT
This sequence comes from Balneolaceae bacterium, assembly GCA_007135335.1. Lineage (GTDB taxonomy): Bacteria > Bacteroidota > Rhodothermia > Balneolales > Balneolaceae > Rhodohalobacter. Next base: position 8,468 of record SLJB01000197.1, read on the forward strand.
TGAACAGGGAAATCCGCTTGAACATGCACGGGAATATGTGAACACTGAATACAAATTACCTGATGCCGATGCAGCACTGACAACCTCCCTCGACATTGTAGCGGAATGGATAAATGAATCCGTTGATGTTCGGGATGCGCTTCGATCCATCATGAGAAAACATGGTGTGCTAACATCAGTGAAAAATCCCGCCATAAAAGACCGGACTAATTTTGAAGATTATTATGAATTCAGAAGCCGGGTGGCTTATATCAAACCACATCAGACTCTGGCGCTGAATCGTGGTGAAAAAGAGAACATTCTGTTCATAAACCTCGATCTCAATAATGAGATTACACTTGAAAATCTTGATGATGTGGTAATCAAAAATGACAGATCAATTTTCACAACCTGGCTGCAGGATGCTGTAGAAGATGCATATAAACGTCTGCTCTTCCCCTCACTTGAACGCGAGCTGCGAAATGAACTCACAGAAAAAGCGGATGCGCATGCCATCGAAACATTTGCCACCAATTTAAAAAACCTGTTGATGCAGCCACCGCTTAAAGATCAGGTAGTTATGGGTATAGATCCTGCCTACAGAACCGGATGCAAGGTTGCTGTCATTAATGAAAACGGAACGTATCTCGATGGGGAAACGATCTACCCCACCCCACCTCAGAAAAAAATTGTGGAAAGTGAGGATGTGGTGAATCGCTTTATCAACAAGTACAACGTTACACTGATAGCCATTGGAAATGGAACCGGCAGCCGTGAAACTGAGGCATTTATTGCGGATGTGATTAAAAGCAGAAAGG
>SLJB01000317.1 GCA_007135335.1 Balneolaceae bacterium
GTGTGGTCTGTTTTTTTTTTTTTTTTTGTATCGGCATGGGCATTAATCAACAGAGATTTTTCACTCTCCTTACCTTTTAATACTCCAATTCCGTTTCCGGCATCATCAATAGAGGAATCTGTTAAACCCGCTTCATCAAAACGGTTTAATATAAATTGAATCCGGTTTTCTTCTTTACCGGTTGGTGCCGGAATTTCACCGATCATAACAAGATTGGCTAAAAGTACCTCCCGATATTTTTTAAGCTTATCCTCCAAACCGGATAATTGTTTTTTTAAGGCATTTATATCCTTCATAATTTTATAAGGTAATTTGAATAAATAGCATTTCTATAAGATGGGGAAAATTCAGCTGCAATTCACCTAAATCATGTACATATTTTAAATATGTACATGATTTAATTTGATATTAACAGTTCTTACTCATAATAGTGCAAATACTCTGCAATGAGGAGCATTTCAGGCAGAAACTGTATCAGGCAAAAACGGCTTCAGAATAGTATTCGGCAATAGTGCGTTTGGAAATCGGTTTTGCAATGAGAGTTGCCGAGGTGCAATCAACAATTTCAACTTCAACAAAGTCACCTTTTTTGAAGTCAAGTTTGTCGAAAACCACAACTTTATTCGTGTCAGTTCGGCCGGAGAGCTGCTCATCAGACTTCTTGCTGGTTCCTTCAACCAGAACCAAATGCCGCTGCCCGATCTCTTTTCGATTGTTCTTTTCCTGGATGACCATCTGCTGCTGAATAATTTCTGTGAGGCGGCTTTTCTTTACGCTTTCAGGAACATTATCCTCGTATTTACGGTGGGCCAGTGTTCTCTCTCTTTCAGAATATGCAAACATGTAAGCAAGATCGTATTCCACAATTTCCATGAGAGTCATAGTATCGCGATGCTCCTCTTCGGTTTCATCGCAAAAACCTGCGATGATGTCTGTGGATAGGGAAACTCCCGGAATAATCTCACGAATTCGGTCGATTAGTGTGAGGTACTGCTCACGAGTATATGGACGGCGCATTCGTTCGAGCATGCTGCTGCTACCTGCCTGAGCAGGTATATGAATGTAATTGCAGAGGTTTGGCCGTTCAGCTATCAGGTGCAGAAGCGGTTCAGGGAAATCTTTTGGATGTGGTGATGAAAATCTGAATCTCATCTCAGGGTCAACCTTGCTGGCTTTATCCATCAGGTGTGTAAAATCGATCTCCTCGTATTTGTAGGAATTAACATTTTGCCCGAGAAGGGTAACTTCTCTATAACCCTGATCACTCAACTCACGTATTTCGCGTAATATACTTTCAAGAGGCCTGCTTCTTTCGCGGCCCCTGGTAAAGGGCACAACACAGAAAGCGCACATGTTATCGCAGCCTCTCATGATGGATACAAACGCTGTAACTCCGTTTCCGCTGGTTCGCACAGGACTGATATCGGCATATGTCTCTTCAAGAGAAAGCAGAACATTCACAGCTTTTCTGCCATCCTCCACTTCGGCAAGCAAATTAGGAATGTCGCGGTAGGCATCCGGTCCAACCACAATATCAACAAGCTGTTCCTGATCTATAATCTGATCTTTGATGCGTTCTGCCATGCAGCCTAAAACACCAACTGTGAGCTGCTTCTTCTCTTTTTTAAGTGATCGGAACTCTTTGAGGCGATTCCATACACGGGTTTCAGCATTTTCGCGTATGGAGCATGTATTAACAAAAATTACGTCTGCTTCCTCAGCAGATTGAACCGGCAACATTCCTCCATCAAGAAGAATTGAATTTACCACCTCGGAATCTGCAAAATTCATCTGGCAGCCGTAGGTTTCTATGTAAAAGCGTTTGTTCATCATAATGCCGGTAATGTTGAAGAAGTTTTTTGAAGGAAAATCAGACACCAAAAATACAAATTTTATTTGTGGATGTCATTGCCTGAAAACTCTTTTCGTGCACCCAAACAGATAGCTTTATTGAACAGAACGCAGGTTACCGTCTGTATCTGTAAGTAGGAAAAAGATGTTGCGTCCACCGTGTGAGTCTCCAAACATATCATCTGTTGATTCTGTCCATCCGGTAACTGCAATCTCATTTAAACTTGTTTGTACAATAGAACGTGCAGTTTCCGCTTCCGATCCTCCATAGGTTTTTACCCACAGAAGATCTCCTGATGGGCCTATCTTAGAGAGAAAAATATCACTGCTTCCGCGGTTTAATTCATTGAAATCTGCATCGTTTGAGCGTGATTCTCCCGTTACGATAAATTGGTTATTTGAAGTTTGAATCAATGAGAAGGCTCCTTCATCACTGCTGCCTCCAATGGTTCGAACCCATTCAGTGCCATAGTTGGAGGACAATTTCATCACAAATGCATCCCTGCCGCCGCGATGCTGTCCGCTGAATATCCCGGTTGATGAATCCGAGCTTCCGGCAAGGATAAATCCGCCATCTGATGTCGCTGAAATAGATCTGCCGATATCCGTACCACTGCCGCTGTAACTCATCAGTGAAACAAACTGCCCGTTCAGGTCTGATTCAAGAGTGAATATTCCTGCGCTTCCCGGGTTAAGGCCGGTAAAGTTTCCGTTTTGTGATTGATGGGAGCCCGTTATAACCACACTGTTACGGATAGAGATAGTGATTCCGTACGCTTCATCTGATGATGTGCCGCCAACGGTTCGAATCCAGTTGGGTTCACCGTTTATATCAGCGAACATCACAAAAGCATCACGGCTGGTATTTGCTTTGGTGAAGAAGTTAAGGTCGTTCGATTGGGTTGAGCCCGTAATAAAATATCCGTTTCCGGGTGCCAGTGTCACAGCTGCGGCTGAGTCGTCATTTGTGCCGCCATATTTTCGTGCCCAGATAAGTTCTCCGTTGGGCCGGATTTTCATGAGAAAAAGATCTGTTCCGCCACGATTTTGCCCTGAAAAGTGTCCATCGTTTGAGTTGCTGTGCCCTGTAATAACAAAATTGCCGGCTCTGTCTTCAACAACATCATTGGCTACATCGATGCCGTTTCCGCCAAATGTTCTGATCCAGTTTACTGAACCATTTGCATTCAGTTTGGTAAGGTGAATATCGCGCTGACCGATTGCCAATCCTTGAAAATCACCATTAGCTGAGGATGTGGTGCCGGTTAACAGGAAACCGCCATCAGATGTTTGAATGATACTCCGGGCTTCATCCTGCCCTGAACCCCCGATGATTTTTGAGTTCTGAGATCCGTTTCCATTCCCGTTATCATCATTTCCGCCAATCGGCTCGAGATTACAAGCTGCAACAAACAGTGATAATGAAAAAACCAACATAGTAAATAACCAAGACCGTGTGTGGATATTCATTATCGAAGATTTTGGGTTGCAGTTTTTTTAATTATACACCGGTCAAATACAGTAAGTGATGCTTAGTCTACATTTACAAGCTCAATTTCAAAAACAAGTACAGCGCCCCGTGGTATTCCGCGTGGCGTATTTTCACCGTATCCCAAATTAGAGGGAAGGAATAGTTCGTACTTGGCACCTTCCTGCATCAATTGTAAACCTTCGGTGAATCCCGGGATGAAAGAGCCTACAGAGGAAGGATCTGTTATATTACTGCCGGTTGTTCGGTCAAATATAAACCCATTTGTAAAGGTACCCTTGTAGCGAAATTGAACAAAACTGGATGCTACAGGTGATTCTCCATCTCCCTCCTTAATAACACGATACTGAAGACCTGATGCTGTTACAGTAATCTCTTCACGCTGAGCATTGGCCTCTAGAAACTGCTCAGGATCTATCAAAAAGGAATCGAGTTTTATGTTGAAAATCAGAACGGAACCGTTTTGAACCGGTGTGCCCTGAGGAGGCCGTTGTCCGTACCCGAGCTCTGAGGGCAGTACAAATTCATATTCGGCGCCTTCGCGCATCAACTGAATCCCTTCAAACACTCCTTCGAGTATATCATCAGTGAGTGCGAAGTATTCAATTCCATCTGTTTCAAGAAAAACTTCATCGGTTATTAGGCGTCCTTCATATTCAACGAAAACAACTTTGCCTTCATCGGGAATATTCCCTTCTCCTTCATTAATAATTCTGTACAGAAGGCCGCTTTCTGTTTTCATAACACCTTCTCGCTGAGCGTATTCTTCTAGGAAATCGGTTTCATCAACCGGATCACCAAATGAAGTGCTCGGTGTATCAAGACAACCGGTGAGTATAAATACGAGTGCTATTAAAGGAATTCGATATTTCATGAGCTGGTAAATAGTTTAATAAAAAATTTAAAATGAGATTGATTCGGGCAGTTTTTTGATTGCTTTTTCTGTTTGTTTGATTGCTTCAGACTGCCCGTGTTCCAGTTCGTATTCTAACAAACTGTTGTAGAAAAAAGGTTCTGTACAATCGGCCCAAAAATGTCTGACAGTATCCATTTGGGGTATGATGTTCTCTATAAATTGTATATCAAAAAAGAGAAGTTTTCTGTGAAGTTCTTCATATGAATCGTTGATTCGGCAGGCAAGAGAAACAAGGAATGGTGAGTGTTGCATCAGTTCATCATTTAGCAGGTTATGCATTCCAAACAGATCCATCCGAATATTATTGCAGATCAGCAGAAGTTCTTCGCGGGTAATAAGATCCTCATCAGATGAAGCTGATCTGTAATAATTAAAGTTCCGGATTAGTTTTTGACCTGCTGAAAGCGTTGCTGCTGCCGTAGCTGCAGTAAACTGAGCAAGTTCTGAATTTAGTTGGGCCATTCTGCCGGTTTTTCTCGCCACGAATTCAGCATATCCATATCTGCTGATTTGATATATCCCTCTTCGAGTGCAACATCAACTAATGTGGCATAATCTGTAAGTGTGTAAACAGGAATTTGCTTCTTTTTGAATTTGTTGTTTGCTTCATCAAAGCCGTACGAAAATATACTGATTACCGCACGAACATCGGCCCCGATAAACAGGAGAGCTTCAATTACTGAGATTGCAGAACCCCCTGTTGAAATAAGATCTTCAATAACAACCGTTGATTGGCCCTTATCCACGCCCCCTTCAATTTGATTGCCCAAACCGTAAGCTTTGGCTTTTGCACGTACGTAGGCCAAGGGTCTGTCGAGCGATTGAGCAACCCAGGCGGCATGCGGAATACCGGCAGTTGCGGTACCGGTGATGACTTCCACATCACTGAATTTTTCATTGATGATGTTTGTAAATGCTTTGGATATTTTTTTTCGAAGTTCGGGATGGCGAAGTGTTAATCGGTTGTCGCAGTAAATGGGCGAATTCCACCCGGATGACCATGTAAAGGGGTCGTTTGGCCGCAGGATTACGGCATTGATTTCTAGCAGAGATTTTGCAAGCTCTCTGGAAAATTTTGTATCGATAATCATATTATTCTAATATTAAATCTGTCTTTTTTTAGCCATTCAAGAACAAATGTTCAGGTTTATTCTCTTTAAAAGCCTGTAATAAATTAATTAGTTGTAAAGGACGTAATACCTGTTGTTTTATTATACCGCGGCAGGAATGAAGTGAATGATCGTTTGAATGCAAATCAGGGCATAAATTCCGGCCAATAAATCGTCTGCCAATATACCGAATTTTCCATGCAATTTTTCTACTGCTTTAATTCCAAATGGTTTCAGCACATCGAACAGTCTAAACAGTAAGAATCCGATAGCTAACAGGATCAGGTCGAATAAGGTTTGCTGAAAACTTACAAACAGGAAAACCACGGTTTGTCCGGCGCTTTCATCCATTACGAACTGCCCGGGATCTTCTCCGAACGCTGCAACATTCGCATCGGAACTCCATAGCGATAGCAATATTGTTGCAAGCAAAAGAAAAATGGGTCCATATACAGGCAATGCGATTGCCGAGAAATAGATTAATGGCAATGTAAATAAGCTGCCCCAGGTGCCCGGTGCCGCCGGCAGCAAACCTGCACCAAATAGTGTTCCAACCCATATTTTAATGCGATTCATAATTATTTAGTTCTGAAAGGCCTTGATGTTGAGGGTTTAACTTTTCCCGAAAAGAAGCTTTCGGTTTACAACAAAGTATTCAACCCCGGAATAAACGGTGATGGCAACCACAGCCATCATACCCCAAAAGAAGATGTTGAGTGTAAAAAATGCGCGTACAAATTCACCGAACTCTCCCCCAAAAAGAAGAAAAAATCCAAAAAGCAGTGCTACATACAAATACCCCATTTGAATAGCTGTTTTTGCTTTTGCCGTGGTGCGTGTTGCGAGGGTGATTCCTTTTCGGTTCGTGAAAATTCTGAGGCTGGTTATGATAATATCACGCAGAACAATTATAACAACTGCCCACCATGGAAACTGGCCGGGGTCTAAAAAAGGCAGGCACACAAAACCGGCAAAGGTTAAAAACTTATCGGCAAGGGGATCCAGAAAAATTCCAAATTCACTTTCCACCTCATATCGTCGGGCATAATACCCGTCAAAATAGTCTGTGATGGCGGCTACAGCGAAAACAACAAGACTGATTCCTCTTAGTAGAATATCATCCTGAATGAATAAAATTAAAAAGACCGGTGCCATCACCAATCGAAAACCGCTGAGTATGTTGGGTAATTTTTCCACTGCTTAAAGGTAGAACTCTCTTAAATGAATTGATACTTAGATTCATAATATCATGAAGTACCGGAGAGCCGTTGATTTGGTGATTAATCACAAATATAAAAAAATTTAGTGATTAATCAGGCTTGCTTAAATGGGCAACCGGAATGTTAATATAATCGTGATCTCTATTTCATCAATGCTCAGCAAAACCCTATTTTCTAATTGTATGAGAAAAGCACACATAATTTCAATCGGTAATGAACTGTTGATAGGAGATACGGTCAACACAAATGCAGCTTACATCGGGCAATCGCTTACACACTTAGGCTTTACAGTTGAACAAATTTCAACCATACCCGATAATTATAATCTGATCAAAGAAAAGGTAAAAGAGTTCCTTACTGATGCGGATGTTACCATTGTTACCGGTGGTTTGGGACCCACTCATGATGACATCACCAAAAAAGCTGTTGCTGAACTGTTTAACAGTAAGCTTGTGCAGAATGAGGATGTTCTGGAATATGTAAAAAAAATATTTCGAGACAGAGGCTTTACCCTCTCACCTTCAAATATTGAGCAGGCTGCTGTACCCGAATGCTGCGAAGTTCTTTTCAATAAACAGGGCACGGCACCCGGAATGTGGTTTGAAAAAGAAGGTCACTATCTTGCAGTTCTTCCAGGGGTTCCATACGAAATGAGGTATCTGATGGATAAAAGAGTAGCGCTTAAAATCCGTTCTCTGTTCCCGGCTTTGAGTGTGAGAGTTACAGATTATGTTAAAACTGCCGGCATACCTGAAAGCAGCCTTAGCGATCTGATCGGCAATCTTGATGAATATACCGGTAACGGAGTTGGAATTGCTTATTTACCCAACCCGGGTGGCGTAACACTGCGATTAAGTGCTGATGGAGATACCGTTGAATTGGCAGAAAATAAATTACTTGCCATACGGCGAATGGTTGATAAAAAAGCGGGGGATCTCATTTATGCAAAAAACAAAGATCAAAGCCTTGCTGAAGTGGTAGGGAAAATACTCTCCGCGCAAAACAAAACCATTGCCGTGGCTGAAAGTTGCACAGGCGGGATGCTTGCTAATGAGATTACAAATGTTGCCGGTTCCAGTGCAACGATGCTGGGCGGTGTTGTTGCTTATTCAAACAGTGCCAAATCTGATATTCTTGGTGTTGATGAGAAATTGATTAAAAAGTATGGTGCTGTTAGTGAGCCTGTAGCCATCAGCATGGCAAAACAGGCAGCCCAAAAGTTTGGTGCAGATATCGGGGTATCAACAACGGGTATTGCAGGCCCCGATGGCGGAACTCCGGAAAAACCGGTTGGTACTGTTTGGATGGGTTTCTCGTTTAAGGATCAGAGTTTTGCCCTTAAAACTGTATTTACTAATAACCGATTGGTAAACAAAGAGCGCACAGTTATGGTTGTACTTGAAACCGTTCGCCGACGTCTTCTGGCTTTGGAAACGTATCCTTACGAACTTAAACCCCACTTTTCTTGAATCTTTTATTGTTGATAGGATTACTGTTTTCAGTGGGGATGCAAGACCGCTTTTCTTCAGATCTTCCGGCACCGGTTTATATGTACGCCGGCTGGGATACACTACCAAAACCGGTTTTGCCTGATACATTGCCAACGCCGGTTCTACCCGATTCTTTACTGCCCGATACGCTCCTTATTCCCGATTACCAGGATTCATTGCCTGATTCAACTTTACAGGACACCATTCCACCTCAGCAACGGCCCGGGTTAGAAGAAGAACCTGAAGAAGTGAGGCAGGATACGGTTCATGTTTGGCAATATCACACTCACGGAAGTTTTGAAACAGCCGAAACAGACAGCACTCTTCGCTGGGTGAACATGCTGAATATGTTCAATCGTTTTCACAACACAAGAGGTGCCATAACCTATCGAATGGGCACCGTTGGTAAGATGGATGGCTTAGAGCTGCATGCGTTTGAATCGCGCCATCTGAATCTTGAGATGGAGGGTTTGGTGATGAATGACCCTCTTACAGGGGCTGTAAACTGGAACCGTCTCGCATTTCATAAAATTGCTGAGTTTAATGAAACAAATTATGGAGGCAGTTACAGAGCTGAAACACGGCTGCGCGATCACTACCTGGTTCAGCCGCGAACTTATCTGAATTTTGATGAAAGTAAATTTAATTATCGAAGTCTTGAATTCGCTTTCACTCAAAATTTACGCAAAGGTACAAATCTTGAAATCTCGTTCTGGGACCGCCGCGATGGCGCAGGGTACACAAGGCAGAATGTTGAAGGACGGCAAGTTGTTGCGCGTATTTATCATCAGTTAAACCATAACTGGCTGCTAAAAGCGGGTTACATTAATAATTCACTTGAACGGCAGGAGTCATTCGGTTATAACATTTCGGATCCCCGTTTCTTCACGTTTAACTATTTTATTGAGTCACCGCTTCAAAACAATGCTAATGCCGATCAAACCACCAGTGATATCTATCTGCAAATGCACCATCGGCGGGATTCAACAAGCACGGTATCAACCAAATTTGGCCTCCACTATCAAACCGATTCCTGGGATCTATCATACAATGCTGATACTCTTTCCACATCTTTCAGAAATATTGAGCTGTACGCTCAGCAGCGTATTGGATCAGGGTCAACGCAATTAACGGGTACAGCGCGGGCATTCGCGCTTTCGGAAAGCGAGGGAA
>SLJB01000010.1 GCA_007135335.1 Balneolaceae bacterium
GGACGCACCATAGCCTCAATGATCTGGCTGTCTATAGCTTTAGTTACAAAAATTTCAATGCGACCATTATTAAATAGAAGCCGGCATTTTTCCACTTTACTGTTATTTACTACAAGCGAAGTTTGGGCCGGCAGATAGTTTCCGATGTTATAGAATTGATCGTCGGTTAATTCACCGGATTTACGGTTATAAATCAACAGCCTGGAATGATCGCGCGGTTCAGCCGGTTTTTGGGCAATGAGCTTTTCCGGGAGATGGTAATCAAAATCGGAGAGGGTATAGTTCAAGGATCTCAGAAGTAGTTTCTTAAGTAATTCACTGAAAGTTGGTACGGCAGTAAAAATTTTATGAGCCGAGTTTACAAAACGGACACATCAAGTGTTTTCTTTACTTCATCCACAATTCCATCGGGGCCAATCCCAACTTCATCGTGCAGCTGCCTTTGAGTGCCATGCTCGATTATCTCATCGGGTACTCCCATGATAGTTACAGGAACTGCAACACCTTTGCCGGCCACATATTCAGCCACTGCGGATCCAAAACCGCCAAGTTTTGTACCATCTTCCAGGGTAATGATATGATTGTACTTTGCCAGCACATAATCAATTAAGTCTACATCAAGCGGTTTGGCATAACGCATATCAAAATGCCCTATATGAACATCATCCAATTCTAAAATTGCACGAGCTTCAGTTACATAATTTCCTATTGGCCCGAAACTGAGTACGGCTGTTTGGCTACCTTCTGAGATGATACGCCCTTTACCAATTTCAGTTAATTCAAAACCTTCACGAACAGGAATACCTACTGAGCGGCCGCGCGGGTAACGAATAGACCAGGCCGCTTCATTATGTTCAGAAGCAGTGTACATCATATCGCGTAGCTCCTGTTCATCCATGGGAGAGGATACAATCATATTTGGCACTGCCCGCAGAAAGGAAACGTCGTATAAGCCGTGATGAGTTGGCCCGTCGGCACCCACGAGGCCTGCACGGTCAATACAGAAGACCACGGGTAATTTTTGAATGGCAACATCGTGAATTACCTGATCGTAGGCGCGTTGTAAAAAAGTGGAATAGAGGGCTGCAAATGCCTTTTTACCCTGTGTAGCCAAACCTGCCGCGAAAGTTACGGCGTGCTGCTCAGCAATACCCACATCAAAAGCTCTGTCAGGGAAAGTATGCATCATGGGCCATAGGCTGGAGCCACTTGGCATGGCCGGCGTTATGGCAACAATGTCTTCATTTTTTGCAGCCAGCTCAACCAGCGTTTCTCCAAATACATCCTGATATTTCGGAGGCGGTTTTTTTCCGTTTCCCGGCTTTACAAGCGATTTTCCGGTAATCTTATCAAAAGGACTGCTTTGAGCGTGCCATTTGGTTTGTTCTCTTTCAGCAGGAGCAAATCCTTTTCCTTTTACGGTTACAATGTGAAGCAGCTTTGGGCCGCTTACAGTTCTCAGATCTTCAAGGTGACGACGGAGTGCATCTACATTGTGGCCATCAACAGGACCGTAATATTTAAATCCAAGTGCCTGAAAAAGTGCTCCCGGCGTAATGGCAGCCGTTGCAGCCCGCTCTAATTTTGATGCAGCTTTTCTCATTTTATCCCCGGCGCCTTTCAGATGGCCAAGGAGGTCGTAAATTTCGTCCCTCATTTTGTTGAAGGTCTTGCTTGTGGTAATCTCTGCGAGATACTCTTTCAGCGCCCCTACATTGGGATCGATGGACATATTGTTATCATTCAGAACCACCAGCATGTCAGATTTTAATGCACCGGCATTATTCAGCGCCTCAAATGCCATTCCGCCTGTCATGGCACCATCACCGATTACTGAGACAATTTTTTTGTCGGATTTATTTAAATCACGGGCTATCGCCATGCCCAACCCCGCAGAGATGGATGTGCTTGAGTGGCCAACACCAAAACTGTCGTATTCGCTTTCAGTACGTTTCGGAAAACCGGAAATGCCTTGATATTTTCTGTTGGTATGAAACTCTTCTCGCCTGCCGGTTAAGATTTTATGGCCGTAAGCCTGGTGGCCTACATCCCAGATAATTTCATCATGCGGAGTATTATACACGTAGTGCAGGGCAACGGTAAGCTCGATCACGCCTAAACTTGCACCAAAGTGGCCTCCGTATACAGAAACAAGATCAATGATAAATTCGCGAAGTTCATCGCAAACATCCTGAAGCTGTTCCGGTTTCAGCTTTTTTAGGTCATCCGGTGTATGGATATTTTTGAGCGTTTTACCGGCCTTAGGTTTGTATAGTTCCATCAATATTAGAGATCTTCTTTATCACTTTTGTTAGACTGATCGATCTGTTCGATTTTTAACGTTGCCTGCTCTAATGTTTCTGTGCAAATTTTTGATAATCGGAGCCCTTCTTCGTACAATTCAACAGATTTTTCAAGGGATATTTCCTGGTCACTTAGTTTTTCAACAATTGTTTCCAGTTTCTCTAAAGCATCTTCGAAGGTTGGGCGTTCCTTTTTAGGCATAATAATTACTGCTGAGAGCTTTTGTTCTATATTAACTGTTCAGATAAGAATCTATATGTATCTAAAGTACACTACTTATTTATCAGCATCAACTTTATGAGGAAAAGCCAACCATTTTGAAGTGATTAAAAGGAATACAAAAAAAGTGACTTATCACCTATTTCACCAGTCAATCTTAGTGATTGTTTTTCCATCAGATGTAAATACAATGCCTCCGCTTAAACTGGTGTACTTTTGCCGGTTGCTGAACTGATGAATACGTTCAATTGCATGAGCTCCGGGATGGCCAAATACATTTCTGAATGCAAGTGAAGCCACTGTAATTTCTGGTTCTACATACTGCATAAAAAAATCATTTGAACTTGTGTTGCTTGCATGATGGCCTGCTTTGTAAATAGTTGATTTCAAAAAATCCCCATATTTACTCGCTATTTGCCTCTCCTGGTTTACTTCAGCATCACCCGTGAAAAGAAAATGATTTTCCCCGTGCACCAGTTTAAATGCTATCGAATGATTATTGGGATTTCGGTCTCGAGTACTTGCAGCTTCCGGTCCAATCACAAAAATGCGGATTTCCGAATCAACATCAATTATATCACCAGCGTATACAAAATAAACGGGCACTTCTTTCTCTTCTGCAAGGTCCATATATCTTTTATAGAGCTCAGAATCGTAGGGATCATCATTTTGGTAAATTCCGTTCACAGTAAGCTTTTCCAGAATATGTGGCATTCCACCAATATGGTCGGCATGCGGATGAGATATGATAACAGCATCGAGTTTATCTGTACCCAAATACTCAAAATAGGGCAGAAGTACGCGCTCACCGCTATTACTCATGGGTGACCACCGGCCGGCATCAACCAAAATATGTTTATTGTTGGGCGTTTGAATGTGAATGGCATCACCCTGGCCAACATCAAGAAAAGTAATCTGCATGGTTTTATGTATCGGCTTATTGAGAATCATTTCCGCCATCATAATATTCAGGCTGATCAGAAATAGAATGACCATTTTCCATCTCACAGCGGGAATTCTTAGAGATGCAATAAACAAGATGACAAATAACCAGACAAGAAAAAGTGCTGTTGGTGATGAACTGAAACTAAGGTAGCTAAATGTTTGCGAACCGAGTGTAAACGCTACGTTTTCAATCCATTGCAACAAGAGAGTTACCGGGAAAGCACCAATTTGAAAGAAAACAGGAGCGATCGGGCTGAAGATGACGAGGAAAAGGCCGGCAGGAACGGTAAACGAGAGTATTGGAACCACGAGAGCATTGGCAATAGGGCCTATGATTGAAAACTCCCCGAAGTAGTGAATCAAAATCGGGAATAACCCGACCTGTACAACGATGGATACAAGGATTATCGTGAAAAGGCCGCCCCGGATACCATAGTGCCATTTACCGGGAATCAGGCGCTGTACTTCCGGCATCACCAGAAGTATGATGAAAACAGCAGAAAATGATAACTGGAAACCAACATCAAATATCTGCCGGGGTTCAATCAGGAGAATAATAATGGCAGCAACGGCTGTTATGTTTATGGAGTTACGCACTTTGTGAAACAGCTTGCCATAGGTTAAGAGCCATGCCATTAGAGAGGCCCGGCTAACTGATGGGCTGAAACCGGTAAGTCCGGCATAGCCGAGCAGAAGCAGGGTTAAAATGACAATTCCAGTCCATTTCCCCGATCTGCTTCCCCATAGAAAAGGGATAAGCAACCAGAAAGGCGCTACAATAAAACCTACATGAAGCCCGGATACGGCCATGATGTGAGAGAGCCCTGCGCGGGAAAATTGTTGGCGTGTATCCGCGGTTAGTTCCTCTTTATCACCGAGAATAAGCGCCCTGGCGATAATGGATTGCTCATCGTTAAATACAAGATTCGCATTGTTTCTTACAATGGCACGAAGCGGCTGCCAACCAAAGGATCGGTTTCGGGTCTTACTTATCATCTCTAAAACTTCGCCATGCCCGATGATACCTCTGTCAAAAAGCCACTGCCCGTAGTTAAATTCATGAGGATTTCTTCTCTCCGGAAATCCATATAGCCGTACCCTGAAAGATGTTTGGTCACCCTGAAGAATTACCGTGTTATCAGGTTGATCATCATACAGCCGCAAACGGTATTCATGTTCCCAATTCGTTCCTTCTTCAAATAATGTGTTCCGGACCTCAATCACATAGACACTTCTTCCCGTGCTGCTTTTGCCGGATTCTTTTATGACTCCATCAACTAAAATCTCTTCCCATTCAAACAGTTGTATGGTATCGAATGCGAGGGAATCGGGATTGTTTGAGGCTGCAGAAAAATGATAGAGACCGGCGCTGCATAAAACCACAAAGCTTGTGTAAATACAAGTAGAGAGATGTGATGAAAGCACCGGCCTGATATTTCGTAACAGAAATTCTAATAGCACCCAAAGCAGAGCTACTGCAAATATCACAAATGTGATTATAGAAAGGTTATTTCGGGGCAGATAATGCCCGAGGAAAATACCGGTACACAACAAGAACAGCAGCCGGAGCGCGGGGTACGCCGCAAAGGGAAATTGGTATGACTGTTTATTTTGCATATAAGTATGAACCTAAACAGACGATTTCCTTACAGTTTTTCCTGCTGAATCGGAAAATTAAGTTCTGCAAAACAGTACCTGAAATTTTATTTTACTCTGAACTTTCCGATACTCCCGCTGAACAAAACTCAATTTTACTTAATGAGCCTATCCTTTTTTATTGTGATGTTTCTGCTGCCCGCACTCATCATTATATTGGCCGTATTTCTTGCGAAATTAAAAGCGAAAAAACATGGATGATACACCGGCCATAGCTGTTGAGTTTGATGTGTATGCTGTTGCAGCCTTTGCCGGTTATCTGCTGCTCCTTATTGCAGTTGGTATCTATTCTGCCCGGTTTTCATCAAAAGGAATTGCGGAGTATTTCATCGGCGGACGAAAGATGAACCGTTTTGTGGTTGCACTTTCGGCAGTAGTTTCCGGAAGGAGTGCATGGCTGCTTCTGGGCGTAACGGGGATGGCATACGCTCGCGGGCCTTCTGCCGTGTGGGCAGTGGCGGGATACATTATTGTTGAGATATTTCTTTTCCTCTACTATGCAAAACGGCTGAGAATATTTACCGGTAAACGAAACTGTATCACCATACCCGATTTTTTTGCAGAACGTTTCGGAGACCAAGACGGCAAACTGAGGATTACAATTGTATCCATCTTTCTTGTTTTTATGATCGGATATATTTCTGCGCAATTTGTTGCAGGAGGGAAAGCCTTTGCATCCGGCTTTGGAATGGAGATGAATACGGGCATTATGCTTACAGCATTGATCGTTGTTGCATATACAATTACAGGCGGTTTCCTTGCGGTGAGTCTTACTGATATGTTTCAGGCATTTTTTATGATTTTGGCTCTGGTCATACTTCCGATTGTTGCCATCATGAATTTGGGAGGGTTAACTGAAATGCTTCAGCAGCTTTCTGTAATGGATGCCGTTTATGTGGATCCATTTGCAATCTCAGTCGGTGCAGCTATCGGTTTTGTAGGGATCGGGTTGGGTTCACCCGGAAACCCTCATATTCTTGCCCGTTACATGTCGATAGACGACCCGGAACAATTACGCTTCGCAGCTATCATTGGAACGGTTTGGAATGTATTGATGGCATGGGGGGCTGTGTTTATCGGGCTGGCCGGGCGGGCATATTTTCCGGATGTAAACTTGCTGCCGGCCGGGGATACTGAAAATTTGTTTCCGGTATTGGCTCAGCAGCATTTACACCCGGTACTTTTTGGAGTTGTGTTAGCTTCAATATTTGCTGCGATTATGTCAACAGCAGATTCGCAGTTATTGGTTGCGGCCTCGAGTGTGGTTCGTGATATTTATGAAAAAATTATCCGTAAAGATGAAGATGTTCCTCAAAAGCGTCTTGTACTCTACAGCCGCATTGTTGTATTTCTTCTCGTGGTAATCTCTCTTTTAGTTGGCTTTCTGGCTGAAGACCTTGTCTTCTGGCTTGTGTTATTTGCATGGGCCGGCTTGGGGGCATCCATCGGGCCTACTACCATACTTGCGCTCTACTGGAAAGGAACAACAAGAGCAGGTATCTTTGCCGGTTTACTTACAGGAACCATTGTTACCATCGGGTGGTATTATACTCCCGGAATGACCGATATCCTCTATGAGCTGATACCCGGCTTTACTGCCTCCATACTGGCAACCTGGCTGGTAAGTTTGGCAACAAAACCGGATAATGAAACTAAAGCTGCATATCGGGATATTCTACCCTAAACTTATTGAAAGCTACTCGAAAAGATTTTTAATGAAACCCAAAAACCCTTTCTTTTTCTTCTTGCCGGTACGCCCGCCCTCAAGCTGATCGAATGTTGGCCTTGGCAGTTCTTTGAGTTTTTGTGAGCTTTTACTACGTTTGGGTTTGGCAGATTGTGTACGTTTATTCTTACCGCCTGCCGCCCGCTTGCCGCGGGAGTTTTTCTCTTTCTTTGGTTTGCTTTTTTCAGAAGAGACTTTCTCTTTTACTGTTTTCGGGAGAGGTAACTCTTCTGGGGCATATCCCAATGATTCACAAATGGTGTTAATGTCGCTGCGATCTTGCTTGGAGACCAAACTTGTTATTCGGGTAGATTTACCGTCCCCCACAAGATCGGCACGAAGTTTATACTCATTTACATCTTCGGGTACATCGTAATTGATTACCTGCGTTGCCTCTTCGAGCGGCAATTTTGATGCAGATAATTCACCCACCAGCAAGTGCTGAACATTGCCTGTTACAAATCTATCAAACCGTTCTTTGAATGTTTTTTCATCCAGTTTATCGTGCAGGCTTACTGCGCGCTTATTGTTTTTTCGCAGGATTTTATAAAGACGATCTGCAGTTTTTGTGGATGCCGAAAATATTACAACTGAGTCGGTTTTGGTATTATCAAGATGCGCAAGTAATGTGGTGATTTTTGATCGTGGAGGCACATTGATGTAATACTGTGTAAGATTTTTTGACACAGGTGGAACCTCTTCCTCTTTCTTTTTTGGAGTTTCCTTTTCTTTGGGTTCAGTTTTAGAGGAAGTTTTTTTTGCAAGAGTTACAAGCTGCGGATCCTGAAGTATCAGTTTTTCAGCTTCCCGTAATTCTTTGCTGTCTTTGGCTGCTGTAAAAATACGCTGGCACTTCCCAATCACCCGCTTTGAAATCACTTCAATCTGAGGCCAGTCTGAGATCATCTCACCCTGATCAACAATAAGCTGCTGAACCTCCCTGAAAATCATTCGGTTTTCTTCCAGTAAATGAGCCAGACGGCTAGGGGTAGCCACAATTACAACAGGACCGGCAGAAAGCGCTGATTTTTGTTCTTTTTCATCTCCATCCTCAGTTAAACAGGCGCTTTCTATAGTGGAGTGATAACCAATCGCCCAAATCCACTCATCCAGATATTTGGCACGGTCTTTATCACCTGCAAGTATAATTGCACGTGTACCCTGCCTTCTCTCAGATTGTGAGATCTCATTTAGCAATGAAATGAGATACCCAACCTCGGGTTTATCTTCAATGGTGGTATTTATTACAAGATCTTTTTTCTCTTGTACGGCTTTGAATATTTTTTTTTGCAGTGGTGAGGGGCTTTCAATTTTTACATCTTTCAACCCCTTCAAAATATCGGAACGCAGTCGAAATTGATTAAACGACAATGGTTTACCTCTTCAAATTTTAAGGTCAATATTTCAATTATTTATTGGCAGAAAGGGTGCTTTTTATCTAACTGATGCACCGAAAAATCAATTCATTATTTGATTTTTACGCCGCCACACGTTAACGCATTGCAACATGCATTATCCTGCCAAAGGTATGATCACTAATGTCAATGAACGAAGATTAACTTCACTTCACATAAAATTTGTGCAGATAAATACTGCACGTCCAACCTGATCAGTCCAGAGGTTACTATGGTTTAATCATTCAGGCCATAATTAACTGCCGGTCTGAAAACAGCTCAAATTGCTGAATTCAGCTGGAATGAGTTCAGATGCAGGCTGATTACCGGCATACCATGAATCACTCTGAAAATAATTCCAGACAAGGTGTAATCCAACACAAATAACAGTAGTATTTAAAGAAATATAATGGATATGAGGGAACAATGCCTGAGCGAGTCGTATTATAACAATATAGAGATGAAGGAAAAGTAATTCTCGTTTACAGTAAAACTTGTATTAATTCTAATCCGGCAGTCCCTAAAAAAATTGGTGAAGGTTTGGCTTCATCGAAAAAAGCCTGTTTTTTTTGGTAACATCAGCATCTGAAAACGCTCAAATTTCAGAACAGTTATGCCGGCATCTTCAAATGAAATCGGAAATTTGTTAATTCATGCAAAAAATATTTCATCGGTGAAGTAGTATATTTATTAAGTGCAGGTATAACAGTAATGAAATTTAATATTCATCCTGAATGTTGAGTAAGTGAATGGAGTACATCCAATAAAATATAATGTTTAAGTAAAGTTGAGATAAGCTATTATGATAAACAGAGTTGCTTTTTTTGCAGACAAAGAAGATGTGGAGGCTTACTATGGATTTAACACTAGAAAAGAATCTGTTTTTGTGCCATCATACAACATTTCACCGGGTAACCAACTAATCGTGATTGTGTTGAATACTGAATCTAAACAGAAAGAGATTAAACATATCCGATGGGGAACCCCAAATAATGGAGAAC
>SLJB01000267.1 GCA_007135335.1 Balneolaceae bacterium
AAATGAAACGCCGCTTCGGGTAGCTGTGGCTAGCGGAGGCTGTTCCGGCCTGACGTATAACCTCGATTTTGATTCAACAGAGAAAATTGAGGAGAGTGATAAGTTTTTTGAAGATCATGGTATAAAGATTGTGGTTGATATGAGAAGCTTTCTCTATCTGGCCGGTACAAAACTCGATTTTACGGATGGGCTGACGGGTAAAGGCTTCCATTTCAACAATCCGAATGCTGCCAGAAGCTGCTCATGTGGCGAATCGTTTTCACTTTAATTTTTAGTATCGGGTATCAAGTAATGAGTAGTGAGAATTAAGTAGTGAGTCGGCTTCTTACATAAAAATCTCTATTCAAAACCAATCTCAATACTTGATACTCGATACTCATTACTCCTTATCTTATGTCTGAAATTGTAAACAAGATTAAACAGTCCAAGCTCGAAACCGTAGATCTTGAAAAATTTGCACAGGGAGTTGAAGTAGCTGAACTGGATTTGAAAGATTTTCTGTTTCATGGTTTGATACTAAAAGAGGCAGAGTATCGAGAGAAGATGGATGCTTTTGACTGGCAGCAATACACAAATAAATATCTTGCGGTACACTGTTCAACCGATGCCATCATTCCCAAATGGGCTTATATGCTTGTGGTTCAACACGCCGAAGAGTATGCCGAAGATGTATTTTTCGGGAACAAGAAGCAGGCGTTAAGTGAAATATTTAAGCTGAAACTTGATTCACAAGATTGGGCTGACTATAAAGATAGATTTGTTCTACTCAAGGGTTGCAGCAAGATAGATGTACCGGCTGATGTATACATGTATGCCACCAAAAAGCTTCTTCCTCACGTAAAAAAACTGATGTATGGTGAAGCTTGCTCCAATGTACCGGTCTACAGAAAAAAATAGTTCACTTCTATTTAAACCAATTCAAAAAAACCTCAATCCATACTCAACATGAAACATGCTTTGATAACCGGTGCTTCACGAGGAATTGGTTTCGACATTGCCAAAACTCTCTTACAGCAACATTTCAAAGTTACCGGCACATCACGTATTTCTGAGTTTCCCGATGAATTGAATAATCATACAGATTTCATAGGCTTGCAAGCTGATCTTGCAGATGAAAAGGATTTAACTGAGAGATTGAAAGTAATCATCAGCACGAAATGCCCGGATGTTCTGATAAATAATGCAGGAATTTTCCAGGTTGCTGATTTTTCAGAATCGGATAAAGAGTGGCTCGATGTCTGGGATAAGACCATGATGGTAAACCTGCGCTCTTCTTCGCTGTTGAGTAAATGGTTTATCAATAAACATATTGAGAATGGATCTGAGGGAGTGCTGATCAATATCGCATCGCGTGCGGCATACAGGGGAGATACTCAGGAGTATGCTGCATATGCTGCCTCAAAGGGAGGGATGGTGGCATTTATAAAAAGTGTTGCACGTGATTTCAGCAGAAAAGGAATTGTAGCCTATACTATTGCTCCGGGCTTTGTGGAAACGGATATGGCAAGAGAATCTATTTCAGTCTATGGAGAAGAATATCTGACAAAAGATTCTGCTTTCGATCAAATGACTCAGCCCGGTGAAGTTGCTAATCTTGTTGCTTTTTTAGCCGGCGGGAACGTAAAACATATGAGTGGTTCAACATTCCACATAAACGGTGGTTCTTATATGATCTGAATGGATCAGCCGATAGCCGTATTTACATCTTCAAGCATTTCGATCTGCAGCTCATCCTCCCCGTCGCGCACTTTCCGGAGTGCATATCGGGAAGCAAATAAAGCAACCAGAATTGTCACAAGGGTTCCAAAAAGGGTGACTGCCAGGTTCACTCTAATTACATTTTGCTGCAAATCGTACACCGGCATCATTACAATTGGACTGAATGATGCTTCTGAATATCGGACGGGAATCAGTTCCGAATTCATTATTACCTGAGCAAACTGAACGGGAAGTGCCAGTTTTTTTTCAACCACATCTCCGGCTGAAGTTGTGAAATTGAGAACTACATAACCGTTGGTTTGAGCTGCAATCTGTTTCACATCAAAATCGGTAACTGTTGCCACGTAACTCTCGCCATTATCATATGTGGACTGAATTCCGGTGTATGTGAGTGCCTGGTAACTGAACTGTCCCAAAAAATAGATGGGAAGCAGCCAGATAAGAAATATAAAGTAGTATTTATTCATTATGTGTGTGTGCTGTAAAACTTGGTTGAAAGTTACCGTTTTAGCTATTGAATAACCCGCTTCATTTGGGTGATTAATGCGGGATCATAAATTAACCGCTGCATAAAATCCTGGTGCATATGCCCGCCGGATGCATGAAACCAGAAACCGATTGGCAGCTGATCCAGAAAAAATGCCTGTACGGTTGTATCGCCTGTATAGGCTGAAGTGCCGAAATCAAATCCATTCATCAAGCCCATCCGGTTATCATAGATGGCGCCATAATCGGTGAAATCCATCTCTATACCCGTCTGCCGGTCCATGGGCCAGCGCAGATAATCCATCAGCTGCCGGCTGACGTTTTCGTTTACAACTTCACCATTCACCAATCGCAACAGCATTCCGGCTAATTCGGCTGCGGTGGTTTTCGGAAAGAGTATCATCGCATTTCGCTCTTCAATAAATGAATTTCCAAGCCGGTTTCTTGTCATATAGCTTATTATCGCGTCGCGATGTTCAGAAATTTCAGCGAAATTGCCCGATAAAGCGGTTACATGCTCTCTCCAGTCAGAACTCTCTGCCATCTCCCAGGTTTCAATGATTTGATCCACAGGCTGATTTTGAAACTCCGGTGAAATAGCCAGATAAAGTCCGGAAAAGGGCAGTGGCATTTCAGTCAGGTTGAGCTGCAGATCATCCTTTACCCGACTCCAGATATCCGGTCCGAGATTCCACCATAGATAATCGGCTAAGGCAAGATCGTTGTACTCAGCAAGCAAACGTAGAGCATTGTGCAGTGAAATTGATCCGTCAGAAATCCAGCCACGGTTGGTTGCCGTTCTGAAACTGCCTCGATGAACCGATTCATCCACATCAGGCAGCTGATAGATGGAGATATCACTCCAAGGGATATTCGTATTTGGAGATAATTCTCCCAGATCAAACTGAATGGAATAGGCTGCGAGCAGTAAAATATTAGCGGAGGTTCCCATCACCCGGGGTTCATATTCATTGTAATGAATGGATGAATCGGGATGATCTGTAACAATACTCACCACCGATGTATATTGTGGATTTTCTCCCATAAACTCGGATAAACCCCGAAGTGAACTCGTTTTGATGATCCACTCATTTCCTTCAATGAGTGCTTCCCTGTTATCAATAAATACAGAGAAAGACTTCCAGTTCCAGCCGAGAACAAATCCGAAAATAATGACTGCCGTAATTAAAAATGCGCCAAAAAATTTAGCAATTCTCATAAGTTACTGATTTGAAAAAAAGTGATTGTATTGAAGCAAGCGATGATAAAACTCACGGTTATCTCGCATGTAAATGAACGTATGATATTCTTGCCGGGTATTTGTAAAGAGATCATCAAAGTAGAGATCGTCAATTTCGCCATCCTCAAGCAAAACATATTTATATCTGTAAACACCCTCTTTGAGAATGGCATTCGTTTTCCATCGATCTGTTTCCGGATCATACCGTAAGCGGTTAGCGGACTGAATAGCCCAGTTGTTGAAGTCGCCCACTAAATAAATTTCGCTATTGGCTTCAGGCGGAATACCCGGTTCAAATGTAAACTGAACATCAATGTATCGGGAATTTAAGCTCATGACGGGGCTGCCAAATTTACCGGAACCAACCAGCCTGCCCGATGCTGTGAAACGGGATGCATCATCAAGCAGAATAACTTTTGGCGGATTTTCTGCCGGATAATACTCCAACACACGTGGATTTCGCTGAGTAAAATCACTTAGGTCCAGTTCAAGAAATTCATAATCCCCAATAAAGGGTGTGTTTCTGTTAACCTCAAAATGAACTTCCCGGGGGCTTGAAAAATCAACTTCATCTGCTTTTGTAGCGCGACCCCAGAAGCGATTTTGAACGTAATAAAACGAAAGATCAAACTGTGGCTGCTCTGCAATTTCCGGAAGCCGATATCGGCTCACAGGCCTGTGTGAACTCCTTAGATTTTGCCTGGGTGTGATGAGAGATTCAACCGAAGAGGCAATACTGCCTTCATTTTCAGTTACAAAAAATGGAAGGGACAGTACAAGAAAGCCGGTATCAGCATCTTCAATGGAAACCATGTAGTTTCCGCTTTTGAGCAGGCGGAGATCATCATTTGGGAATGTGAAATTGTACTGCCTGTACTGCGGCTGTTGCACCGATGATACTCTGCCTGAATTTATGTACAGAGTAAACAAGCCATCTAAGAAAGAATCCCGGCCTAGTGAAGATCTGCTCCAGTCAGGATTATGGTGTGATATATTCACGCGAAATTGCCGCGAATCAAATTGCATGGTTTCAAATGTAAGCTCAAGTTTCTGAGCGCTGTTCAGTTCAATGATTGCGGCGCTGTTTCGGTTCCCTGAACGATGAAACTGGATTGATCTGACAAGATTATCGGCAACAATCTGTCCCGGTACATTAAACAGATTTTCAACGGATTGCACTCTTGGGAGGGGTTCAGTACCACCGCTTGATGACCCGCTATGCGAGCATCCTATCAGTACTGTAAATACAATGCTAAATAAAAAAACCGGGTTCATTTGATTCAACCGATCAGAGATAAAATTGGCCTTCGAAAACAAAAGCAGCAGGGCCTTCGAGTTTAATGTTATTATATGTTTTGGTCTCTGTATCAAACGAAAAATGAACAGTTAGAGTGCCTCCCTTTACCTTGATTTTGAACTTAAAACTTCCCGCTGAAGCCTGCTGAAGATGATGCCAGCCCAACGCTGAGGCGATGGCTCCGGTTCCGCATGCGAGGGTTAAATCTTCCACACCTCGTTCGTAGGTTTGCAGGCAGAGTGTATTTTTATCAACACCGGCAACAAAGTTTACATTGGTTCCTTTTGGACTGAATTTTGGATGATTTCGTAAATATCGTCCTCTTGCAACAAGATCCTGTTCTTCATCCAAGAGGTGAGTTTGGGTAGGGCAAACAATGTGTTCTGTGTTTGTGTAAATATTCAAAATAGCTTCATTGGCCACCGTCTCTTCAATCACAGAGGTTTCGAGCGGGAAATAGATCACAACAGATCTCTTCTTTACACTGGCACGGTACACTTTTTCATGAACACGAAATGTAAATTTATTCGGAGAACCCAATGTAGCCGCAAATGCCGCGAAACAGCGTGCTCCATTTCCGCACATACCCGCATCACTTCCATCCGGGTTTTTGTAGAGCATCACAAGATCAGCCTCTTTGGTTTCGTCAAATTGCAGAGCGATAATTCCATCGGCACCCACACCGAACTTCCTGTTGCAAAGAGCCGGCGCAAGATTTGAGAGCTCTTTTTCGGTCATTTTCACACCCCGGTTATCAAACAGAATAAAATCGTTACCGGCGCCCTGCATCTTGGTGAAAATGAGTGTCTGTTTAATCATCAGGCAATTCCCTCAGTAAAAGCCGGCATATGCTGCCAGGGTTTGTCTGCCGGGATACTGAGCCCGGTACCCCTCATAAGGTTTGTAAAACGGGTGGATAGCACTGCAAAGATATATTTGAATTGTACATTCTGATAGAGCAAAACTTTAAGATTTTGCAGATTTTCAATCATTCCAACAACATCGGCTTGTTGCATTGAGCCGCAGAATTTTTTGATGACAGCTGCCTGATCTACATTGGTGATCAGATCGATGTTGGCTGTTTCCCGATAGACTAAAATATCCCTTAAAAACTGCTCAAGGGTATTACATAGAGCAATTTGATTTTCCCGGTTGAGACGGCTGTTCCAGTCTTTGATTAAGGCAAGAACCAGAGCAGCATCCTGAGTGTAGGAAAATCGCAGAAACTCAACAATTTCGCTGCGAGTTTTTTGGAGGGTTTCCACATCAAAAAAACGAGCCAGAGAATAATTACCTCCGGATGTTCTTGCAAGAAGATGCGCATCCTTTTCTGATTTGCCATCAAATTTGATTAAACCTTCCGCTACCTCATCGTAAGAGAGCTGGTTCAGGCGGATATGCTGGCAGCGCGATATGATCGTTGGCAGCAGCTGATCGGTTTTGGATGCCGTAAGAATGAACATCAGCCCCGGCGAGGGCTCCTCAAGCAGTTTTAGAAATGCATTGGCAGATTCTTTTTTCATCGTGTCAATTCCGGTAATGATGACCACTGTTTTTTTACCTTCATTGGGTTTATAAACCGTACGCGGACGAATTTCAGAGTGATAGTAATTGATGGAATAGAAAGCCTGTAAGTTCTTTGCGGAATCAGGATTATTCAGCGCTGGTCTGAGTGTGAAATCAGTAATTTCATAAGGATCGTCGCTCAACATTTTAATACGCTGCTTGATCTCTTCTGCTTCAATCTTGCTTGGATGAGGGATGAAAAGATGGACATCGGGGTGTGTGAACCAACTCGACTTCTTTGTGGCAGCAGTGCCTTTGAGATCGGTTATGTTATCAATACCATTCACATATTCAGCCAGAGCCAATGCAAAGGCAGTTTTCCCCGAACCCTGTGGCCCTGTAAGCAGGTATGCATGCGAAACCCTGCCGGATTGCAGTACACGTTCAATTTGTTCACGGGTTTTTGTCTGCCCAACCAGTCTTCTGTTTCCGAATGATATGTTGCCGTTCAATGTCATAAGTGTGTTTTACTCTTCCCAGATAAAATCAAATAACAGAATACCGGTGGTTATGGTTACTCCGCAAAAACCAACAAGAGCAATAAGATCATTAATGGATGATCCATCCGGCCCTGAAATCAGTGCGGTGTTCGTAACCCGCGTTAATATAAGCAGAAGCGGCACCACAAGCGGAATACATAACACCGAAAACAGGGCTCCTTTTCTATCGGCCTGGGCAATCATGGCAGATGTAAGAGTTGTGATAGCGGCAAGGCCGGCAGCACCGAATAATAGTGCACTCAGGAAATAGGGGATGTTAATGACAGACATATTCATCATCAGCATGTAAAAGAAAAAAGTGAACAGGTGTAATAAAAGAAGAAACAGAAAATTGTAAATCAGTTTGCCGAGAAAAACTTCTGTAGCACCTGCATGCAGCTGAAGCAAAGCCCATGTTTTCCGTTCCGCTTCCTGCACAAATGAACGCATCATTCCCGACATGGCTGCAAAAAGAATAATAATCCATACGAGCCCGCTTTTTGGAGTAGGATCCATCTGATGCGCCCGAAGTGTAAACAATATGAGCAACAAAGAAGAGCCGGTAAATGCAAGAAGGGTGTTAATTGCATACTTAGTACGCAACTCCTGCATCACTTCTTTTTTAAAAATTGCAACGGATGATCTGATCATGAGCAGATAATATAAGGGCACTAAAAGTACTGAAAAAGAAGGCCACAGGAAACAGAGAGTTCTTTATATTAATAGTACTAATTTGGCAGTAAAACGTTTTTAAGGGATTTGATCGCTACCTTCTCAGACCGATATGCTCCGGGCTAAAGATTTACAATAAATCGGGCCGATTTCTTCAATTAACTGGGTTTCTACTTAACATTCATCCATTTTCAGGTTATATTTAGTTTCTTTTTAAAAACGAGATTATTCCCATTATGAACCTCCATTCGCTGCTTGATAATTCTACCATTCTTGCCAATGTTCATGTTTCCGATAAAGATCAGCTTTTACACAAGATGATTGACACACTGAAGGATAAAGTTGATGAAGCACAACTAAAAGATATTCGCAATTCAGTTTTTGAGAGAGAAAAAATTATGTCAACCGGAGTAGGCAAAAGCCTCGCGATTCCGCATGGAAAAGTTTCATCCATTGAAGAAAATTTTGCAAGTTTTGCAGTTTTGAGTGACCCCATTGAGTTCGAATCGATTGATGAAAAACCGGTTAAAATGGCATTTTTGCTTGTAGGTCCTGAGAAAAGAAACAGCACACATATTAAATTACTCAGTAGAATTTCTAGATTGATGAACAGCAGTTCCTTCAGAGAAACGTTGATAGCGTGTTCAACATCAGAAGAGATTTTTGAAGCTTTCCATCAGGAAGAAGTGAAATATTTCGGTAACTAATTTACAATTCATGAAACTGAACCGTGCTGTTTTGTTATCAGTACTCCTGTTTTTATTACTTTTCTCAGGAACGGGTACAGTTTATGGTCAGCTTTCCGGGCAGATCTCTTCCATTATTGAAAATAGCCGTGCTTCGAATGCTGTGTGGTCCGTTCAGGTGCGTGACAGTTCAGGGAAGATACTTGAAAACCTGAATGGAAATATGCTGATGCGCCCCGCATCCAATCTCAAACTTGTTACTTCAGGTGCTTACCTCGACAGGCTTGGAGCTGACTATCAGTTTAAAACTACTCTGTTTGGCAGGGGTGAGCAGCAGGGAAACACCTGGCACGGGGATCTTCTCATAAAAGGGTCGGGCGATCCCACTATAAATGGACTTTTTACCCAGGGAAATGCGCTTTTTCTGTTTGAAAAGTGGGCACGGGTTTTACTTGAAACCGGTATCAGAAGAATAGATGGAAACCTGATTGGCTTCGATGGCCTTTTTGATGATGTACCCTACCCAAAAGGCTGGGAATGGGACGATTTAAGCTTTTATTATGCACCGGAAATCAGTGCGTTATCATTCAATTCGAATGTGGTTGATCTTGAGGTGGTTGCAAGCGGCAGGGTAGGGTCGGTGCCGGATATTCAGTGGTTTCCCTTCAACACACCTTATGTAGAGTTCATTAATGAACAGATTATTACTGCACCGGGCGCTCGGTTTGTTGAATCGTACCGAAGGGAGCTTGGAACGAATACGATTCTTCTGCGAAGCACACTGCCGCAAGGGTATTATGAAACAGAGCCTCTCACTGTTACAGCACCTACGCATTATTTCTTGGATACACTCTTCCGCTATCTGATCCAGAGGGGCATTGATGTAACCGGACATATATTTTCAGATAACGATTTTCATCGATGGACTGAAACCGGTCTCGAAATTCTTGATGAGCACTATTCAGAACCTCTTTTTAAAATAGTGAACGAGCTGAATAAAGAGAGCAATAACTTTATCGCAGAAATGCTGCTAAAGAAAATTGGAGCTGCTGAGTATGGTGTCCAGGGTACTACCGATTTAGGGCTTCAGGTTGTTAAAAAGTATATGGCTGAAATGGGATTTGATACCACTGCCGTAAGCCTTCGGGACGGTTCCGGCATGGCGCCGGCTACGATCCTTAAGACGGATGATTTAAACCGTTTCCTGATCACAGTCCGGGGCAGAGAATACTATCCTTATCTGTATAATTCTCTTGCTCGAAGCGGTGTCAGTGGAACCTTGAGCCATCGCTTCAGAAACAGTTCAGTAAGAGATAATTTTAAAGGAAAAACAGGTTTTGTTTCAGGAGTAAGAGCTTTGTCAGGCTATCTCGACACAGATTCGGGAAATCAGCTTGCGGTTACCATTATTACGAATAACTATACCGTTCAGACGGCTCACGTTGATTTAATTCACCAGCAAATTCTTGAGAATCTGAAATCACGTTATTGATAGAAAATGAGTAAAAAACCAACCATACTGATTACGGACGACGAAAAAAGTATCCGCAGTGCTCTGCGAGAGATTCTTGAATTCGAGAATTATAACATTCTGGAAGCAGAGAATGGTGAAGAATGTCTTGGAATTGTAGCTTCAGAACCGGTTGATCTGGTAATGCTTGATATTAAGATGAAGGGTATGGATGGCATGGAGGTACTCGAGAATATAAAGGAGACACGAAAAGATCTGCCGGTTATTATGATCTCCGGCCATGGTACCATCAAGATTGCAGTTGAGGCTACAAAATCGGGTGCTTTTGATTTTCTTGAAAAACCACCCGACTTAAACCGGCTTTTAATCAGTATCAGAAACGCACTCAAAAGCAGCGATCTGATACGCGAAAACCGGCAAATTCGAACCCAGCTGCATGGGCAAACGGATCTGATTGGAAACAGTGCGCCAATCGAAAAAATCAAAAAACTGATCGATAAAGTTGCCCCAAGCAGCAGTCGTGTGCTTATTACCGGCGAAAACGGAACCGGTAAAGAGCTGGTGGCACGTGCTATCCACAACAACAGCAACCGTGCATCTAAAAAGTTTGTAGATGTAAATTGTGCAGCCATTCCCGCTGAGCTGCTTGAAAGTGAACTCTTTGGCCATGAGAAAGGAGCGTTCACAGGAGCGTCGGATCGCAGAATCGGGAAATTTGAGCAGGCTGACGGTGGTACACTCTTTCTTGATGAAATTGGAGATATGACACTCGAATCGCAGGCCAAGGTACTGCGAGCCCTTCAGGAAAATCAAATTGTGCGTGTTGGCGGAAATGAGCGTATCAAAGTGGATGTAAGAATTCTTTCTGCCACAAATAAAGATCTCCATTCCGAGATAGATGAAGGAAATTTCAGAGAAGATCTGTTCCATCGGTTAAATGTAATTCCCATTCATTTGCCACCACTTCGTGAACGCAGGGAAGATATTTCGCTGCTTGCAACCTGGTTTTTGAAGCGGTTATCTGATAAGGAGATTGTGTTTGCAGGCAAATCATTCTCCGATGAGGCACTGGAGGAACTCCGGAAACAGGATTGGCCCGGAAATATCAGAGAGCTTCAAAACTCTATTGAGCGGCTTGCACTTCTTTCGCAGGATGATGAAATAATGAAAAGTGATGTTCAAAAACAGATTACAAACAGAAAAAAAACCAAAGATTTGCTGGATAATCTGATTGACGAGACGGACTCTTTTCACGAATACAAAGAAGAAGCCGAACGCATTTTTCTGCTGAAAAAACTTGAAAAATATGACTGGAATGTATCGGCTACAGCTGATGCTATTGATATCCAGCGCAGCCACATCTATAACAAGATGAAAAAGTATGATATTGAGCGATAAGGCAGCATGTCAGAAAAAAAGCATTTAATTTAAATCGTCAGAATATCGGGTTACCTTTCTCTGAATAAATAAAAATTATCAGTAAATAGATTTCATGTCAGCCAAACTAATAGATGGAAAAAAAGTAGCGGAAATTACCATGAATCTCCTTAGAGAGGATGTGGAAAATTGGGTGAAAGCAGGGTTTCGTCGTCCTTTTCTCAAAGTGGTTCAAGTGGGGAATGATCCCGCCTCCACAACGTACATTGGGGCAAAAACCCGTGCCTGTAAACGGGTTGGAATTGATACGGATACGGCTCACCTCCCCGATACGGTTTCTGCCAGAGAACTGAAGGAAGCAATCCGCTCTTTTAATGAAGATAATACCGTTGATGGTATTCTGGTTCAGTTACCGCTGCCTTCGCACCTTTCGGCACATGATGTAATTGAGAGCATCGACCATAAAAAAGATGTGGATGGTTTCCACCCGATGAATGTTGGCCGTCTCACGGTTGATCAGCCCACGTTCAAATCGTGCACACCGGCAGGGATTTTTGAGCTTTTCAATTATTACAGTATTCCCGTTAAGAGCAAACATGCTGTTGTTGTGGGAGCGAGTAACATTGTGGGTTCTCCGATGGCGATTATGCTTTCAAGAGAAAATGCTTCCGGAAAAGCTACCACAACCATTTGCCATAAGTTCACCAAAGATCTTACTTCGCATACCATTTCGGCCGATATTCTGGTTGTAGCTGCGGGTCAGCCCAATCTAATCAAAGCAGAAATGATTAAAGAGGGTGCTGTTGTGATTGATGTTGGCATTAATCGGATTGCGGATGAAACCAGTGAAAAAGGGTATAAACTTGTAGGTGATTGCGATTTTGAAGCCATCAGGCAGAAAGCCAGCTGGATTACACCTGTCCCCGGTGGCGTTGGTCCCATGACTGTGGCCATGCTGATGAAAAACACACTTCTTGCTGCGAAAAAGTCTATCTATCCATTGGATTGATACATGTCCCTGCAGGTTTAACTCTGTTTACTTCAGCTCCGGTTTACAAAATGCGTATTTCCTTTTACACTTTCATGTATGGCGGCCTTGGCTACGGTATCGGGTCCGTAGCAGTTGTTCAGGCAGTCGGCCGCGCGGTATAAATGGCGAACGCGCTCTTCCTCATTAAAGAAAATTTCAAGTTGTTCTGTCTGTTGCATTTCAATGGTGTGCAGGCCAATCCCGCGGATTTTGATCCCTTTTTGAAGGGCACTGTTTACCATCTGCATAGCCTGTGGCAGGCAGGCTTTCAGTACGTAATCATCGAGATTGGTGAACCCGGGAGTGGTGAAGGCAAAACTGATGCCATCCCAGTGAGCTTCCTGGTAGCGGATGTGGCAGCTCCATCTGCGGGCTTTTCTTTTATACCCTCTCATGCGGTAACACACTTTTCGTGCCGCTTTTACAATTTCGCCCTTCACGTGGGTGGGGTTATCTGTCCAGTCTGAAAAGGTGTGCATGTAGCTTACCTCATCAGGAATGTGTATTTCGTTTGTCAGCACTTTTGCCCGGTCGCGCCCGGTTACGGTTTCCCAGAACAGCCGTCCCTGCATTTCGCCAAACAGTTTTTGAAAGGGGGCAGGCCCCTGTTTGTGGGCATCAGCGATGGTAAGCAGCCCGTAGCGTCTCAGATGTTCATAACGCCGCCGCCCAATACCCCAAACCTCATCAATCGGTAACGGATAGATATATTGTGCGGCATCATCGGGGGTGAGAATGAGGGAGAGCCCTTTTGGTTTTTTCAGATCGGAGGCCAGCTTGGAGTACGTTTTACTTGTGGCAATACCTACTGAGCAAACCAGCCCAAGCTGCCGGAAAATATCGTTCTTCATCTGATGTGCGAATGCATGCAGCTGGCCGCGGTGCTTGCCCAGTAAAAAAGTGATATCCATGAAATATTCATCCATCGAATACTTTTCCACATCGGGCGAGTAGGTGTCCAGAATGGATTTTAGCTGCCGGCTGATCTCTTTGTATTTATCATAATCAATCTGCATAAAAACCAGGTAGGGGCAGATCTGCGAAGCCTCGAAAGCACTCATGGCTGTTTTGATGCCCAATTCCCGCGCCTCGTAACTGGCTGTGGCCACAATACCCCGGGCCACGCCGTTTGGTTTGCGCCATCCGCCCATGGCCAGGGGCAGGCCATACAGATTGTAGGCGCGCTGCTCTACCTGCGCGTAGAAACAGTTCATGTCCAGGTGCAGATAGAGGCGCTTTTTGCGCGACATATGCTGATGCTCCCTTGCTACCGTGCTGTAAAGCGTAATGCGGTGCACATCCTGTTCGAGATCGTATTGATTGTAAAGTTCAGGGTCCATAGGTTCATGATAACAAACAGTACACATAAATTGCACATATATAAATCAGATTTATGGAAAATAATTCCTGAACATATCAATCAGCAAATTACACCGTTGTTGAAGAAGTACAAGTGTGTTACGTTTACGATTGATTTAACCAATGAAAATCCGGTTCAAAAAATATGCAGATTCTGATCAGAGCCATCCTGATTTTTATGATTACTTCCCTTCAGACACAGTTAAGCCACCACACAGAAGATGCGGAGTACTCATTCACGCCGCTTATCGGTACCTGCGATGATTGTGTGAACATCCATGGGATGGAATCGACATCAACCGGCACACCTCCTCCATTAACCGGCTGGGAGCTGCCGGAAGTAAACGGTTCCATCGATATTGTTCCCTGGCATGAAACAACCGGCAAGCGAAAAATTGATCCGGTGGGATTCTATCAAACCGAAAACAATCTGGCTCTATTTTACAATTCAAGCCCTGCGGGTGATTACGCAAATTGGGCAGGAAGGCCTCACAGTACATCGCAGGATGGCAGTCTGATCGCCACAAAGGATATGCTGAAATGGGAGAATTATGAGAGGAATCCTGTTCTGAATGAGCCGCAGTATAACTGGCAGGGACAGAATCGCACAAATCCCTATGCACTGGTTTGGCACCCTGAGGATGAGCTGTTTTATACATTTTATGGTGATTTTGCGGAAGGAGGAGATAACGATAAATATCCGGGAAGGAGAGCGCTGGGCGTGGCGTCATCCAAAGATCTGGTGCACTGGGAATATCTCACCAAAGATGAGCCATTGTTTCATATCAGCGATATGAAAGAGCTGGCTCCCGATCTTTTTGAAAACATAGAGCACCACACAAGAGATGGACGTGTATATGCATATGGAGCCATCTGGCACGAGGGCTATATCTATCTTTCTGTGGGAGGCAGTGCAAATGGAATAAACTACTCCATGATTGTGCGTTCAAAGTCGGTCATGGAAAACTGGGAGCGTGTTGAAATTGAAGGAGGGGCACCCAGGCCTATGCCCGTTTATTACGATGGCAAATGGTACAGTTTGTATAATATGAGAGCGGAAGGGAATCCCGAAGGGCGCGCCATCGGGCTGGAAGTGGCAGATAAACTTACAGGCCCGTATGAACAAAAAGGCCAGCTTTTTGATATTCAGCACCGGACAAGTGCCGGCCATTCACGGCAGCTATTTATGCATAAAGGCACCTGGTATGTTGCGTTCAGAGTGCAGATAGATGAGAAGAATAACCGCTCGATGAGAATAGCGAGGGCGGGGTGATTAAAAAAACCTGAGAAGCATAAAGAGCTAAAATGAAAAAAGCTCAACCTGCATTTCTGCAAATTGAGCTTTTACGTGAGCGGGAAACGAGATTTGAACTCGCGACCTTCTCGTTGGCAACGAGATGCTCTACCACTGAGCTATTCCCGCTTTTTGAAGACTTAAATATAAAGGGATTTGCATCTTCTTTTCAAGGCTATTTTTGAATTTTCTTTAAAACATTTATGAAGAAAATCCACATTCTGTGAGGGCTCATTTGCGAATTTTTTCCAGCACTTCGGGAGATGTAATCTTTTCCTGAATAGTCTTATCGTCAGGGATAGCAGGCCGATCGCGGTAACGGTCAACAATACAGATAAAACCGAGTGGTTCATTATTATCTGCATGAAACTGATGAATCGTTTCCGGTGCGATAAATATTACATCATGAATATTCAATTGGTGGAGTTTATTCTCCAGAACCAGCGTGCCGGAACCCCTGATAATTACAACACTGTGCGGGTGGCGGTGAAGTTCCAGTGATGAGTACCCGCCGGACTGAATTTCAAAATATCGTGTTTCGGAATTCAGTGCAGGTATGTCGTCGCTCAAAAGCGTGTAGCGATGGATATTTTTAAAATTCTCGGTATCCGTTTTATACTCTTTGCGTTCAACTCCATCCCAAGAGTACTGGTCCGCTTTGATAACCTTCGATCTGTTATTCATATTCACTCAGCAGGTTTTGAAATTGTTTTGTTGCTTCCTGAAGCCCGGCCTTTTGCTCATGAAGGTTTCCGCCAATCAGATAGATGGTGTTATTGCCATAATGGGTAATTTGATCGGGCAAACTTTGCATATTCATACCTCCGGCAGGCGTGGGAAAGCTCGCGTTGAATGTGTGAAATTTGTCCCGGGCTCTTTGATTGATCCGTTTGCACGTTTCTCTTGAAAATGAAAATCGACCGCCTGCATTGGGATAGATGATAGCATCAGCTCCCAGAGCCCGCCACAATTTTCCGTAATAGAGATCCGGTAAAAACCCATGCGATTCATGAATCACATAAGGACCCGAAAATGCAGGATGAGCCATCACAGGCAAATGCCCTCTGCTTGATAGCGTGTGGAGCATTTCAAGGCCGGTAAGCTGTGGTGATATCAGAACGCCATCAGCCCCAAGTTCAAGCGCTTCATGAAACCGGTCTAACACATATGCCGGAGATGTTGTGATATTGGGGAAGTAGAGGGTTTTCTTGCCGGAAATCTGTTCTCCCATGCGAACAGCTTGAACACAAGCGGTTACCCGTGCCCTGAAGTCGGCTGTTTGCTGGTTTGCCAGGCCATGATCATCTTTAATGATGTCAATACCGCCCATGGTAAACTGGTATGAATTTTCCGCAAGTTCACCCGGAGAGAGCCCGATTGGTTTTAAAGCAGTGCAGCTTAAGGCGCGTTCAGGAACATTCAGTTTTTTTCTGAGTCCTTCAATTCCAAATTCCGGGCCATAGAAGCTTTTTTTGAATACTTCCTCGTCAATATTTGTGATTTTGATGTTGTGCAGAAGTGAAATGTTACCAAACAGTACATTCAGGAACTGGGTAATATCATCACCAAACAGCGATATCGGGTAGCTGAGTGAAGCCGTCCAGAGATCATCATTCAATTGAGTAACAGAGTGTACCTCCGGCAGGGATTTCTTACCAGATGGGGGTACAACTGCGAGCGGCATCTCGACGGATTGCTCAGTGCCTATTTTTTCTGCAAACTGATGGGCTTCATTTTTTGAACCGGCTCTGATCCGGTACTCAACGGAGAAGCGTGCAGAATGATCCATTTGAGTATTTTATCGGATGATGGTTTCAGAGCGTTTTGGCCCGGTAGAGATGATGGTAAAGTTCACACCGGTAAAGTTTTCAATGTATTCGATATACTCTTTTGCTTTCGCGGGCAAATCATTGTATTTCGCAATATTTCTGGAGGTAGTATTCCAGCCCTGGAAAGTTTTGTAAATTGGTTTTACCCGTTCTATCAATTCTGAATCAAGCGGAAAAATGTCTGTTTTTTCACCATCAAGTTCATAGTGTGTGCAGACTTTTATCGTATCAAAATCATCGAGTACATCGAGTTTGGTAAGTGTAAGCTCATTCATGCCATTTAACCGAATGGCATATTTGAGTGCTACCAAATCGAGCCAGCCACAACGGCGTGGTCGTCCCGTGGTGGCTCCGAATTCCTGACCATTTTTACGAAGTTTTTCTCCGGCGGCGTCATCAAGTTCTGTTGGGAAAGGACCGTTGCCAACGCGGGTGCAGTATGCTTTAGTAATTCCCATGGAGTGGGTGATAGCCAGCGGAGGAATTCCGCTGCCTGCACAAGCTCCGCCGGCCGTTGGTGATGATGAGGTAACATATGGATATGTTCCGTGGTCTACATCCAGCAGACTACCCTGGGCGCCCTCAAGCAGTACAGATTCTCCGTTGTCCAGGGCGTTGTGCAGAAGTTCGGTTGTATTACATACGAACGGTTTTACGATTTCAACAGCCGGTTTCAGTTGTGCAATCATTTCATCGGCATCAAGTGGTTCTTCACCATACACATTTTGAAGTGCCACATTGATATCATGAAGATTCTTTTTAACCTTTTCCTCGAGTGATTTCATATCGAGAAGGTCCAGCATACGAATGCCGATTCGGGAAACTTTGCTCACATATGCCGGCCCGATTCCTCGGCCTGTTGTCCCGATTGCATCCTGTCCGCGATTTTTCTCCTTAACTTTATCCAGTACTTTATGGTAGGGAAGAATAAGGTGTGCAGAACTGCTGATGTAGAGGCGCTCTTTCAAATCAACCCCAAGAGATTCTACCTCTTCCAGCTCTTCAACAAGTGCGATGGGATCTACAACAACACCATTTCCAATTACACACTTCGAGTTGCCATTGAACATTCCTGAGGGAATCAAATGAAGAACGATTGTGGTATCGTCAAATTTTAGTGTATGCCCTGCATTGGCCCCTCCCTGATAGCGAACCACATAATCTGCCTCAGCACTGAGTATGTCAACTACTTTTCCTTTTCCTTCATCGCCCCATTGGGCACCTATAACAATTCTTACAGCCATATTTTTCTCAAAAAAAAGGAGGTGTAAATACACCTCCGTAACTTAATCATTTAGTTTTTCAACCGGGTTGAACCAATCACTCTTTGAAAGACTCGATTGCTTCATCCACTGATTTGAAGTGTTTAAAAACGGTAATGAGTTTTGTGATAATGAGCAAGCTCTCAATTTTATCTGTAGCGTTTGCAATTCGTAAATCACCACCGGACTTTCTCATGGTTGTGAGAGCGCCAATAAGCATTCCCAAACCGGATGAGTTCATAAACTTCACCTTACCGAGATCAACAACTACATTGTTCTTGTTGTTTTCAATCAGTTCGTGAATTTTTTCATTCAGGCTTACCGCATCGGGGCCGCCCATTACATTTCCTTTAAATTCTATGATAACGCAATTATAGCGTTCAGAAACATTAAAACTCATATTTATCCCGTTTTTAAAGTTAGTTTACTTTGATTTTGCTTTGATAGCACGTTTCTGAAGCTCCACAACCAACGCGCTTGCAACAAAAAGTGAACTGTAAGTACCTAAAATTACTCCAAGTACAAGTGCAAATGCAAAGCCTTTCAATACCTCTCCGCCAAAGATAAACAGCACAGATACCACAAACAAGGTTGTTACTGAAGTTACTACTGTACGGCTGAGTGTATCATTCAGGCTTTTGTTAATCATATCAGTGAAATCCATCGTTTTATAGATGATGGAATTTTCACGGATACGGTCGAATACTACCACGGTATCGTTCAGCGAGTAACCTACAATAGTTAGAAATGCAGCAATCAGTGCCTGATCTATACTCACATCGAAGGGTGCAATTTCTGCCATGATTGTGAAAACACCCAAAACAATCAGCACATCATGTGCAAGAGCTGCAATGGCTCCGGCTGAGAAGTACCATCCCTTAAACCGGATGAAAATGTAAATGAACACCACAGCCAGCGCAAAGATGATGGAGTACATAGCCCCTCGTCTCAGGTCTTCCGCAAATCGGGGTCCTACAAGATCGGTTTTCTGGACTGTAACCTGATTACCCGGATATAGCGTTGCAAATTCTGAGAGAATAAGCTCGCGGGTTGTTGTGATGTCTTCTTCTGTATCAATTCTCATGAGGATTTCACGATCGGAACCGAATAGCTTAATTTCGGGCACGCTGCCCAGTGGTTCTGTTAATTCAGACCGGATTTCTACCACATCAACAGATTCCTGAAATTCAAAAACGAACTCTTGTCCGCCCCTGAAATCAATTCCATAGTTTAGTCCCATTGTTAGAATAGCCACAATGGAGATCACAATCATTGAACCTGAAAATAAGTATGCAATGTTGTGAGCTTTTATAAAGTCGAAGCTTGGTGATTCAAACCATCTCATATTAGTACCTTATTGTTTTAAATTTCTTTGTTTGATATTAACCGAAGCTAACAACAGCTGTTTTCTCGCGGGTGAGGTAATCAACAATTACCCGTGTAATAACAATGGCACTAAAGAGTGATGCCACAATACCTGCCATAAGTGTTATCGCGAAGCCTTTGATGGGACCCACTCCAAAACTGTAGAGAATAACGGCCACAAAAAAGGTGGTTACGTTCGCATCAATAATGGCACTCATCGCATTGGCGTACCCATTATCAATTGCGGCACGCAGAGTTTTACCTCCCCGCATCTCTTCTCGAATTCGGTCAAATATCAGCACGTTGGCATCCACCGCCATACCAATGGTCAATACAATACCGGCAATACCCGGAAGCGTAAGCGTTGCCTGGAAGCCTGCCAAAATTCCCAATATGAAAATGATGTTGAGAATCAGGGCCAGATCAGCAATACCGCCACCTGTACGGTAGTAAACAATCATGAAGACAGCTACCACACCGAGGCCAAACATAATAGAATAAAGTCCGGCACGTATAGAAGCTTCTCCA
This sequence comes from Balneolaceae bacterium, assembly GCA_007135335.1. GTDB lineage: Bacteria > Bacteroidota > Rhodothermia > Balneolales > Balneolaceae > Rhodohalobacter. The sequence goes on from SLJB01000267.1 coordinate 19,661, forward strand.
AGTGATGCACCCACAGTACGCTCTTCAATAATTTCGAGCGGAGCGGGCAGAGCACCGGAAAGTAAAATATTCACAAGATCTTCAGCTTCCTGTACACCGCCAATTCCCGAAATAGAGGAACGGCCATTGTTGATCTGTGAACGTACAGTCGGGTATGAATAGACATAACCATCGAGCACAATAGCAACCGGCCGCCCAATATTGGCGCCTGTAATTCTTGACCATCTCCGTGCACCATCAGAATCCATTGTCATCGATACTTCTGGCCGGTTGGTGGTGGGATCGAATGCAACACGTGCTTCAGAAATTACATCACCGGTCAGTTCTATCTGGCTGCGAACAGCTATCATTTCGTAAAGATTTATGCCACCATCCTGCGCAAATGAGGATGCACCCCAAAGCAGCGACATATTTCTCGGTATGAGTCTCTGAACATCTTCTGAACCAAGAATCCGGTTTACTGCAGCTGTATCTCGGCCGGCAGCATACCCGAATGAGTATTGGTTTGAGCCCCTGAGGTCGAAAATTTCTAATAGATTCTGAACTTCGTCGCTCTCTTCATCAGCCTCAAAATCGCTGAAGTAATCAGCAATTGCTTGTTTTGCACTATTTATTTCATCTGATTCAGGTGTGAGCCTGAACTCAAGCCGGGCTGTACCTCTAAGGAGATCGCGAACCCGTGCTTCATCATCCACTCCGGGCAGTTCTACTACAAGCCGACTGCTGCCCTGTTGAAGTATGGAGGGTTCGGTTACGCCAAATCTGTCAATCCGTGAACGGATAATTTCCATGGCCCGCTCAACAGCATTGGTTCTTTGTAACTTGAGGTATGCTGAAATTTCTGAATTCGTAGAAGTTCTTGTGATATTCTGAGAATCTGAACGATAATAACGACTTAGCATAGCATCAGAGTCACGGCGCTCGAATTCAGCTACAAATTCATCAATGAAATCAGTACGCTGCTCAAGATAGTTCTCCCGGGCAACCCGGATTACATCTTCAAGGTAATCATCAGCGAAGTCACCTGATAGCTCAAGTACCAGCTGCGGTGTTCCAACTTCGAGAGTTACGTACATGCCCCCTTGAAGGTCAAGGCCAAGTGAGAGTGACCGTTCGCGTAAGCGCTGTATTTTTGCGATATTTTCAGTTTCATACTGAACACGCTCCGTTTCTGTGAGGCTTTCCATGTGGCGCTGTTCTAGGCTCCACTGTACAGTGGGGAACAGGTAATAGAGTGTGAGCCCGAGGAAAAGGGCAATCATACCTAATTTAAATCCGTTGTTTTGTTTTTTCATTGTCTTAAGTTAATGATTATCAATGTGATCAATTAAAATCGTGAAGGTTTTCGGGTTGCAAAAGTGAACCGAAAAAAAGACTGCTTGGTCAGATTTTACAGAAAATCTGAGAATACTGTATTCAGCAGTGATTTGGAGAAAAGTATCTAAGGTGCATTGATACTGATACCTCCCGCAAGCGGCAGTAACGCTATTGATTGAATACCGGTTGTTGCGGCTGATATTCGGGAAGCAAGGCCAAATGTATTATCTGTATCACCGATTGAAGTGAAGAGCGATGTATGCGGACTTGCAGAAAGCCATCTGTGAAATGGTTTTGAGAATTCAGGCAGAATTGCATTTGCCCCCGGTTTGTGCGTTTCAAATACATTCCATTGCCCGATCAGCCACGAAGAAACGTTTCGCTCTTCAGCATCGGAAAATGAGAATTGTATCCGAAAATCATCTTTATGATCGGCAACCAGTTTTGAAGCCTGCTGTACAAGCACCCAAAAATCATTCGCTTGATCTGGAAGCTCGCGAATTGTATTACGTAGTTTTAATTCACTCTCATTACCTGATGCAACCACATTGTGATTCAGCCATTGAGTAAATGCATTTTTCTTTGCCTGGCTGGAAAACGGTTGTGCCAAATGGGCAACAAAACCGGCCATTACCAAAGCAATAACTGCAGAGTGAAAGATATGTTGAAATCTGTTTATCATCAGAACCGTAAAAATAGGCAGAAAGCTACCTGTTGACAAACTTTATTTATCAAGAATCGATCGGTATTATAAGAGCTTTAAGATGAATTTTCGTGCTCTTAAGCAGGATCAGAAGTCACCAGCCGGTTCTTTTCTCGATCAAACTCTATTTTGAGATACCTTCCTGTGTGGCTTTCGCTAATTTCAGCCACTTCTTCGGGCGTTCCTTCAGCAATTATGTCTCCTCCGCCATTTCCGCCTTCCGGTCCCAGATCAATGAGCCAATCGGCGGCTTTTATCAGATCCAGATTGTGCTCAATCACGATTACTGTATTTCCTTTTTCTACCAGTTTTTGGATCACCTCAACCAGCATTCGCACATCCTGAAAGTGCAGGCCGGTTGTGGGTTCATCCATTATGTAGACGGTATCTCCGGTGCCAATTTTGGAGAGTTCTCTGGAGAGTTTAATCCTTTGCGCTTCACCACCGCTTAATGTTGTGCTCGATTGCCCAAGAGTGAGATATCCCAAACCTACTGAATTCAGGGTTTTTAATTTCCGTTTGATGGATGGAACCGAATCAAAAAAACCGGCAGCATCGCTGATCGGCATCTGCAGCACATCTGAGATATTTTTTCCTTTGTAATGAATTTCGAGTGTTTCGCGATTGTAGCGCTTCCCGTTGCAGTTTTCACAATTTACATATACATCGGGCAGAAAATTCATCTCAATTTTCCGAACACCATCTCCCTGACAGGTTTCGCAGCGTCCGCCTTTAACGTTGAATGAAAATCTGCCCTGATCATATCCTCGGATTTTGGATTCGGGCAGTTCAGCAAAAAGAGAACGGATGTGATCGAACACTTTTGTGTATGTACCCGGGTTCGATCGTGGTGTTCGCCCAATAGGACTTTGATCTATCGAGATTACTTTATCCACATGTTTAAGGCCATCGATTTTTCGGTAAGGCAATGGAACTGCTTTTGAGTTGTAGAACTCATTCGACAGAATAGGGGTAAGCGTCTGATTGATGAGTGAACTTTTTCCACTACCGCTTACACCGGTTACAGCTATGAACGTGCCGAGCGGAATTTGGAGATCAACATCTTTTAAATTGTGACCGATAGCGTTTTTTAAGGTTATTTTTTTTCCGCTCCCTTTTCTGCGTTTTTTGGGGTAGGGAATGGTTTCCTCATCCTTGAGGAATTTTGTTGTCATAGATTCGGGGTCGAGCTCATCCGGGCGGCCCTTGGTAACAACATACCCGCCCTCTGTACCTGCACCGGGCCCGAGATCAACTACGTAATCCGCATGCTCAATGGTTTCCCGATCGTGCTCAACCACAATAACGCTGTTTCCCAGATCACGCAGGGTTTCCAGTGATTGTATCAGTTTGATATTATCACGCTGATGCAGGCCAATACTGGGTTCATCCAGAATATAAAGCACCCCAACAAGCTGTGTACCGATCTGTGTGGCAAGCCGGATTCGCTGAGCCTCACCACCACTCAGGGTTTGTGCCTCCCGATCGAGCGAGAGATAATTAAGACCCACATTCAAAAGAAAATCGATTCGATCGATAATCTCTTTCAAAACCTGCTGCCCGATTTTTCGCTGACGCTCTGTCAGTTTCAGATTTCCGATAGTTACTCTCAGAGTGCTGATATCCTGAAGAACCAGATCACCGATTGAATACCCATCAATTTTATAGGAGAGAGCTTCTTTATTCAGGCGCCCGCCATTGCACGCCGGGCAGGTAATTTTTGAGAGAAAAGCTTTGGCTTTGTCGCGCTGTTTGGGCGATTTACTATCTTCGTACTGTTCACGGATGATCGCCTTCAGCCCTGTGTATCTGTGCTTGTAGGTTACGTTGTTGTTCTTAAAATCGTAGCTGATATTAAATTTTTTATCCCCGCCTCCTTCAAAAAGCAGGTCAATGGCTTCATCCGAGAATGTGTTTATCGGCATCTCAAAATCATGCTTAACACTCTCCAGAACCGCTTTTATCTGTTTAAATACAAAAATATCCCTTGGTTCACCCAGGAACCGGATTGCTCCTTCATTAACACTATGCTCAGGGTTTTGGATCACAAGATCCCGGTTTACATCATACGTATAGCCCAGGCCGTTACACGCTTTGCACGCTCCAAACGGAGAGTTAAATGAAAAAAGATTGGGAGCGGGATCTTCATAAGAAAGACCGCTCTCAGGGTCATAAAGATTTTTCGAGAATACCTGATCTCGTATTTGTCCATCTTCCTGAATGCCGAGAATCAGGTTGCCGTCAGCCATTTCGAGCGCAAGATGAACACTTTCTGAGATCCGGTTTTTGCTCTTTTGAGAGATGACGAACCGATCCACAACCACTTCAATGTTGTGGGTTTTATAACGGTCGAGTTTAATTTCACCCTCAAGGTCTATCAGCTCTCTGTCAACCCGGGCTTTGATGTAGCCCTGTTTTTGCATCTGCTCAAAAAGCTCGCGGTAGTGGCCTTTACGCCCACGCACAACAGGAGCGAGACAGTACGCTTTGGTGCCTTCAGGCAGGTTCATAATGGCCTCCACAATCTGGTCGGAGGTCTGCTTCTCCATCGTATTGCCGGAAATATATGAGTGAGGAACTCCCACGCGGGCATAAAGCAGACGCAGAAAATCGTATATTTCGGTAACGGTGCCTACCGTTGAGCGCGGGTTGCGGTTGGTGGTTTTCTGATCGATAGAGATTACAGGCGATAACCCATCAATAAAATCGATATCGGGGCGCTCCATCATCCCGAGAAACTGCCGTGCATAGGCAGAGAGCGATTCCAGGAAACGTCGCTGGCCTTCAGCATAAATGGTATCGAACGCGAGGGAAGATTTTCCGGAACCGGATAACCCGGTAAAAACCACCAGTTTTTCGCGGGGAATGTCTAAATCAATATTTTTGAGGTTGTGCTCGCGGGCTCCGCGAATGATGATATGATTTTGCAAAATGGACTGTTATCTGGATTAATTTTCAATCTTCAAAAATACAAAACGTTTTCTGCAACCTCATGTTCTTTCAATAAGAAAATCTATGGTAAAAAACTACCAGCTCATTTACCAAGAATGAAACCTGAATGTGCCATGTAAATCCTCTTCATTCGAAGAGCATCAATTTTTTTCGAACCTTTTACTTCTCATATAAATTCAAGAATTTATCAACATGCTATTACTTATTAATGATATAAATAACAGAGGTGATCTTTTTTACCAGATAAATAGATAAGGGATTTGTCATGAGAATCAATGCGTTATAGATAAAAACTTCTTCATATTTAGTAATGTGACCTCAAATTTTAAATAAATAAGTCAAATAAAAATAGGTGCTTCAGTTATTATTCCTTTCAATTAATAGGAGATATATATGAAAACAATATTTATCTTTTCTCTATTGGTAAGTTTTTTTCATTTCTTCAAATGAGATGGTATGATAACGGAAGAATTTAAAAGAGTATGATCTAACTATATCAAAAGAAGCTATTTGAATTTAAGCACAGATAATTGCGCCACAAATTTGGTATGCCTCTCAGAATGATTGCTCTTGTACGTATACTGGGTATATAAATAGCATGCCGTTAAATATGAGAATTATTCGGTTCAACCTCATTCTATGAAATTCTGCATCATTATATCAGCAATCATTTGCTTGCCTGCATTTTTGCATGCCCAATCAGTACTCAGGCTGGTTGTTTTTGATTCCGACGGCCAGCCGATTGTGGGGGCAAATGTACTTCTCTACGAAAACGCCGATGAGGATTACTCCGGCTACGGAGTAACCACCCGCGATGGTTTTGTTGAGTTCAGGAGTTTATTTGAAAACCGGTACCGCATCAGAATTTCATACATCGGTTTTGAAACGGTTGATGAGTTTATTGAACTGGGATCCGATGAAATCCGGGTTAAACGTATTGTTCTGCAGGAGGCCGTTGGCAGGCTGCAGGAACTGGTAGTGGAAGGTGAAGGCGGCATACGAACAGGGCAGGTGGGGGTTACCCGCATCCGGGGAACTGATCTGAGCAGGCTGCCTTCTGCAAGCCTGGAGGGAGATCTGATGGCCTATATTCAAACCATGCCCGGTGTGGTAACCACGGGCGACCAGGGCGGCGAGCTCTATATTCGAGGCGGTACCCCGGCGCAAAATCTTGTGCTGGTTGACGGCATTCCGCTTGTAAAACCATTTCACATTTCAAACCTCTTCTCAGCTTTTCCCGAACGGGCAGTAAATGATGTAACAGTACTGGCCGGCGGGTTCGACAGCAGTTATATGGGCTCTACATCTGCCGTGGTTGATGTAAACCTTCGAACCGCAAGCCTTAATCGCCCCATGGCAAGTAGTTCATTCAGCCCCTATTTGTCAACTCTGTTTGTGGAAACACCGCTTAAGAAAGATCGTTCATCCCTGTTTCTAAGCGGGCGATATTCAACCATCCGTCAGTTTTCGGGTTATCTTGGCACGCAAGAGCAGGATATCCGGTTTTATGACATGATTGCGCGCTACACGCTTCAGGCTGATGAGATTATGTGCAGTATAAGTGCCATTGCTACGGGAGATGAGGGCAACATCAACCCAGGCCGAAACCTCAACCTGGCCTGGACAAACAGGGGGATCGGACTCCGATGTTTTGGTTTCGATGAAACTTTTAACCATCCTTTTGAGATTTCAGCTGGTTTTTCGGAGTTTACAAACAGCGAAGCCACCGTGCTGACAACCGAACGGTTTGCAAGCGTAAAGCAGGGGTATTTGCGGCTTGGTTTGCAGGCAGACCTCTTTAGACTGCCGCTTGACTACGGTTTTAATGTGTTGTTTAATGGTTACAAAGCCGATTTTGACGAACGGTATTCAGTGTATGATGATGGTATAGACCGAAAGCTTTTCATAGTACAGTTTTTCGCAAAAACCGTGTGGGAGCCCGGCCAGCGGCTGTTAATTGAGCCGGGTGTGGGCAGCCAGATTACCTCCATGTACGGGCTTACATTTGAACCAAGGTTTCGGGTACAGTTTAACCCGTTCGGAAACAATCGAACGGAGCTGAGCTTTGCAACAGGACTGTACACTCAAATTCATGAAGGGCTAACCGACCCGAGAGATGCAGGATCAACGTTTACCATTTACAATCCCATACGCGACGGCCAGCCCATGCCGCAGGCATTCCACAGCATCCTCAGCTTTCAAAATCGCCCTGGCAACTACTGGACCACAAACCTTGAAGCGTACTACAAATATCACCGAAACACACCCATTCCCCGGTGGACACAGCGCGCTGCCATTGAAACGCAAACTGTACTTGCCAACGGCGAAACCTACGGTATTGATTTTCGGCTTGAATTTAACAGGGAGCCACTTTTTTGGTACATCGGCTATGGCTTAGGCTGGGTGGAGTATTCAGCCGCCGGTGATGACCTTGGAAACTGGCTACAGGGTGAAATCATGAATTTCAACCCGGCACACGACCAGCGCCACAAGTTTAATACCTTTGTGAACTATACATTTGCGGGTTTTACTGCGAGTGCAAGCTGGGAATTAGGTTCCGGGTTTCCATACACACAAATATTCGGAACAGATTTTTTACTGAATGTGCCTTACGATAACCCGACCGAAGTTTCAGGAATTGCATACGGATATTTTTCCAGGCCGTACTCAGAGAGGCTGCCCTTTTATCACCGCCTGGATCTTTCATTGAAACGATATTTTGACTTTAGTTCCGGATTCAGGCTGGGTACTGAGGTGGGAGCCATAAACCTGTACAACAGGGCCAATATTTTCTATCTCGATGTGGTTTCCTACGAGGTGGTTACGCAAACCGGCTTTATGCCGTACCTCTCGGTAAGTGCAACGATTCGATGAACGGAAAAATGAGAAAAAAACAAACAACCACTTTTTTGATTTTCACCGTGCTGATCTGTTTAGCAGCATGCGATACGACCATCGAACCGATTGCAGAAACGGATCCTGTATATTCTATGTCCGGCCCATTAGACCTTCAAAGGTCGCCCAACTATATTCGAGTGCACAATGTGAATTCGCTGTTAAATCCAGAAACCACC
>SLJB01000289.1 GCA_007135335.1 Balneolaceae bacterium
ATTTTCAAAGATAAATGAACATCAATAAAATCAAATAAAAAAATGGCAAAACTAACACTAAATGATGTTGAACTGAAAGGGAAAACGGTACTGATGAGAGTTGATTTCAACGTACCGATCAAAGAGGGAAAAATTTCGGATGATAACCGGATTGTACAGGCATTAAAATCTATAATGTTTGTGACTGATGCCGGAGCTAAACTGATTTTAACAAGCCATCTTGGCCGTCCGGCAGATGCGCCCGACCCGGAGTTCAGTTTGAAACCTGTAGCTGATCATCTTGCTACACTGGTGGATGTTCCGGTTCATTTTGCGGAAGACTGCATTGGTGATAAAAGAGATGAGGTAGTGAATGCTGCTAAAATGGGAGAAATTGTACTGCTTGAAAATGTGCGGTTTTATCCTGAGGAAAAGAAAAATAATTCAGAATTTGCAAAAAAACTTTCCGCAGGAGCCGATCTTTTTGTGAATGACGCCTTCGGTAGCAGCCACCGTGCACACGCATCGGTAGCAGGAGTTACAGAGTATCTGCAGCCTTCGGTTTCAGGTTTTCTGCTTGAGAAAGAGATTAAGTATCTCGAGGAGAGTGTAAACAATCCCGAGCGGCCATTTATAGCTATTCTTGGCGGAGCAAAAGTTTCCGATAAAATTGGGGTGATTGAAAACCTGCTTAACAAGGTAGATAGTATTGTTGTGGGTGGCGGAATGACTTACACCTTCTATAAAGCCAAAGGTTTACCCATTGGTAAATCACTGGTAGAGGAAGATAAAGTAGACCTCGCAAAAGAGCTGCTGGAGAAGGCTGAAAAAGCGGGTGTAAACTTTAAGTTGCCGATTGATTCTGTGGTTGCCAAAGAGTTCAGCAATGATGCAGAGCATAAAGTAGTGGACGAAGACGGTATTGAAGATGGCTGGATGGCTCTAGATATTGGCCCGCAATCGGCTATTTCGTTTGGTAATCTCATCAAAGATTCTAAAACCGTGCTTTGGAACGGCCCGATGGGTGTGTTTGAAATGAGTAACTTTGCTGATGGCACATTTGAAGTTGCAGGTGCACTTGCAAAGGCAACGGAGTATGGAGCAACTACAATTATCGGTGGCGGTGATTCTGCCTCAGCCATCAAAAAAGCAGGACTTGAGGATAAAGTATCTCACGTCTCAACCGGTGGTGGCGCCAGTCTGGAGTATCTGGAAGGGAAAGAGCTTCCGGGAGTTGCGGCTCTTACAGATAAGTAAGATTCTCCGGAATACGTCTTAATAACCGTTCTTAAAAACAAAATCCCCAACATGTAGATGCTGGGGATTTTTTTTATGCTCTAATTGCCCACTTTCGGGTTTGTACGTTTTAGCTCGGCGAGTTCTTTCTGCTTTGCCAAAACACCAATCGGCATCAGTTTTACAAACTGCTTCTTCTCGCTATCCCAATTATCGAGATAGGATTTAGCGGTGTTGCTGTTTGTCTCTTTGTGATAATCCGTGATGAGCATATTCAGCTCTTTAGCGGAAGATTTATCCAATTTTAGTGGTGTTACGTATTCATCATTGATTTGATGAAGCTGATCTTCCCTTAGATAGAGAACTCCGCCCGTCATTCCGGCGCCAACATTACTAGAAACCGGACCCAAAATGGCTACGGTTCCATTGGTCATGTACTCGCACGGATGAAGCCCTGTGCCTTCAACAACAGCCACAGCACCACTGTTACGTACAGCAAAACGATCTCCTGCGAGTCCGTTCACATAAAGTTTACCACCCGTGGCCCCGTAAAGTGCACAGTTCCCGATGATTGCGTTATCGGATGGATCAAACGTAGAAATTTTAGATGGGTTGATGATCATGCTTCCGCCCGACATAGCCTTGCAGACGGAATCATTCGCTTCGCCCCAAAGTTTTACATTCAGACCTTCAGTAAGAAAAACTCCAAAACCCTGCCCGGCACTTCCCTCAAATTCAAGAGAAATTTTTCCGTTAAAATGATGGTCACTTTCAGCTTTGCCTTTCTCCTTAATCTCCTTCATTCGTTTTTCAGAGGTTGTAAGGGCAATGGCACCGCTCAGTGTTGCAAGTGCAGCTCTGTTATGGGTGATAATTTTTGACGAGTAACTTTTTGTACCTTCATTTTCAACAGCTTTTTTACAGGCCGATAAGATCTCCTCATTAAATTCACTGATGCCTTCATGGAACGGATTCGGCTTCGACTTGTACGCATGCAGCGATTCGCCCGTAAAATAACTGAGGTCAATTTTTCTGCTGTCAACCAGGTTCTGGTTAGATTCTTTAAGAGTCAGCAGGTCAATTCTTCCGATGATATCTGTGAGTGATTTCGCTCCGATATTTGCAAGATGCCGCCGGACATCTTCGGCGAGGAATTCCAGCATTTTAATAACATGCTCTTTATCACCTTTATATTTCGCTTTGAATTTAGGATCGTGAGTTGCTATACCGGTGGGGCATGTGTTTTTCTCACATATTCTTGCCATTACACAGCCTTCAGCAATCAACAGAAGTTTTCCGAAATCATAACCTTCGGCACCCATCAGTGCTGCGCTGATAATATCGGCTCCTGTCTGAAGGCCGCCATCGGTTCTGAGTTCCACATAATCCCGCAAGCCATGCTCGCAAAGTGTTCGGTGAACTTCGAGCAGCCCGATTTCCCAGGGAAGGCCGGCATGCTTCATGGAGGTAAGGGTTGCTGCACCCGTACCACCATCACCACCGGAAATGTGAATAACATCCGCGCCGGCTTTTGCTACGCCCACAGCAATTGTTCCGATATTTGCACCGGAAACCAGCTTCACGTTCACTTTTGCTCCGGGCTTAATCTGCTTAAGCTCATAGATTAGCTGTTTCAGATCTTCAATACTGTAAATATCGTGCAAGGGCGGGGGAGAGATCAGATCGAACCCCGGTTCGCTGTGCCGTGCAAATGCAATATCTTCATTTACTTTGATACCCATCAGCTGGCCGCCTTCACCCGGCTTGGCACCTTGCGCAATTTTTATCTGATATTCATCACCTGCCACTAGATATTCTGCGGTTACCCCAAAGCGGCCGCTGGCTACTTGTTTTACGGTACCGGTAATTCCCAGTGAGTAGTAGTAGGGGTTTTCACCGCCTTCACCGCTATTACATCGTCCGCCAATCTCTCTCATGGCCAGGAAAATATCACGCTGCGATTCCGCACTTATGGCTCCAAAACTCATCGCCCCAGAACCAAATCGCTTTAGAATTTCACTGCGGTGTTCAACCTTATCAATTGTAATCTTTTCTGAAGCAGGTTTGTGCGTAAAAAGATGCCGGATATTTACCGGGTCACTTTCATGAGCTGTCTTCAGATATTCGTTGTAGAGCTCCATATCGTCAAGAGACACATCTTTTTCGCGAACAAGCGTGTGGATAATCTTTGAAAGTGTGTTTGTCATCGAGTGTTTTTCACCCTGCGTACCGCGATTGTGCTCTTTATATTGGAATGTGTGAATTGGTTTAGCATCCTCTTCCATCTCTTCGGCAATATAAGAGTGATCCAAAATTTGCCGAACCACTTCCGAAATGTCGATACCACCTACTGGACTGAACAAACCGGGGAAAAAGAGGTCTTTAAGTTCTTTCCCGATACCGAGAGCTGTAAATAGCTTCGAGCTTTGATAACTTCTGGCTACTGAAATTCCCGATTTCGACATGATTTTCAACAGACCCGTGTTGAAAGCTTTGATAAGGTTCTCTTCACACACATCCGGATCTTCATTCTTCAGCTTTCTGTGATCACCAAACCGTGCAAATTCAAGAGCTTTATATGGGCAGACGGAAGTTGCACCAAACCCGATGAGAGCCGCGAAATGGTGTGTATTTTTCACCTCCGCAGTATCCACTACAATGGATGCATTCAGCCGCAAACCGGAATCATTCAGGGCATTTACAAGTGAGCGCAGCATCAGCAAACTGGGTATGGGCGGTTGCCGGAACGTAGCATTTCGATCAGAAATGATCAGTATTGTTGCACCGTTTTGTACGGCCTCGATGGCCTGGGATGTAATAGTCCTTATAGCTGATCTGAACCCAACATCACCGTGATCACGATTAAATATCATATCAAATTCAGCCGTTTTGATTCGGGATGGTGAATCATTGATTCCGCGAAGAGTTTTTATCTGTCCGAGAGAAAGCATGGGGCTTTCAGTTTCAAATCCGGGAAATTGCGGAAGAAGCTCTTTCGGTGAGAAAATGTTGGGACGTTTACCCAGATACGTGCTGAGGTCGGTTACCATCTTTTCACGAATGTAATCGAGTGGCGGGTTGGTAACCTGTGCAAAATTCTGGTAAAAATAGTCGAAGAACGAGCGCGGCTGATCGGAAAAAAGTGCAGGGCGTGCGGTGTCTCCCATAGAACCAATGGGTTCTTTCCCATCAGAAATCATCGGTACAAGAACGTTTTCAATCTCTTCGCGAGTGTATTTAAAAAGGTGTATGTTAGCGAAACTCTGGTCGGTCTCGTCCAGTATCTCAGGAAGGAGTTTTTCAAGCCGATGCTCAAATTTGGCATCATAATTTTCCCGTGAGTAACTTGGATCGCGGAAGTGAACTTTTCCAGAAACGAGATCCATTTTAATTCCATTACCGGCCTGAAGTGACCCTTTCGCGGTAACTTTACTCTCATCAATTTCAAACGAACCGGCCTCAGAGCTTACATAAAGATGATCGTCAGTAATCATCCACCGGCAGGGCCTGAATCCATTTCTGTCGAGACGGCCGCCTATAGAAGATCCGTCTGAGTACGAGATAAATGCGGGGCCATCCCATGGTTCCATTGCCCGGCTCCAAAATTTATAGAAGCTGTTTTCATGAGTTGCCGGTGGAATCATGATGGCTAAAATGTCTTCTACGAAAGGAATACTGCTTCGGTAGTTGAGAGACTCCACCATCTCATTCAAACTGCCGGAATCACTGACTTGCTGCCGGGTAAGCAGTTCATCTTTCTGAACGCCAAGATACTTCTCACGCGAAATAGCCCAGGAACGGTTTCCCGTAATGGTATTGATTTCGCCGTTATGCGCAATGATTCTGAAAGGCTGAACTTTATCCCACGAAGTTTTCGTGTTGGTGGAAAATCGTCGATGGAAAAGAGCAAAACGAGTTTCAAATGCCGGGTTTTGCAGATCGAGGTAAAAATCTTTGAGCGCATTTGCCTTCGTCAGGGCTTTATAAACAATGGTACGAGCAGAAAGTGATGCAAAGAAAAACTCACGTACTATGCCCTCAGCTTTTTCTTTGGTTCGGGTCATCTGTTTTGCAGTGTACAGAAGTTTATCAAAAGAACTGCTGGTTCGGCAATGTTCAGGCCGTTTGATAATTGCATGCAAAATAAAAGGCATGGATTGCCGGGCTGTTTCACCTAAAACGGTTGGATCAACCGGAACGGTTCTGTACTCAAGAACTTTCAGGCCATAAAATCGGAACGTATCTTCAAAAACCCGCAGGGCTTTACGGCGGCGCTGGCCGTCGTGTGGTGCGAAAATAGTAGCTAAAGCTACCTCACCTTTTTCGTAGCCAAATAGTTTAAATGGAATATCTGCCATGATACCTGCACCATCACTGGAAATCTGATCGGCCGCACAAGCACCACGATGTTCCACGCAACTGAGTGCATGTAACGCTTTTTGCAGGTTTTTGTGAGAGAGTTCATTTTTGCGGCTGGCAATAAACCCTACGCCGCAAGCTGATTTTTCATTAAAAGGAGAGTGAGTATTCATGAAAGACATCAAGAGCATTAGTTTAGAGTTGAGATAACTACATAAATAATGCTATAAAATGGTCTTTATGCAATATATTTTTTATTGGAAGCGCTTTTTAATAAAAAGATAAGTCAACAGCTGATGTTTGGCTAAATAAACTAATGTACGTTTCTGGAAATGATTGAGTTATTTGCCGAAAAACGATACTTATCAAAAGCGAATTCTTGCCTGCAAACCAATATCACTCCGTCTGTTTCCATCAATTTGAGCCAGTCCGCTGCTGATAAAGGTGCGGTTTTCGTACACAGTTGTGGCTGCTTTGAACCAGAAATCGAGCCAATTTGATGCCTCATATTTAATTACGACATACATCCTCTGGCCCTGATCGAACAGCATGGTGTTGGATAGTACATAGAGCAGATCGTTTTCGAACTGGAAAACGCGGGAATCAAAATCATCAGTATCAAACATGGTGATCCGTGCATCAACTTGCAGCCGCGGTGTTGGATAAAAGCGAATGTCCTGAAACACCAGATAACCCCAGCTTGCATCGCTTGCCGCGGCCTGAGCGCGCACCATATCAAACCGGGTTCTTAATCGAACTCTCGGGTGCACCTGATAATCAGCCTGAAAACGAAGATTGGCTCGTGAATTGTCATCAAGTAATCGAATGGTTCTTCCGAGTACATCTGTATCGGCATACTCCTGGTCGCGAACTTTATAACGGGCAAGTACATACATACTCAATTCTCGAAATGGCTGATATTCCAAAGTTGCAAGCCAGTCGTATCCTGAAGTTGGCTGTGTAGTTTGAAAGCGCGGTGCGGGAAATTTGAACTGATCGAAATATCCGCTTATACGGATTTGATCGGTAAGTGCATGGCGAATACCCACATAAAAACCTTGCTCGTTTCTGGGCCGGCCCGACTGTTCGCCAAAACCTGCCCCGAAAATGGATTGAAGAGCTTTATCATATTGCCTGTACACGAAGAGCAGATCCGTTAGCCTGCCGAGATTGTACTCCATGCCACTCAAAAAACCATAGCCACCGTTATCAGTGTATGCAAATTCTCCGAATAGAATAGCATCTCCTAATAAGAATCTGTAATCAGCGGCGTACCCTGCAAGATTTTGCCCTGAAAAGTTATATCGCTGATAGGGCTGCGAACCTCTTGCCACAAAAGTATCGAAGTGGTTGTGAAAAGCAGACACACCGAGAAAACCGTAGGGTAATTGAGCTCTTATCCGTCCGCCAACGGTGGTTTGGCTAAGATTATTTCTCCTGTCGATTTCATTCAGAGTTCTGTGAAACCCGGTTTGTGTTGGAAAATTCACTCTGTTTTTGTCGGCAATGGAAGCAGTACGTTGCCTGTTAGAGTAGAACCCTGTAAACTGAAGTCGTTGCCCAACAGTAGCTGCAACCCCTCTGAACCCAATGGCTTCCTGTGCGGATGTAAAAGGCCGAATACCACGTTCATTTTTTGAAGGACCACGAATTACATCCCGCCCTTTGCCGAAAGCGCCGCCACTCCAGAGTAGTAAACCCTGGCCAAAAGCTACACTAAAATCTCCGATTACAAGATTTTGAAGGTGCCCAATATCCCGCACTTCTAAATGCCACGAAGTAAAATCGAAATCCGCAGGACCATTGAGGGGTTCGCCGGGGTCTTTGTCCTGAGTGAGATTCAGCGAAAGATGATTGCTGGTATATCGAAACCGCTGATAATATTTCACCGGGCTGCCAACATAGCCGCCAAGTGAATCGGGCCGGGTGTACCCCTCTTGTTCTTGCAGCACCTGCTGATATCGACTGAAAGCTTCAAAACGACTATTGTTTGTCCAAAAGCGGGGATTCAGGTAAAGATCACGGCCAAGATCCATTCCGGTTCCAATTGAAACATAAGGCCGAATTCTGCCGAGTGTTGCGGGGCCAATGCCGCTCACATTGCCAAGGTCTTCTACGGATGTAAACGGTGCCTGATCTGATCGGTATCGAACAATGTTTTGTGCCAAACGAAAATTTAAGCCGGGTATCTGCATCAGATCATCAACAGAGGCACGGTTTATATTCATGGGATTGTTAGCCAGATTTTCAAGAAACTCGATCAACTCCTCAAGATCCAGATCCGATTCTTCCGGGTCGATATCTTCAATAGCCCGCTCAAGATCGCGTTCTACCTGTACCCGGGTTGTATCTTGTTCCTGAGCATTAGATAACCCAGGCAAAATCAAACCAAAAAAAAGTATAGTGATAAGTGTTTGCAAAAAAATTGCAGAGGGGAGGGAAAATAATTGTTGATATGTGCTGGGGACCAAGCTCCTCATTCTTTAAAATCGGATTGCGATATCAAGTGCAGGACTCAGCCCGAGCGGGTTATGCTGCTGAAGAGCAAAATTAACTTCCCACACATCGGCCAAATACCCAAAGCCGAAGGAATAGGTTTCAGGTTCGGTTGTGATACCCGCTCTTGCAAAGAGTGAAGTAATAATTTCAAATTCGAGACCGGCCCGGAATGACATCGGAAACATCACATCCTTCACAATTTCGGCCGTAACAAGTGCATCGCCCGTGAGCTGGTAGCTCAAACCGGCAACCAGTTCGCGTGGAAGGTTTTCATCAGTTTCACCATAGGATGGCTGATTTATATTTGTGGCACGGGCGCCAAACCATAAGCCGTCAACTATAAGTGTTGCAAGCCCAAGATCAAAACCAACAGCACCGGCAGAGCCGTAATTTCCACCCTGATAGATGTGTGTATAGGAAACAGATGCGCCATAATGGAAATTGCCAAGGCTGTTTTTATAACCCAGTAAAAACCGGTTTTCATTGAAGAGGTTAAAACCATAGCGATGAACACCACCACCTAGAGTTCCCCAGTTTGTCTGATAGTTTATGGTGGCTGCCATGTCGGTGATTTCTGCAATGCCTAAATAGCGGAAACCATAAAATGAAACACTGTTTTGATTCGTTGGCATCATGGCAACGTTACTGAACGCCGACCAATTGCTTGCCGGCAATGCAACACCGGTTTGGCCCATGGCTATGGATTTTGCACCCATACTGTTTTGTGCTAGTGTAATTGTGTTTAGCGAAAACAGAAAGATAAGCGGCAGTAAATATGTGAGGTTTTTGTATAGTATCCTTTTTATCATATAATCTCTCAATACAAATAGTCATCTTAATACAAATTTACATCGATAGTATCAGAAGATGAAAACAAAACATCAATATGGGGCCATTAAATTTTTTTGTCTTTTGGCAGTTTTGATTTTTTCGTCAGAGAAAATTGCTGCGCAGGAGTTTAACTGCTCAGTTACGGTGAACGATCGGCAAATAAGCGGTTCTTCTTACGAATACATTTCAGAACTTCCTTCAGTTATTGAGAATTACATAAACGGCTATCGGTGGACAAACGACCGTTACCAGGATTTTGA
>SLJB01000171.1 GCA_007135335.1 Balneolaceae bacterium
CGGATTTATTTACTACTTCCCAAAAGACAGCAGGGATTTTTATGAGCTGAATATTAACGGTGCGTATATTTTTTACGAGGAGTTTATGTTTAAATCGTACGCCTATACAGGGCTGAACTACGCGCGCTCGAAAGTAAATTTTGGTAATGAGTCCATCTCTGAAAATGCTTTCGGGCTGAATGTGGGTATTGGCGCAGAATACGATTTTGGGCCTCTTTTTGCTTTTGGAGACTTGAAGTATGTGATTAGTGAGTTTGATCAGCCTGTATTTTCAATCGGAGTTCGTGTCCCGTTTGGCCGATAAAAATTTACAGATAATTCAAATCAGAGCAGATTAATCAAACTCAGTATCCTAAAACCCGGTATGGAAGTTTAATTCTTCCGGGTATTTGTATACCCAGTGGTTGAGGCGTAAGCTCATCACCTCTTTTTACGCATCAATTGTAGCAGCTAAGCTGCATAACCGTTAACTTAAGTGCTTCAATCAAATACCAAATTGTTGTATGTATAAAGCAAAAGTTAATATTACACTTAGAAAATCTATCCTCGACCCGAAGGGAAAGGCTGCTCATCATGCATTGCAAAATCTTGGCCTTAACAATGTTGAGGATGTTCGAATTGGCAAATTTGTTGAGATGAACATAGCCGCCGGATCAAAAGAAGAAGCTTATGAACTTGCAGAAACAGCATGTACACAACTGCTTGCTAATGAGGTGATGGAGGATTATCAGATCGACATTGAATGAGATCCAATCAATGAGCTATCGTTTTATAAAACATAACGTACATGCCATGTTTGCCCAGCAACCGAAAAAGGGACCGCAGGTAGATGTTCTTGTTGAAACGGCAGAGGAAGAGGAAATAGACACTCCGTGGCGGCTCATTCTATATGATGATGATATTCACACATTCGATGAGGTGATTCATCAGCTTATCAAAGCGCTGGGATGTACCAAACCTAAAGCTGAAGAGCTTACATATAAAGTGCATTTTGATGGAAAGGCGCTTGTATTTGAAGGCAGTTTTGAAGAGTGTTTGAAAATCAATTCTGTATTGCAGGAAATTCAATTAATTACTGAAATAAAAGGGTAAAACCGTGTCAAAAAAAATTGGAGTAATCGTTTTCCCGGGATCAAATTGTGATCACGATGCCTATCACGCTATGAAACATGTAATGAATGTCGAAACAGAATTTCTGTGGCATAAAGATACCAACTTAAATGGGGTTGATCTGCTGATTGTACCCGGAGGTTTCTCATATGGCGATTATTTGAGATCGGGCGCCATTGCCAGGTTTTCACCGGTGATGAATGCCGTTCAGGATTATGTAAAAGAGGGCAGGCCGGTAATCGGAATTTGTAACGGATTCCAGATTTTATTAGAAGCCGGTCTATTACCCGGAGCAATGCTCCATAACGAAAAACTTCGCTTTGTGTGCAAGAATGTTCACATTCGCGTTGAGAGCACCCATTCGCAGTTTACATCAGGGCTGCAAAAAGGTGATGTACTGAAAATCCCGGTTTCGCACGGGGAAGGGAATTATTTTATTGAGGCTGAGGGTCTCCAAAATCTGGAGGAGAACAATCAGATTGCATTCAGATATTGTGATGCACACGGTGAGATTAATGAAGATTCAAATTTCAACGGCTCCGTTTCCTCAATTGCCGGAATTACAAATGAACAGGGAAATGTCTTAGGAATGATGCCTCACCCCGAACGCGCTATGGAACCAATTCTTGGGAACACAGATGGAATCACTTTTTTCAACTCTGTGTTTAATGAACTTCACATCGCGTAAGAACATTAGAACTCTGCGATCATTACTTCGCCTTAGGCAAACCAACTGAATGAAAACACACGTTGACGATAACTTAACACTGTATAGTAAAGAACTTGTAAAAAGCTATCGAAAGCGAGTGGTTGTTAATGAAGTTTCCATTAATGTAAATCAGGGTGAGATTGTTGGCCTTCTTGGACCGAATGGTGCAGGAAAAACCACCACATTTTACATGTTTACCGGTATTGTAAGGCCAAATGCAGGTAAAGTTTTTTTAAATGAAAAAAATATTACCCGTAAACCGATGTACCAGAGAGCAAGGATGGGTATCGGGTATCTTTCTCAGGAACCAAGTGTATTCAGAAACTTAACAGTTCGCCAAAACCTTGTGTCTGTTCTTGAGTTTCACTCAATGAAAAGGTCAGAGATTAAAGAGAGAGTGGATCGTCTGATTGAAGAGTTTGGCCTGGAAAAAGTTGTGAACAATAAAGGGTATAGCCTTTCAGGAGGAGAAAGGCGGCGTACAGAAATTGCAAGGGCACTGGTTACAAACCCTAAATTTATACTGCTTGATGAACCTTTTGCAGGTGTTGATCCAATTGCGGTAGAGGATATTCAGCAAATTGTTGCCGATTTGAAGAATCGGAACATCGGCATATTTATCACTGATCATAATGTACATGAAACTCTTGCCATAACAGACAGAGCTTACCTAATGTTTGAGGGAAAAATATTACGTGAGGGAACCGCTGAGCAACTGGCAGATGATGAAGAGGCTAAAAAATTATATCTTGGCCGGCAATTTAAACTCGACAGATACGGATAAGAATAGTTCATGAAAGAAATAACCGCTGAACAATTAAAAGAAAAAATAGACAACGAAGAATCATTTACTCTGCTGGATGTACGAGATGCACACGAAATTTATATATCCGATATCGAAGCGGAAAAATTGCACATCCCTTATGAGGAACTGGCGGTCAGGCTGAATGAAGTTCCAAAGGAGAATTCAATCATTACATTCTGCCGCAGCGGTAACACCAGCGGCGATGCCTGTAAACTGCTGACAGATTCAGGATTTAAAGATGTGGCCTCACTGAAAGGCGGTATAAATGAGTGGGCTAAAAAAATAGATCCCACCCTCCCTGTATATTAATAGTTTAGCCCGGCCGCTGCTAAGTTGTAGCGGCTATCTGAGAAAAAAGCTCTTCATTACTCTCTGTACGCCTGATTACCTGCAGCAGCATCTGAATAGATTCTTTTGGTGCTTTTTTAAGCAGAAAACGGCGAACCATATTTCTCTCTTCAAGTGAATCTGTAATGAACTTGTCCTCGTTTCTTGTACCTGATGCTGCAATGTTTATAGCAGGGTAAATACGATCATTTGCAATTTCACGATCCAGCACCAGCTCCATGTTACCAGTGCCTTTAAACTCTTCAAAGATCAGATCATCCATCCGTGAATTGGTCTCAATAAGGCAGGTAGCAATGATGGTAAGAGAACCCCCGCCTTCAATTTTTCTTGCTGACCCAAAAATCTTTTTAGGAATTTCAAGTGCACGAATATCGAGGCCGCCGGATAGAGTACGCCCGCTATTTGATTGAGCTGCATTATAAGCACGCCCTAGCCTTGTAAGCGAGTCAATAAGCAGAACAGCGTGCCCGCCATACTCGGCTTTCCGTTTTACGTAACCCAATGCCATTTCGGAAATACGAACGTGACTCTCTGTTGGTTTATCGTTTGATGAGGCAAAAACTTCTGCATTAGTTGTTCGGAGAAAATCGGTTACTTCTTCGGGGCGTTCATCAACCAACAAAATGCCAGTGTGAATATCAGGATAATTTTCAGTAAGGCTTCTGGCAATTTTTTTGAGCAGCACGGTTTTTCCTGTTCGTGGCGGAGCAACGATCAGAGCCCGCTGACCACGGCCAATAGGAGCAATCAAATCTATTACCCGCAATTCCAGATCATCAGGTTGTTTGCCCAGTTCAATATATTCATTGGGCATAATAGGTGTTTGCAATTCAAACCGGTTAATTTTCTGCCACTCCTCAGGTGCACGCCTGTTGATTTTTTCAATAGAATAAACATGCCTATTTCCACTTTGATCCTGTTCAAACTCACCTTCCATTACCAAACCTGAACGCAGGTCATGGTGTTTTACTTCTTCCGGCTTTAGAAACGGATCTTTTGGATCATAGGAAAATTCAAAGTCTATCCGTCGGATAAACCCGTATCCCTTTTCATTTATCTCCAGAATACCACTGTATCGCCCGCCTATTCGTGTTTGCTGATTATGATGGAATTTAGGAGTAAATATATTACGCTTAGGTCCCTTGTTGCCGCCTTTTTGGGGTTGTTTTTTTCGACCCTTATTGTTTTTACGTGAACGTGCCATGCACTATCTGTTGTCTAAGTTTAATAATAACGTGTGATTTGAATTTGAAACGCTCTGCATGAAAGTTGATAGAAGAGCAGGTAGTAATTCAAAAAGAGAGGTAGAGATAAAAGTTGAGTGACACTCATTGTATCACTCAACTGTAAAAAGATAAGGAAGGATTTGTAAGAACAAAAGTATTATCGAACAGTGGTTGTTTCATCAATCCACGCGTAACACTCTGAAATATTACTTCCAATCTGAATTGAATCACCGGTTTCCCATCCTCTGAAGAATTTATCTTCAGCAGACGGTGTAACGGGCCGGTAAGAATTATACAGGCGTGTTACCACTGATGCAACGGACTGATCAGCTGATCGTGCTCTGTCAAGGTAGTCAAGGACTAACCAGTAAACAGTTCTGTCGTCCCTATCCATTTGCCTTCCTGAGGTACATTGAGAAATGGCACCGGCATAAATGGTGGCCATTTGTATATATGAATGGCCCCAGTTTCTGTCCAGATTCATAGCTGCGCGTGCATACTGCCGGGCTGATCTGAGATTACCTTCATTTTGATAAATTTCTGAAAGTTCAAGATTTAATCTTTTCTTTACGTCATTGCTTTCAGTGAGGTTTAACGCCTCATTAATATAGCCGATAGCTTTTTGATTTTGGCCGTCTGCTTTGGCATAATCAGCAAGTCTTCGGATATTTTCAAATGTTTTATCCACTTCGTAGAGCATTTCAGCATATTCAATGGCTTTTGTTCTGTCACCCTGCCGTTCATACATAGAAGCAATTTCAGTGATGATTGAGATGTCACCGGGATTTGCTTCCAGCCGTCCAATCAAAAACTCAATGCGTTCTTCGGGATCTGAAAAGAGTCCATCTCGTATTTCATCTATGGCATTTACCAAAGAACCGCTTGCTTTCGGTTCCACTTCATCAATCATTGCAAGAGCTCTGTCGCGCTCGTTGTTAGATACAAAATTGCTTAGCAAAATCTGTATGTAGTATCCGTCACCGGCTTCAATCAAACGGTCTGGATTTAGTTCATAAGCTTTTAAATAATCCTCATAAGCTTTGTCCATTCCTCCCGAAATTGAACTTTGATGTTCCTGATAGAAACGGCCCCTGTTAAAGTACCATGTGTAATGATCAATTTCATTCTCATCAAATATCTCGAAAGCCTCATCATAAATAGTGAGGGCTGTGTCGAGATAGGCAGACCGCATAGAGGGATCTGTTTCTCTTTTTGAGAACTCGGTATATACTGTAATCAGACGCCCATACTGCGTAGGAAGCGTGAAGCTGTTATGGCCTTGTATGGAACGGGGCTGTTTTTCAAGCATCCATTTTCCAAACTGTAGTGCCATATCGTAATCACCCTGCCGGAAATTTTCATAAAAGAGCGAATAGGCTTGCAGTTCGCTCATTCCGTAAGGAGGTTCACTTTGTGAATATGCCTGTGATGATAAGGCTACAAGGAGCGCTATTGAGAGTATATACGTTTTCATTTTATTTTTCGATTTGTTTCGGTCGGATATATAAAACTGATTTTACATGTAGTTTATTATTGAAATCTTTGTCTGACAAACATGTATTCTGCCAGATTCAGGGATAATGTAAAGCCCCATATATTTTCTTTAACTAAATTTGAGGATTCTGTTCCCCGAATGCCATAATGAAAGCTTAAATCAACTGAGGATGATGACCGCCATGACATTAAACCTAACCCGGCGTTAAAAAAGATCGTTTCAATGTCTTGTTCCTGAATAGATAAATGGCCGTTATCGTAAGTTGCGCCCACACTATACTTAAAGTTTGTGAAAAAACCACCCTGACTTTCCGATCTGTATGGGTGATACTGAAAGCCAAGGCCTGTTCGTACCCTGTTTTTAAAATAACCCTGTTGGTTTGAATTGAAGCTGTATTCAGCTTCATCCCAACGCTGAACTAGAAGTTCAGCCACAATGTTTGTTGTATAGTTAAAATTATACGTAAGTCCGGTATTAAATTCCAATGGTAACTTAACTGTACCTCCGCGATCGGAATCATCCTGGTTGAGCCTCAGTAAAACCCGCTGATTATTAATAATCCTGAATGATGATATAGACCGGTCTGCCTCTATCGTTGTGGGGAGTGTAATCGTTGCGCCGAGAGATATTTGATCTCTGCTGCTGAAAAGCTGGCTTTTGTAGGCATATAAACCAAACCGATGCCCTATACTACTGCCATCAGTGTCTCTGTTATACTGCGTAACTCTAAATTGTTGATCAGAAAAATCCGAAATAACATTGTTATTAAGTGTAAGAAGATTTACCGAGAACCCATATCCTACCGAAACATTATCGAATAGCCTGTAGCCTATTCCGGCTTCAAATCGGTTAACCCCACCGGAACCAATCGTGGAAATTAGAAAATCTACATCATTGCCTAATTCCGGAGTATCCGGCAAGGGATTAAATGAGCCTTCATCCCGCTGGCGGAAATCACTGCGGTACATTGGTGTAAAAGATACCGAAACACCCAGCCTGTTTCGCACAACAGGCACTACCAACTGAAACTGGTCAATTGAAAATTGTGAATTTGTAGCTGATGAAAAGTTATCAGTAGCATCAAATCTGATCAAACCGGCAGAGAGAGTACCCTGTGTAAACCCAAGCAAGCCCCATTGTGCAGGGTTTGAAATATTGGGCGAGTAGCCAAGGTAGGTGGAAACCCCGCTCAGGCCAATACCGGATGTGTTTGGGGAGTTTATATCTACCGGGGCGCCAAAGCCGAAACTTGAATAAAATGATCCGAAGGATACTTTTGACGCTTCCTGTGCATTAATTGAAGCCGGCAGCAGAGTGCAGAGCAGAAATGTAAGTAGTGTAAGGCAAATGTATATTCTTTGCATATTATCTTACGGAGGTTATAACTAATCTTGGTTTTTTGTTTTCCGGTCCGTTTTGATCATAGAAATTTGTGGTATAGACAATTCCGTTTACAGCCTGGATGGTAAGATAAAGAGCCTTTCCGCTGTTTTCTCCGAATACCTCATCAAGTACATATTCGGTAATATCAACACGGAATACATCGTCATCTTCTTCAATTATGGATATAAATCTTGCGTCTCTTGTAAAGATTTCGCCGGAAAGGTCTGACGGTTCGCTTGTAAACAGGTGCGCCCGGAGCTGCGTTGTTATAGTGCGCTCAATTGTGGGGTACATGCTTTCATCGCTTCTGTCTTTGCTGAGAATTAGCTGTGCATTTACAATGTTCCTGGTTGATAATTCTTCAACAGGGAGGTCAGGATAAAATTTCAGTACATTTTCACTGTTGTGAATAAGAAGACCACTTTCCGGTGAGGAGTGCACAGTTCTTGTAAATGAAGCGCCCCAATCTCTGAGATCAATCACTTTAGAGGGCTCTTCTTCCTCTTCATCATTTTCTTCATCATCACCGTTCTCCTCATCATCTCCGTTTTCATCGTCGCCGTTTCCATTATCGTCCGGATCCTCAGGCGATTCAACCAGAAAAGTGGTAATAGCATCACCCTCTTCCTGTGCAAGATGTCTTAAAAATCTGACTTTTTGATTGCTCTCTGAGGGTACGATAGCTAAGCCTTTAAAAGTATTTCTGTAAAGGGAATCACGGTTTGCTTCTCCGCTGTTAAAGAAAGCAATATACTCCTGCATCCACATGTCATCAAGTTCCACTAAAACTGTATCCTCTTTTGAGACTTCAAACGAGCCGAGCTGACGTGAATAGTTTACATCAACTTCCTGATTATATCGAAGCTGATTTCCCCGCCAGATTTCATTTGCCTCATAGATGGTGAAACTCGATGTTGAATTGCTGTTTCCGTAAATATCTGAGTTGAATACAAGTTTAAGATAAACCGAATCATTTTCACGAATGGTATCAACAGATGCTCTTGATAATCCTGGCTTAATAAGCGCTGTTGATTTTACAGTTCCATAAAGAGGATCATCAATATAGCCTATAGCTGTATGGGGCAATCTTCCGGAGAATGTGTTCTCATCAAGAATGGTAAAGTTATCAACCGGATAGGAAACAATATCTACGCCATCTGTACCTGTAGTAACTTCTTCACCTACAGAACCGGGAGAATCGCATCCGGATACTGAAAAAGCTAATAAGAGCAGAAAGGCAGCGATAGTAAATCGGCTGCCTTTATATAAATTCTCTGAAAAGAAGTGCAAATATTTCGGTTTATTTAGTGTCGCCGGCAATGTCCCGGTAGTACTGTGCAAATTTTTTGGATACATCTTCGGGCGAACCCTGTATTTTGGTAGGTTTAACATTTAGTTTTTCAAAAATTTCATCGAACTGATTGCCAAGGTGATTTCCGGTAACAACATGGTCGCTGTAAGCAAGTCCGATTTTGAGCATATCTACAGTACCATTCTCGGAAATTGTATCGTAATCAACATCATCCGGCAGACCTAATTTATCAAGAATACTTGTGTTATCAAGAATACCTTTGTTTTCCGGGTGATGCAGGTTGTAAACAATTTGAGTGTTTTTGAAGATTTCCTGGTCTTTGTACTTTGTTTTGGCAAGCAAGGGTATAAGCCCTGCAGGCCAGTCATGGCAATGAATAATATCAGGCTGCCAGCCAAGACTAATAACTGTTTCCAGCACTCCTTTATTGTAGAATGCTATGCGCTCATCATTATCATCGTAGAATTTATCAGTTTTTGGATTGGTAAACATACCTTTCCGTTTGAAGTACTTGTCATTATCAAGAAAATAGACCTGAAGTTTTGCGTTTGGAATGCTGGCAACTTTTATTTTCATGCTCTGCACTTCATCACCCACTTCCACCTCTATTCCTGAAAGTCGAATAACTTCATGAAGTCTGTTTCTGCGGTCGTTAATGGTGCCGTACTTAGGCAGTAAAACCCGAATTTCAAATCCCTGATCCTGAAGAGAAGCCGGCAGGAAACGGAGCAAATCCGCGGTGTGAGTCATTCTGGCAAACGGGGCGATTTCGGCA
>SLJB01000234.1 GCA_007135335.1 Balneolaceae bacterium
TTGATGCACTATTTGGGAATCTTATTGTTATTTTAATGCGTTCTTATTGTCCTGTACGTATGTTAATACAGTACTGAATTTTATCATTCAATGTTATTCACAAAAACTTATTTCAATTCACCTGAAAAGGATTGGGTAGTCTTCATTCATGGAGCCGGTGGTTCTTCATCCATCTGGTACCGGCAGGTAAAAACGTATTCAGAAGAATTTAATGTTCTGCTTGTGGATCTTCGCGGGCACGGAAAGTCGAAGGAAATGAGCACCATGAAGACCTATTATAAAGAGAAGTACACATTCAGGACGGTAAGTAAAGATGTTATTGAAACGCTAAAGGATAACAACATCGAGAAGGCTCATTTTGTTGGGGTATCGCTTGGAACTATTATTATCCGAACCATTGCGGATATGGAACCTGAACGAATCATCTCTTCCGTTATGTGCGGTGCCATCACCCGGATGAATGTCCGCTCCCGAATTCTCATTTGGATGGGCCACACCTTTAAAAAAATTGTACCCTTCATGTGGCTATACAGCCTTTTTGCCTGGGTTATTATGCCCAAAAAAAATCACTCTGAGTCGCGATCCCTTTTTGTGAGCGAGGCAAAAAATCTGGCGCGCAAAGAGTTTTTGAAATGGTTCAGGTTAACTTACGATGTTAATCCGCTGCTCAGATATTTTACCGAAAAAGAGATGAAAGCCCCCACATTATATGTAATGGGCGAAGAAGACCACATGTTTTTACCACCGGTTCGTAAAATGGTTAAGGATTTTGAACATTCATTTTTAGTTGTAGTTGAAGGGAGCGGCCATGTTGTGAATGTTGATAAACCCGATGAGTTCAATAAGGAGTCTCTGAAATTTCTTCTAAATCATAAAACTCATCTGCAGCAAAGTGCATAAAATCTGTACGATAATTTGGTGCGAATTAATGTTAAATCCGGCTTTTTCATCACTGATTTTTTCGAGATATTTCAGGCTGTTCACCTTTCACGAAATTTTGCTTAAATGATCATACCCATTGCAAGCGACCATGCCGGTTTCGAAGCCAAAGAAATGGCAAAAATATCTCTCGAAGAACTTGGATACATGGCTGTTGATTATGGAACTCATAATGAAGAGTCCTGCGATTACCCTGAATATGCCGTGCAAGTAGCTAAAAAAGTAAATAATGGTGATCACGAATTTGGAATATTGGTTTGTGGAAGCGGACAAGGCATGTGTATGACAGCTAACAAATATCCAAATATTCGGGCTGCTCTTGTCTACTCACCCGAAGTAGCTGAACTCTCAAGACAGCACAACAACGCCAATATTCTTTGCCTGCCGGGACGACAGTTAAATAAAGAGCAAATTCACGAAATTTTGAAAGTTTGGTTTTCCACAGAGTTCGAAGGCGGACGACACGACCGAAGAGTTCAAAAAATACAGTCATTAACTTCAAATAAACGGTTATGAGTACGCTACAAAACAGTGATCCCGAACTATTCGGGTATATTGAAGAGGAAACGGAACGCCAAAATCTGAATTTTGAACTGATTGCATCAGAAAATTTTGCTTCACGCGCTGCCATTGAGGCGATGGGCACAGTACTCACAAACAAGTATGCCGAGGGTTACCCGGGTAAAAGATACTATGGTGGTTGCGAGCATGTTGATAAAGTTGAAGATCTGGCAAGAGAACGGGCAAAAAAACTTTTCGGGGCTGATTGGGTAAATGTTCAGCCTCACTCCGGTGCTTCAGCCAACGCAGCTGTTTATCTGGCTTTTATGAAACCCGGTGAGACCCTCCTCGGGCTTGATCTCGCTCATGGCGGTCACCTCACTCACGGCTCGCCCGTAAACTTTTCGGGAATTACCTATAACGCCAAATTCTACGGTGTGGACAAAGATACCGGCCGTATTGATCTAAATAAAGTGCGTGAAAAAGCTAAAGAAGTTAAACCAAAAATGATCTCGATTGGTGCAAGCGCATATACCCGTGATTTTGAATACACAGCATTTCGTGATATTGCCGATGAAGTAGGCGCTTTTTTGTGGATGGATATGGCACACACCGCAGGATTGATTGCTGCAGGTGTACTGAATGATCCCCTTCCATACGCCGATGTAGTAACAACCACCACACATAAAACTCTGCGTGGGCCGAGAGGCGGGATGATTTTAGTCGGCAAAGATGTTGAGAACAAACTGGGTGTTGTGGCACCAAAATCGGGCCGTGTAAAAAATATAAGTGAAGTACTCGATTCCGCCGTTTTCCCCGGTTCGCAAGGCGGACCGCTGATGCATGTGATTGCATCTAAAGCCGTTTCTTTCGGTGAAGCATTACAACCGGAGTTTAAAACCTATCAGCAGCAGGTAATTGCCAATGCAAAAAAAATGGCTGAAGAATTCACCAACAGAGGTTACAATCTTGTGAGTGGCGGCACCGATAATCATCTGATACTGGTAGATCTTCGAAACAAAGACTTAAACGGAAAAATTGCTGAAGAAGCCCTCGATAAGGCCGGCATCACGGTAAATAAAAATATGGTTCCTTTCGATACGGAAAGCCCGTTTGTTACATCCGGTATCCGGATTGGCACTCCGGCTCTCACCACCCGCGGATTCAATGAAAATGAGTTTGTCGAAGTTGTGCGGCTGATTGATACCGTCTTGAAAAACCCTACAGATGAAAACAACCTGAAGAGTGTGAAAAATGCCGTAGAATCCATCTGCCGGGAGTTTCCGCTCTACGATTTTGTTTCCGCCTAATGATACCAGAAATCTTAACTCAGTTTAATTAACAGATTAATCCATCGGTCACAGACCGATATACCTGAATGAGCGAATCTACAGATAATTCCAAACGCAGTATTATGGGAGCAATTCTTCCCAGAGCCAAAGCACCCAAAATCGATCCGGCAGCTTCCATGTCGTTTCTTGATCATCTTGAAGAGCTCCGATGGAGGATACTGAAAGGATTGGCCGGAATTTTTGCAGGCATTATCGTTGCCTTCTTCTTTTCAGATTTTTTGATCAGAGAATTTATACTCGGGCCTGCCCGCGCCGATTTTTTCATGTACCAGATTATGCCTATCAACGCGATTGATCTTTCTCTGATTTCAAGGAGACTTCCGGGCCAGTTCTTTACCTATTGGGGCACGCTGCTGATTATCGGTACCATTATTGGCTCCCCGATTTTTATCTACCAGTTATGGGCGTTCATTGAACCGGCTCTTGAGCAAGGTGAAAAGTTAAAAACCTTCTTTAACGCCATGTTCATAAACTTTTTCTTTTTACTGGGTATCTCTTTCGGATACCTGATATTGGTGCCGTTTGCCGTACAGTTCTTCACCCAGTTTGTAATAGATGAGGTGATCAGTAACGAGTTTGATATTAATGCTTACTTCGTTTCGGTAGCGATGTGGACTCTTGCCTGTGGAATTATATTTCAGGTACCAGTAATCAGCTGGTTTTTGTCCAAAGTGGGATTATTAACACCTGAGTTTATGCGCACATATAGGCGCCATGCTATTGTTGGCGCCATGCTTGTGGCTGCTTTCCTCACGCCGCCCGACCCCGTTTCTCAGATACTCATTGCGGTGCCGCTTATTGTGCTTTACCAATTTGCCATTTTTCTGAGCAAAATTGCCGTTAAGCAGCGTAAGAAAGCGATGGAAAAAGCGTTTGGAAATACAGGTGAATCAAACTAAGAACAGGTTTCAATCAAACCGTAATACCGTTATCTTGTAATTCTGTTCAGTTTTTAAAAAAATAATTTATACATGCTTAATTCTTCGTTCAGAGCCGTATTGGCGCTCGCAGCTTTTTCGATTATCCTGTTCTCTTGTGATACATCAGATCCATTCAGAATACCACCGCCCGACTTCTCTACAGTTCCGGAAGCATACAATATCGATAATGTTTCACCTGTAACTATTGAAGAGGGTGTGGAAGCATACATTCTTGAAGAAGGAACGGGACCATTTTTTGTGACTGTCCGTGACGAAGTAGCTGTTTTTATGACCCTCAGAACAGATGAAGGTGATATTGTCTTCAGCACATTTGCGAACGGAATTGATTTTGCATTACCTCTTTCTGTTCGATCAGCGGGTACTATCCAAAATGTATTTCAATATTCTATACTCCTCGCTTACACTCCGGGATTAAAAGCCGGAATTTTGGGTATGCAGCAGGGAGAGAAGCGAACTCTTGTACTCTCACCGGAAAAAGGTTATGGTACAGCTTCATCAACCAATAACAATGCGAAGTACAGGGAGAATACCCTCATCTACGACATTCGCGTCTCTTCAATTAATCCCGGTTAATTACTCCTGAGTATATTTCTTTGCTACGCGCGGTGTGATGTTTGTCAATATTTCGTGAACATTTGTGCCACCCTTTTCGGCCCAGTCATAAGCGTTCCAGGCTTTATCTCCAAGAAGTGTAACTTCTGACCCAACAGGGATTTTATCCGCGCCGAGATATACCATGAAATAATCCATGGTAACATTTCCCACCTGGGGGTAAAGCTTATCCCCTATTAAAACCTTCAGTTTATTGCTTAGCGATCGGGGCACTCCATCACCATACCCTACTGGAATGGTAGCCAGATACCCATCCTCCGGGCAGCTCCAGGTTGAAGAGTAACTGACAACATTTCCCTTTTCAATTGGCCTCACCTGTACCGCGGTTGATTTCCATGTTAAAGCAGGTTCCAGCCAGTTGTGCCTGGTGTGGCCCGAGTTATACCCAAGCATACCCAGCCCGGTTCGTATCATGTGGAAATGATCGAATTCCGGATAATTTGTTGAAGCTCCGGTATTACTCATGTGTACAAGCGGAATCTCAGAAAAATCAGAAATTACTGCTTTGAATCGGCTCTGTTGTTCTCCAGCAAATGCACTTCCGGGATCGTCTGCTGTTGCGTAGTGCGAATAGATTCCCCTGCAAAGTAAGCGCTGGTTTACTACGGCCAGCTCTCTCACCTCCCGGCGCTGCGATGGAGAAAAGCCAAGCCTTCCCATTCCGGTATCAAAATTCAGGTGGTAGGAAGTGCCATCCATCAAAATGGAGAAATGGGAAACGTGGCTTATGGTGGCGGTCAGATTATGGGTGATGTAAGCTGCTGCGTTATCATACGCAGGCACACCAAATACAAGTATCGGCTTTTTGATGCCGCCCATTCGCAATTCGATGCCTTCGTCCACAGTGGCTACAGCAAGCCAGTCAACAACATTTTCAATCTGTTTGGAAACCTGTACAGCGCCATGCCTGTAAGCATCACACTTTACAACAGCAAGTACCTTTCGCCCCTTTACCCTCTCTTTAATTTTTTGAATATTTCTTGATATAGACCCTAATTGTATATGTACAAATGAGTTGGGAAAACTATTCTTCAACTTTTTCCTCCAAAAAATTTCTTCTTTCGTTTCTTTAAAATTACGTTTGCCGCATTGTAGCCTGCCGCTCCAAATACACCGCCACCGGGATGGCACGAAGCACTGGACAGGTACAAATTACCGATGGGTGTTTCGTAGTTGCTTAGCTCCGGGGTTGGCCTGAACATAAACATCTGGTCAAAATTCATCTCTACGTGCATCACATTTCCGCGAAGTAACCCGTGCTTGCGCTCAATATCCAGTGGGCTTTGAATATACCAATCAATCAGTTTGCCTTTCATGTTAGGTGCATATTTTTCAACCACACCGTAAATTTTTTCAGCTTCGCGTTCGCGGATATCATCCCACTTCAAACCATTAGCCAGTTCGTAAGGGTGCCACTGCGCCCAGGCAAAAAGCGTATGTTTTCCGTCTTTGGCAACTTCAGGGTCTATTTTTGAAAATGTCATGGCTAGCACAGCGGGTTCATCCGGGGGATTTCCTTTCATATAATCCCCGATGGCGCGGTTCATATATCCCACAGATGGTGCCAAAAGCTGCATACCGTTGTGAATAAGCGGATCATTCGGAGCTGCGGTATATTCCGGCAGTTCCTCAACAGCACATCGAATCACCATGCCAAACCCGTTGCCCACCTGAATGTCCTCCACGTTTTTAAACAGAGATGCATCCAGGTGTTCTCTGCCCACAAGATTTAACATCGTTGTTTGCACATGCGCGTTTGAAACAATCAGATCTGCTTTATAATAATCATCATTTTCGGTGATTACACCCCGGGCTTTTCCGTCTGCTATATCAATTTTTTTGACGGGGCTATCGGCAATCACTTCCCCACCATGCTCTATGATGAGATTTTTCATGGCCTGGGTCAGCATACCGCTTCCGCCTTTCGGGTGCTTTGCTCCGCTTTGGTGCAGCATGGATTGCCACCCCACAAAATCGCCCGTAGCGCTCTGATCGGGTAAGGGACCCGATTGTGCAGCAAACCAGATGAGAGCCGCCTTTAAATACGGGCTGTCGAACGCTTTTTCAACCACACTACCATAGCTGCCCAGTATTTTTTGCAGACCATGAATCTGTTCTCCTTTTTTAAACATGGAACCATCGCGAATCTGGCCTTTTGCCATCTCCATAAAAATATTTTTCCCGGAGGGCGGCACCATAAATGCCTTCAGCACACCTTTGTTGATGCGCGACCAAAACTCAATAAACTCTCTGTAATTAGCTACATCCCCCGGTGAAACGGTTGCAATAGACTCGATAGTTCGTTCCAGGTCTTTATGAAAATGAATCACTCCTTTTTTATCCGGCAGCGGATAGCTCATAAATGGATCCATCTCGATGTATTCAAGCCCGTATTTGGTCAGTTCAAGCTCTTCAATGATTCCTGTTTGATGAATCATGATGTGAACAGAGGAGCCCACATCCATCCGAAAACCATTCGGATTCTCTTCCGATTGAAACATGGTTTCCGTGCAAACCGCACCACCGATGGTATCGCGGCGTTCAAGAACCCCAACTTTCATTCCGGATTTGGCAAGGTAACATCCGGTAATTAGCCCATTGTGACCCGAACCAATAATAATTGCATCAAAATTCTTCATAAGTCGTATTGGTTAAAAATATGGAATGAATTTTATCTTTTACTAAGTTATCTGAACAACGGTATATTCACTCCCATTCAAATCATACAAAATAAAAAGTAAGACGCACCATAATGCAATTTTTTAAAACCTTTTTCGCCTCTCTTCTCGGTACCATACTGGGCATCTTGTTACTGATTTTAATTATTTTTGCTGCAGTTGTCAGCAGTTCATCGGAACCGGAACCATACATCAGATCAAATACTGTATTAAAGATCAGCCTTTCAGGCGATATTCCTGAGCGCACACCCGATGATCCGCTGCAGGAGTTACTGAATCCGGGAGCAGGTGCAAAAGTTTCGGTTGCATCACTTAAAAATAATCTTCAAAAAGCTGCTGTTGATGATAACATCGCCGGTATTTGGGTTACGGCTAATAATGTTTTGGCTTCATGGGCAAATCTTGAAGCTGTGTATGATGCATTTGGAGAGTATAAAGAGAGCGGAAAATTTCTCTATTTCAGCACAGATGATATAGGAATGAATGAAAAAGCGTACATGCTTGCCACACAGGCCGACTCTGTTTTTTACGCACCTGAAACGATGTTTACTCTCACTGGTTTTTCTGCTCAAATTACTCTCTACAGGGGTTTACTTGAAAACATAGGAATTGAACCCGAAATGATGACGGTTGGCCGTTATAAGTCTGTGGTTGAGCCATACCTCAATCGCTCTATTTCTGATGAGTACAGAGAACAAATTGAGCACATTATCGACTCCTACTCAGCCACTTTTGTAAATGCCGTTTCGAACAAAACAGATAAATCCGTTGATGAAATTAATGACCTGATTAACACCCCGCCTGTAGATCGGGTGAATTTTGCACTTGAAAACGGCCTGATTGATGTGATTGCTTATCATGAT
Organism: Balneolaceae bacterium; assembly: GCA_007135335.1. Classification (GTDB taxonomy): domain Bacteria; phylum Bacteroidota; class Rhodothermia; order Balneolales; family Balneolaceae; genus Rhodohalobacter. The sequence continues at coordinate 7,887 of SLJB01000234.1, forward strand.
GAAGTGGAGCAACACATCAAGAACAGATTAGAGCTTGATGAAGATCAATCTCTCAGAACGGTCTCACACGGCCGCTATTCAAGAGTTTCTGATAGACGCGCCGGCCTCGAAACCACAGACACATCAGATAAAATTGCACTGATATACGCTATCGGAAACATCATGCCGCAGATTAGTGAATCCCCATTCGGTCAGTCTGGTACCATTACAGCAGATGGATTCAGAAAGCAGATAAACAGCGCACTTGAAGATGATGATGTAAAATCAATTGTAGTCTACATCAACAGTCCGGGTGGTGCGGCTACAACCTCTGATATTTTATGGAGAGAAGTAAAAAGAGCATCAGAGAAAAAACCTGTTACTGCATTTATGGGTACAGTGGCTGCTTCGGGTGGCTATTATATGGCAATGGGAGCTGACACTGTGGTAGCTCAGAACAATACCATAACCGGTTCAATTGGCGTTGCTTTGATGATTTTTAATGCAAATGAGCTTCTTACTGAAAAGCTTGATCTGGACTACGATATCATCAAATCTCATGAGTTTGCAGATCTTTATGATCTGACCCGTCCGTTAACAAACACTGAAAGAGATGTAATTCAGCGCGATCTTGATATATCATATGAAACATTTCTCAATGTAGTAGCTGAAAATCGCGGGATGACCCGGGATGAAGTACATGAGGTAGCTCAGGGAAGAGTTTATACAGGCAGCAGGGCTGCTGAATTGGGGCTTGTGGATATCCTGGGAGATCTTGATCGCGCGCTGGATGTTGCAGCCGAAATGGCCGGAATCAGTGAGTATAAAATCGATATCTATCCCAAGAAAGAGGATCTCTTCCAGGCGCTGTTTGGCGCAGCGGATGCTCAGGTTCGATCTATGATGTTTGGCTGGATTCCTGAATCCATGCGATCTGAAGCAGAAACACTGCACATGGTGGCGTCACAAAAAGATGTTCGAGCGTGGACGATTCTTCCATTCCACATCGATACAAGATAGGTGTACATGTTCTCAAACCGCACAGTTATAGAACAGTTAAGTGAAGGATTTTTTGAGTTTTTCCAGGACGGTTCTTTCAAAAAGATGGATCCTTCGCGACTCGATAATGCCGCTGAAGATCCCTCTCTGGGCAAGTACTCTTCTGCACTGGGAATCGATCCGTTACTCATTCAGATGAATGGAAAAATTGTTGTGGTTGATCCCGGGCTTGGGTGGGGTCTTGATTCCCGAAGCAGCTACAAAGACACTTCAAGCGTGGTAACCAATCTCGATATCTTTGAGATTGCACCCGAAGATGTGGACTTCGTAATTCTTACTCACCTTCACTACGATCATATTGCCGGATGTACGTATGTAAATGATCAATTTGAAACAACGGCAACCTTTCCAAATGCAACCTATCTTTTTCACAAAGATGAATGGGATTATGCCCTTACTCAACTCAATAATCGTCAGCCTCAAAGAGGAGCCGCCTACAATCTCGATGAGTTTTTTAAACTGGTTGCGGAAAAACGGGTTGATATTTTTGATGCAGATACCTATTCCGTATTACCGGGAATTACTGCGATAAAAACTGGCGGGCATACCCCCGGTCATACCATTGTGAAGATTCAGCAAAAGGAGATCGTTTCTTATTTTATGGGAGATTTGATCCCGACGGAACACCATCTCAATCACTATGCCATGAAGTTGATCGACAGTGATTCTGTTCAGGCAAAAAAGGCAAAAAAATCAATTCTGAACAAAGCCTCTGATGAGAAAGCAACCATCTTCTTTTACCATTCACTATTCCACAAATCCGGAGTAATTGCACAAGATAAAATGAAAAAGTTTATTCTTCTGGAAAGAAAAAACAGGTAATCAACATCCTACTTATTCATCGAAATGAGAAACTCCTCGTTCGATCTGGTTCCTTTCATTTTATCAAGCAGAAATTCCATTGCTTCAAATGCGTTGTGTTTATTCAGATATCTGCGAAGAAGCACAACTTTCTCTCTCTCCTCATCCGAAACAATGAGTTCTTCACGGCGCGTACCGCTTTTGAAAACATCGATTGCAGGGAAAATCCGGCGCTCGGCAAGACGTCTGTCGAGAACCAGTTCCATATTACCTGTTCCTTTAAACTCTTCAAAAATTACATCATCCATACGTGAACCGGTTTCAACCAGTGCTGTTGCAATGATGGTAAGGCTTCCGCCATTTTCAATGTTCCGTGCAGAGCTGAAAAGCTGACGAGGAGCCTTCAATGCTTCAGAGTCCACACCACCCGTCATGGTTCTTCCTGAAGTGCCTGCAGCAACGTTATATGCTCTTGCAAGGCGTGTGATGGAGTCCATCAACAGCAGTACATCATGACCGCTTTCAACAAGACGTTTCGCTTTTTCGAAAACAATTTCAGAGAGACCTACATGGTTTTCAGGTTTCTCATCAAATGTGGATGCCACCACTTCGGCACTCTGTACCGTTCGCTCCATTTCGGTAACCTCTTCGGGGCGCTCATCAACAAGAAGAATGATGATTTTTGTTTCGGGATGATTCTTGCTGACAGCATTTGCTATGCTCCGCAGAATGGTTGTCTTTCCCGTTTTTGGCTGGGCAACAATCAATCCCCTCTGTCCTTTTCCGATTGGAGTAAACAGATCCATAATACGGGTAGAGAATTCAGAAAATTTATTTTCCAGCTTAAACCGCATTTCCGGGTAGATAGGCAGAAGATCTTCAAAATCCTGTCTGTTATCCATATCTCTTGGTATTTTTCCATTCACGCCTTCAACCCGCAGCAGGGCAAAATAACGCTCTCCTACTTTTGGCGGGCGAATGATACCAATAACACAATCGCCCTGTTTTAAACGAAAACGCTTGATTTGAGAGGGGGATACGTAAATATCATCCGGACTGGCCTTGTAATTATAATTGACAGAGCGCAGAAATCCATAACCATCGGGAAGAATTTCAAGTGTGCCTTCATTCAGCAGAAATTTACCCAGTTGAGGTACAATTTCAGCAAGTCTGTCATCCAGATTATTCGCATCCGACTCAGGAAGTACATTGCTTACATGCTTCTTATTCTGATTTTTATGCTTTGGAGGCCGGTTTCCCCTGTTGTTATTATGGTGCTGCTGCTTTTCTTCCTTTTTATCATCATACGACTGTATATGATCATGACTGCCGTAAACTGCATCTTTAGCCGGCACTATCTCTTTTTTTGTTCCGTGAGCTTTCAGCTTTTCAATCAGCTCTTCTTTTTTTAAAGCAGATATACCCTTTAGCCCTGCAGCTTTTGCGATAATTTTGAGGTCTTTAACCGTTTTTTGATGCAGAGTCTCCACATCGATCTGTATGCTGTTATCGGTTTGATTCTCCGACATAATGTAAGTTAGGTTTGTTGATAATGAATCATTTAGAGAAGCGAACAACCTGTTAGTAGTAGTACGCTATGGGTAGATATTCGTTGTAGTGCGGAAAGATTTTAGAGTGAGTTCGTTTTGGTACCCATCCAATTGCTCACTACTTCATAAAAGTAAAAACTTCCGCTAAAAATTACTAATTCTGTTTCAAACAGATTTACCGGATTTTCGCCACTCGCCTCAATGAATCTTGCATGCGGAAAACAGTGAATCATCTCTGCAGTTGACGCTGCCCTTTCTCCATCCATCTGCCATACAAACAGGTTCGGAAATGCGTTCCAAGAGCGCGTAGTATCATCTGTAAGCTTATCTTTCATAAAACTAACAACTACCGTCCAGCTTTCAGCAGGTGCAATATTCAGCAGATGTTCTATCAGCTGTCCAGTTGCATCTGGATTGTGAGCTCCGTCAAAATACCACATTTTGCCTGGATGCAACTTTTCGAATACAGCCGTATTCGGGTATCTATTCTGCATATTCTCTATGCCCGATGTTATTGAGTGCAGACTAACCGGAAACTTCTCTTCAAGCTGCTTAACTCCCCGGCAGACGATTGCGGAATTTACTGCATCGATTCTTTTTCCCGGATATTCCAGATTTATTTTAGATCCGGCAATATCTAATTGAATGCGCCGATTGTCAATACGTGGTGCCAAATCACTTGCCCTAATTAATTCAGAATCAAGATTTTGGGCAATTTCAACCAGCTTATCTTCTGCTTCCTTTGGAAGCTGCCCAATAACTACCGGCCTGTATTTTTTGATGATCCCTCCTTTCTCAAACGCAATAGAAGCCAATGTATTTCCCAACAGATCCGTATGATCCATTCCGATGGATGTTATAACTGATAGATCAGATTTCAAAACATTGGTTGCATCGAGCCTGCCGCCAAGACCCGTTTCGATGATCGCAATATCCACCTCTTCTTGTGCGAAATACCAAAATGCTATAGCTGTGGTAATTTCAAAAAATGTATATGCTGATTCTTGTATATGTGTCCCGAATTTCCTGAAAAACCCGATTAGCTTATCATTTGAAATCTCAATTCCATCCACCAAAAAGCGTTCCTGTACCTTCCTGAGATGAGGTGATGTGTATAATCCTGTTTTGTATCCCCCCTCCTGATAAACGGATGCAAACATTCTGCAGACGGTTCCCTTCCCGTTTGTTCCGGCAACATGAATAGTTGAGTACATCTCCTGCGGATTGCCCATTACAGAGCAAAATTCAATCATACGATTAAGATTGAAGTTTGCCGCTGATGAACCTCCGGTACTGAATTTTGGTATCGAGAGAAGATATGTTTCAATCTCTGTTATGGAAGTGAATGACGTAATCATCAGCTGCTTTGATCGGATCTAAGCTGTTCAAATTTTCTTTTTAGCCTCTCTATGAACTCCTGATCGGTTCTTATCTCTTTTTCATCTATAGAAGAAACTGTGCGAATACCCTGCACACTATTCGTAATCCAAACACAGTCTGCCTCTTTGATCTGTTCGATCTGATATTCACCTTCTACCAAGGAATAGCCATCTAAGGTTTTGATGATATCTGCCAATACAGATCTTGTGATTCCGGGAAGTATATCAGTTTTTATAGATGGCATAAATACAGTATTTCCAGTTTTCCAGAAAATATTAGCGATCGATGTTTCCGCAATAAAATCCTTGCAGTTGAGCATCAATGCGTCGTCAAAACCGGATTTCTGCGCCTCTCTGAAAGCATCTCTGTAGTGAAGCATATTACTGAGTTTTAAATCAGATGGTTTACACTCATGCGGAACTACCCTCACTGCAGAAGTTTTCAGCCTGACAGCTTCTCCTTGTTCGAGCAGCTTGCTGCACTGTATAAGCTTGATCAGGCTAATCTGACCATCGAAACCGTATCCCTGTTTTTCTAAAAGTGAAAATTGAATCCGGACTCTTGCAGAATTTTTTTCCAGAGAATTTCTTTGAAGAAGTAATTCAACATCCGTACGTATTTGCGAATCGTTTGGCATCATACCTTGAGGTACGCCAAGATATGCCAACCCCCTTTTCAGCCGATTTATATGATCATCTAACCGGAAAAAAGCACCCCTATCTGTTCTGAATGTTTCAAAACATCCCGCGCCGTAAAACAGGCCTGAGTGAAATGGCGGTATCATAGCATCATTTTCATGTACTATTTTACCGTTAACATGCACAAAATGAGCTGACTTATTCATTCTGAAGTAACTCAGTCAATTTTAATTCAAGCTTTTCAGTATCGTCTCCTATGTTGAAATCAACATACTCACCATAAGAGTTGATGAAAATTTGTGATGGAGTACCGGGTACATATACGGTTTGATAAAACGCAGTGCCATCAACAAAATTAAATGGATATGAATGATTCTTAATGTATTCCAAAACAAGGGATTCATCATCGCGGACAACGGCAGCAACAATTTGCAGATCCGGGTGTTCTCGTTTAAAATCATTTAAAAAAATGTTTACTGCATGTGATTTCCCTGACCATGTAGACCAGAACTGAATCACTGCCGGAGAACCTTTGAGGTCTGAGATATGAAGTGAATCAGTTTCTGTATAAGACCTGAATGAAAGCTCATCAGCCTGAACAGACTCCATATTTTGCCTGAAGTCACGGATCTGAGTCTGAGAATATCGAATGGTATAAAAAATGATTGCAACGAGTGTTAAACCTGCACAGATCGCAATAAAGAGATTGAAATATTTTGGGTCGAGTCTCATTTGTGATTCAGAGATTAATAAAAATAAAATGGGACCGGTTTAATTTACACGGGTAAAATTGGTTCGTTCACTTCGTCCACATCATCAACAAAGAACATGGCTGCTGCCGCAACAATCATTGCTGCACCTCCAAGCATTAATGAATAGATTGCCTCACCCTGAAACAAGTTTCTTGTGATAAAACCCAGCATACTAGCCGCGATGATTTGAGGTATTACAATAAAGAAGTTAAAGATACCCATATATAGTCCCATCTTTTTAGCAGGCAATGAACCTGCGAGAATTGCATAAGGCATGGCAAGTATACTGGCCCATGCAAGGCCAATACCAACCATTGAAATAATCAGCATATTCGGATGATTCATAAAATAGATAGAAATGAGGCTTAATCCGCCAACAGCTAATGCAAACATGTGAACAAACTTTCTGCTGGTTTTCTTTGCCAGCGGAGGCAGTGAAAAGGCAATAATAGCTGCAAATCCATTGTATACAGCGAATAAAATTCCAACCCAGTCTGCCCCTTCATTATAAAGTAACGATGTTGGGTCGCTGGTGCCGTAAATGTGAGACGTTACAGCTGAAGTTGTATAGATCCACATTGCAAAAAGTGCAAACCATGAGAAAAACTGCACAACTGCCAGTTGAATCATCGTTTTGGGCATGTGAAGAAAATCGTGCATTACCACTACAAGGCCCTGTTCTGTTTTACCTCCTTTCTGCAGAAAACCGGCAGCAAGTGAAATTACACCGGTAGTAATCATACCAACGGTTATTATGTAGAGCTCAAGGTCGTAACCGGTGAGATACACAGCCGCTGTTGTCAGTAATCCCGCAAGCAGAAATGCATACCCGACATTGATTTTTTTCTGCCCATCTCCTGCTTCAATCGGTATATCACGCTTAACATCTTTGTCATCGAGCTGGTCATTTTCATACGCTTCAAACGCCTCAAGTTCTTCGGGTGAATATTCGTGCGAGCGCATCACCGTCCATAATACGGCCAAGAAGAAAACAGCGCCGCCAATATAAAACGACCACTTTACAGATGGAGGAATTACACCTTCGGGTGCGGTATTAGCAATGCCAAAAAGGTTTGTCATCATCCATGGAAGAGCAGAGGCAACAACTGCACCGGTACCAATAAAAAAGCTCTGCATGGCAAACCCTCTGGTTCGCTGTTCGGATGGGAGCATATCTCCCACGTACGCCCTGAACGGTTCCATGGAGATGTTTATGGAAGCATCAAGAATCCAAAGCATACCGGCAGCAACCCATAGAACGGGCGAGTTTGGCATAATGATGAGAGCAACGGATGCAAATAAAGCTCCCCATAAGAAGTAAGGTCTGCGTCGGCCAAGCCGTGTCCAGGTGCGGTCACTAAAATATCCAACAATGGGCTGAATAACTAAACCCGTTACCGGTGCAGCGAGCCATAATATGGGTATGGTATCAACATTTGCCCCAAGTGTTTCGAAAATCCTGCTCACATTTGCATTCTGAAGGGCAAACCCAAACTGAATTCCCAAAAAGCCAAAACTCATATTCCAGATTTGCCAAAAACTGAGATTTGGTCTTTTAACAGGTTCGACGTACTTCATATAAGTGTGTTTTTTTCATGATAAAAATGGAATATCAGTCACTTTTCTAACAGAAGCAAAGTTGCCGAAATTTAATGGGACAGTGTGATTTAATGACTCATATAAACGCGTTCCATTAGCATGTAGCTGTTTGGAGACATCGTTGTCGGAGATCCAATTTCGTGTTCAGACCCGTCAAATACATCCGTCCATACTCCTTCGTGACCGTCTGTAAAACTGAACGTTCTCTCTTCATCAGAAAAATTAAGCAGAACCAGAACCTGCTCGTGATGCCCTATTCGTTTGTATGCAAAAATATGTTCGTCTTTATCTGTGTGTAACTTTCTGTAGTCACCCCCAATTTCTCCATTGAACAGAGCCTGATTGCGAGTGTTTAAATCAAGCAGTGTTGTGTAAAAATCCTGATAGATATAATCTCCCCACTCGATTTCATCTTTTTCAAAAAATTCGAGCTGTTTGTTCAGTGCTGCTTCCTGTCCGTTATAAATCAGGGGCATACCCCAAACGGTAGCCGCAAAAACCGCCATATTTTTAAAATTGGTTCCGTACAGATCAGTATCACCGCCCTGCCACGAATTCTCATCGTGATTGGTAGTAAACACCATTCTGAAATCTCTCTTATGAAATCGGTTAAAGCTGTTTTCGAGTGCTGCATCAAAATCAGCGAGAGTTGCATTTCCTGCACCAAAATCACGCATGGTTTGGGCCAGTTCCCAGGTATAACTCATATCAAACGCCCGGTGAATTTCGGGTTCCTCTGCTTCTGCAAGCATAAATACAGGTTTAATTTCTTCAAGCCTTTCACGGGCTGTAATCCAGAATTCAGTAGGTACCATATACGCTACATCTGCCCGAAACCCGTCCACATTGTACTCCCGTACCCAGTACTCCATAGCCTGAATCATCGCTTCCCACATATCACGATTTTCAACATCAAGCTGAATTACATCTTCCCAGTCATCTACTGGTGGATAAAAGCTTCCATCCTCATCAGTCATGTAAAATTCGGGATTGCTTTCAGTCCAAACTGCATCCCAAGCTGTGTGATTTGCAACCCAGTCAAGGATTACCTTCATACCGAGATCTTGTGCTTCAGAGACCAATGCCCTGAAATCATTCTTATCTCCAAACTCAGAATTAATGGCTGTGTAATCTTTAATACTGTAGTAGCTACCCAATGTACCTTTTCTGTTTAGTTCTCCAATTGGGTGAATCGGCATGAGCCAAAGAATCCGAACCCCCATTTCCTGCAGCCGTGGTAAATCTTCGGTTACCGCTTTGAAGGTACCTTCAGCAGAATACTGCCGCACATTTACTTCATAAATATTAGCATTCACTGCCCATTCCGGTGGTAGAAATTGCTGATCACTTTCTGAAAGGGGTGCAGAGTATTGATGATCGGAGTGGCAAGAGATAAATCCTGCAGAAGTCAGCAGAACTAAAAGGGCAAGTAGGGTTGACCTGGGCATAACGAACTTGATAAATGTTTATGATTATTTATTCAACCACGGAAAATAGCAGGAATTTATGTGGAGATTATGTAGCCCATGTTCTGCCAACATTCTCAAATGGAATGCAGCCTTCGTAAATCCCCGGTACGGCTTCATAGCGAAGTACTTGAGTGGCTCCCACTTCCGACGTAAAAAAGCCAACCATAGTTAACTCTTTGAATATCAGGAAAAACTGTGGCCCTTCAGCGCGCTCATTTTCTATGGCTTCACTGTTTTTTTGTGATGCATATTCATACTGTTCGTCAGCTGTAAGGGCAGAGAATAATTTTCCTTTGCTGTTTCTGCACTCTTCATCAAACAAGTTAAGACCTGTTAGAAATCCGTTTCGCTGCTCTTCGGTGTACACCTCATTCACCATCTTTTCGATAAATCCGGGCACGCCAACCTCTGCAGCTCCCGGGGAGTCAGTTTTCGGAATAATGGTATCCGCAAGTGCAGTTGTGAGTGACGCTTGATTTCTGTTGAAGAGAACAGGATTCCAGCGTTCTGAAGAAGGTGTGCATCCGTTTAAAACGCCTAAAATTGTGGGTGCAAAAATTACTCCACCCATCAGTGCCGCTGTTCGTTTTATTGCTTCTCTTCTTTCCATATATACGTTGTTTTTAAATTTAGAGATTTCCTTTTTTGAGCTCATCGGCTGCATAGTTTGCTGCCCGGGCTGTAAGAGCCATATATGTAAGAGATGGATTCTGGCAGGCTGCTGAAGTCATGCAGGCACCATCCGTTACAAATACATTCTGCACGGAATGTACCTGATTCCATTTATTAAGTACAGAAGTTTTTGGATCTCTCCCCATCCGGGATGTTCCCATTTCATGAATACCGAGGCCGGGCCCACCGGGAGAATCAAACATTGTGATGTTTTTGAGACCTGCTGCTTCAAGCATTTCAGCAGCATCATTTTTCATATCTTCGCGCATTTTATACTCATTCTCTTTGAATTCCGTATCGAATACCACGGTGGGCTGACCCCATTTATCCGTTTTTTCGTGATTGAGATACATTCGGTTTGAATGATCAGGCAGCATTTCACCGAAAGCAGTCATTCCCATTGTCCATTTTCCGGGAGTGGTAACAAATTCTTTGAGCTGTTCACCGATGGCAAGTTCACGAACAGCTCGGGTCCAACCCTCACGGCTTGCACCACCCTGATAGCCAAAACCACGCAGATAATCGCGCCTGTCTTTCCCGAAATTTCGGTACCGGGGAATATAAAACCCACTTGGTCTTCGTCCCCAGTAGTATTGATCTTCAAAACCATCATACTCACCGTTAGCCCCAACCCTGAAATGGTGATCCATCATATTGTGCCCCAGTTCACCCGAATCATTACCTAAACCATTTGGAAAACGGTTACTCCGTGAGTTGAGCATAATGAGTGTGGAATTCACACAGGAAGCATTCAGAAAAATGATCTTCGCGTAATAATCAATCATTTCACCGGTTTCAGAATCAATTACACGAACACCGGTTGCCTTGCCAAGTTCTTCATCATAAATAACAGAATTCACTATGGAGTGCGGTCTGAGCGTCATATTACCGGTTGCCGCAGCAGCCGGAAGTGTTGAGGCATTACTGCTAAAATAAGCTCCGTATGGACATCCTCTCATACATAAATTTCGTTTCATGCAACGGCCTCTGCCATTGTGAGGCTGTGTTAAATGAGCTGCCCGGCCAATTGTCAGTACACGGTTAAATTGTTCCTTCATGCTGTCTTTGAGATGATTTTCCAGACAATTCAGCTCCATCGGCGGGAGAAATTTACTGTCGGGAAGTTGCTCTAAGCCCAAAGCTTCACCACTTATTCCTGCAAAATCTTCTACATAATCATACCATTTTTCAATGTCTTCATATCGTATTGGCCAATCCACGGCGATTCCTTCCTTGGCATTCGCCTCAAAATCCATGGGAGCAAGTCTGTAGCTTTGGCGGCCCCACATGATCGATCGCCCGCCAACATGATATCCCCTTATCCAGTCGAAACGCTTTACTTCATCGTATGGCTGATCTGTATCTTTTACCCACCAGTGCTTGGTTGTTTCAGCAATAGTGTATCCGGTTCGCATCTGTTTCTCATAATGCTTCGTTTCTTCATCAGAAATACGGTCGTTATTTGGGATTTCCCAGGGATCCAGAAGTGCTGTCGGGTAATCTTCAATATGTTTTACATCCCGCCCTCTTTCAAGCACAAGTGTATTTAAACCGTTTTCAGTTAACTCCTTTGCAGCCCAGCCTCCGCTGATGCCTGTACCCACAACAATTGCGTCGTAGGTATTATTAAGCTTTGTTTTGTAGTTGAAATTCATATGTTTACAGATGATAGAGACAGTTCAATTTTATCAGGTGATCTTTGGTATTTGCAGATCACTAAACGGTAAACAGCTCGAGTTCTTACATCGTTTCAGGGTAAATCAGACAGAGTAGTGCAATGGGTGTGGTCTTTATTTAGATTTTTATCAGCTTGCCAAAGTTAAAAGAATCAGGGTATTCTCAAAATCCAATAATAAAATTTTGCAATTATTTATATTAAATCGATTCAAATATATTAAGCCATCGTACACTAAATGAAGAAGAAAAGAATGATGCATCGCACAATCAGTTTTGGAGAAGTTTTGTGGGACTTATTTCCCGATTATAAAAAGCCGGGGGGATCACCCGCCAACCTGGCCTACCATCTGCATATTCTCGGTAATGATTCGATTTTAATAAGCCGTGTAGGTGATGATGAAAATGGAGATGATCTCGTAAGTTTTTTAAATCAAAAAGGAGTTTCAACCAGGTATATTCAAAAAGATCCGAAACAACCTACCGGTATTGTTGACGTAGTTTTTGAGGGTAATGAACCTGCTTACACCATTCAAAACCCGTCAGCCTGGGATTTTATTGAAGTGGATGAATCAGTTATCAGCATGGTCAATAATACCGATGCAATCTGCTTTGCATCACTCTCTCAGAGAAATAAGAAATCTGCCGGTTCACTTCAAAAGCTTTTGCTGAATGCACAAAAAGACTGCCTGAAAGTTTTTGATCTGAACCTCCGCCCCCCTTTTATTGAAAAAAATTCCATCATAGAAAATATTGAGCTGGCTGATGTGATTAAGTTGAATGAGCACGAATTAGAAACCGTTTCAAAGTGGTATAAAACGGATACCCTTGCAGAGGATCTTCTGAAAAAAAATTCAGACAAAACAATACTCATTACCCTTGGAGCTGAAGGAAGTGCAATGTATACAGAAAACGGATTCTTTGAGGAAAAAGCATACCCGATCTCAGGTAATGGTGATTTTGTAGGCGTGGGTGACGCCTTTCTGGCCTGTTTCACCCATTTGAAATTGCAAAAAACTGACGATAGCAACATTCTTAAAATGGCAAATAAATATGCCGCATTTGTAGCTTCAGAGCAGGGTGGTATGCCGGAAATTCCGGATGATCTTAAACTAGAGATGAGTGGCCAGCTTTAGTTAAGAAATCTGTTACATAATAAACGAATTCTGCCCAAAACAGTTTAATAAAAAAATGTGAGCAACCCTGAATAACAACAGTTCACATACTCAGAGATAATGAAGAGGAACCACAGATTTGCGCAGAGAGTCTGCGGTTATCATTTGACCACAAATTTTGAGCAATTGTGAAATTGATAAGTTAATCAAACAGACTTCTGATAGCATCCCTTATCTGTTCCACTCCGCTTTGAGCAGCAGCTCGCAGTGATTGCTCTACCACATCTTGTACAATCTCCTGAACAACTTCATTTACGGCCTTTTGAACCCCACCTCTGCCAATATCAAAGAGTTCAACTTCAGCAATTTCAACAGTAGCAGTTCGCTCACCTCCAATCTCAGTGTAAAGATCTGCAGATCCGTTTCTCATCAAAAAATGCCCGATGATCATACCCTTATCACTTGCATGTTCAGCTGTGGCTCTGTTTACATTGTTTAGAAGGGTCTGCAGGTTGTTCCCGGGTATTTGTTGCTCCACATAAACAGACGGGGATTCAACAAAGAGTTCGTGAATAATAATCTCCTCAGTAAATATTGACCAAACATCCATCGAAATGCGAATATCATGAATCGAAATTGCAAGATCTTGTGCATACCCATCCGGATTTTCAACCTGAAACCCATAAATACTTCCTTTCCCTGTGAGAAGCGAAATTGAAACGCGATCAACAGAAACCACAGTTCCCGACATTTCTGAACCGATCGCTTCGATGTTGTTCTTAACTATTCGGTCAATAGAAAAAGTGGCAATTACAAAAACCAATACAACAGCTAAAAGCAGTAGCGCTAACAGTTTTTTCATTATAAAGCCTGGTTTGATGTTTATAGATCAGAAAAGAGTCGAATTTTTAAATATAACCCCATGTCCTCCTACCACTATTACTTCATTACGTGAGTTCCCTTTTACATCGGAGAGATTTTCCAACGTAAAATATTCAAGTTCCTGCCATCGCCGGCCATCGTAACGAATTAATGTACCACTAATTCCAACCGCATATAAATTATTCGGCCTGTTGCCCCACATTCCATAAAGACCCCTTGTTGTGCCACTCTGCTGTGTTTGCCAGCTTTCGCCATCATATTTCAGAAGAGTTCCACCACTGCCCATTGCATATACAAGGGTATCCGAAAGTCCCCAAACCGAGAATAATGGGGGATTCCCTTCTGAAATGTTGCGCCACTCTTCGCCATCAAAGTGAAGGATAATTCCATCGGTACTGCTTACATAAATATCCTCTTTTGATGTGCCCCAGATACCGCTTAATATATCCAGACCGGTTTCTGTCTTTACTTGCCACTCTGTTCCATCATAATGAAAAACTGTACCCCCAAATGATACAGCATAAACATTAGCTTCAGATGTACCCCACACATCTGTCAGATTTTGAGTTGTACCACTCTCCATTTCTTCCCAATCTTCGCCATCAAAGTGAATAATGGTCCCGAGCTGTCCCACTGCAACTATGTGCTCTGACGAGCTTCCCCAGATTCCGTTTAGCTGACGCTCCGTTCCGCTCTCCATCTGCTGCCACTCGCCCCTGTTCAACCTTATGATAATTCCGGATCCGCCGGCAACGAAAAAGTCATTCATTTCACTGCTCCAAGCCGCCTGATAAGGCACTCTTGGCCAGGGGAAGTCAGATAGTGGATCTAAATCAGGATCTTCTCCCAAGTCAGCGCATGCTGCCAATGCTACTGATAAAATAACCCACATAATTATTGTCTTTTTTTGCATGGGTGATCCATTTGTTGTCAAAAATTAAATTTCAACCTCTTGGCTTACCAAATAAGTTAACCAATGTGCTATTAGATATTGCGCAAAAATGCACTCTGTATCAGTTAATCAGATTAACGGCTGTATGTCTATACATATTTTTTTTAGACGGATCCATCAATCCAACAGAGTTATAAGGCTCAATTCTCCCTCGGATTGTTTCAATCTGCTTATGTATCTGTTCCTGACCGGCAGTCTCTGAATCAAGCATTTTCAGCTCGTGATGTGTTTCTTCGATGATTGCAGACAAATCTTCATGATCTGCGCATAGAAATGTATTCGGAATATCCCCCTTCAACCTGCTCTGTTCATAGCGGATGGATGCAATAAAATAGAGCATGACAGATGCAGAAAACAGTGCAAAATCATGTCTTGATTGATAACTCATTGAAACCAGCTTATCAATGAACTTCAATTCTTTAGATGATTCTTCCTGAATTATTTTAATATCAGATATTTCAATTTTATTCAATCCGGCTTTACCAAATAGGTTTACAATCTTTTCGACACCGGCAAGCGTGTGTGCAATACCTGTACTATGGAGCGGATCAACAAAACCAACCGTGTGATTGAGTGCTATCCAGCCATCACCAAAAGATCTGTTTAGTTTTCGCTGTAATCGTCCGGAATTGATAAATTTTCCCGGTATCTCTGCCGGTTTGGAATACCTGAAAATCTTCGAGAGTGACGGATATTGATTTATCACACTATGCCATATTTTTTCGGCATCTATTCCATTTGAAGAATCTGAATTCTCCATCAAAAGCCCCGCACTAAGAAGGCCGTTATTGAAGCGAAGCATCCAGATCCACCCCTCTTTAATCAGGTGGTGAAGTGCAGAATGATCGGGATTGTATGGATAGTCCTTCGTATTGAATCCCCTGCTGGTAAGATAATCAAACCAATATCCTGCTTCATTAAAGTGGGTAAAAATTGCCGTTGAGTTGGTTTCAAAGCCATCTGCTGAGGATGTAGTGCCGAAGAATTTCCCGGAAAAATGTGGTGATCCTGTAGCATCAATAATCCAGACTGAATGTATGAGCATCTGCTTCTGATCTTTTTTGATTGCAATCTCCCAGACTGAAGCCTCTGTTCGATGCACGCGTACAACTTCAGCCTCTTCATAAAACAATACACCAATTTCACAGGCTTTACCGGCCAAAAACTGATCCACATCACTTCTCAACCAGTTTGTATCTGAATTGTCATCATCGAAACTGGCAGCCACCAAAAGCTCATTCAGGTGATCATCGTTACTGCTGAACGTATTGCCGATTTCATGCGGATAGTAACTGAACCCCCTTTTAAGGCCGCAAATAATTTCGGGATGTTCAGTTTGCCATGTTCCATATCGAGAGAGATGCATAAAAAACGGCAGATCATACTTTCTTGATAAATCTCTTAATATCATGTCTGCAATAGGAGTAGATGATTCACCTACAGAAAATCTTGGGTGCTTATCCTTTTCAATCATACATACCCGATAACCAAGCTGCTTCAGGCACATGGCTGTTATGGATCCGGCAAAACCTGATCCGACTATCACAAAATCAAAATGATTTTTATCTCTTTCCATGTTCATTATCTGTTGCATACACATTCTATAGCAGGTAAAATCTCCTGTTTCAGATTCATTTTAATGAGACGTTCTTTTCTTTGATCCCGACAAATGTCACATTGAGAGAATTTTTCGAGATCCCATACATCACAGAATACTCTTCCGGCTCTTAAAACTAATGCTTTTTCGAATACCTCTTCAAGCGCAGTCAATGTTGGTGGTATATAGTATCCAGATGTTTCGAGCTTGTCCATGATTCCGTTTCCGGCTCTGGTTGGAATAATCGTACAGGCATTTGCTCCTGCATCAAATGCAAATTCAACAGAACGTAAACACCACTCTATATTTTCGGCCTGATCTGTGAGAAATGGCGGGTTCAATAAAATGAACGCCCTTACATCTACACCCACTTCGTTTATATATCTCGTTGATTTCCTGAATAAATCCGTAGTAATCTGTTTGTTCAGCTTTGGTAAAACATCAGGGTGAACGGTTTCTAGTCCCATGGCAATTTCAAATGTACCGATCAGCATCTCCTTAAATTCTTGTATGTAAGAACCCACAAGCTTTGGATGGTTTTCTACAATCACATGTTGATAGTTTCTTATAAGATTTGAAATCGCCTTATAGTCAGATTTTGGGATTGCTTTCCCGTCAAAAAAATTACCGCTGTTGTAGAGCTTTATTACATCAGCCTCTGGAAGTTTATTCAAAGCATACTCTATTTGACTTGGTATAGCCCCGCCCGGAGTTGGTTCGTCTGTGGTGTGTCGCCACAAATCGCACATGGTACATTTAAAAGGGCACTCTTTATTGGTGAGGAAAATGGTATTTACAGATTTGAGCACACCGTTCTTTTGAATTTCCTGCTCGTGCAGGTACTCATATGGTATAAACAGATCCATTGAAGCCTTTGGAGGGCGATGCGACTCTATCGCGTGATTACTTAATTCGATCTTCAAGTTTCTTTAATTTCAAAATTATAACCTTTTCACTCGTTCGATTAATAGTATGCAAGCAGAAATTGTTTTGCCTTTCTGAAAGCAGTCAGTACCCTATCGAATCATGATCTGCATCGTATCCGAATCTGAGGATTCAACACCCGCAGACTCTCATGATAATGAGATCGTATTGTTCGTAATAATATTGAAAATACAATGGGTTCAATTAAAATGCTTTCTGAGTATTCTTCAGATTATTTGATTTAAATTCACATATAAATAACTGTTTAATCAACCTGTGATTGCATATTTTTGAATCCTAATTACTCCATTTGATAAATCTGCAGAATGAAGCATATCAGCTTAACCGTAATCCTTTTTTATACGTGCCTTTTTTCGACTACTCACGCCCAAACACTTTCATCCGTTGAGGCATCCGGAATTATCAGCACAAGCAGCTCCACTCCTTTTTGGCTCCAGTCAAACCGTTACGGAATGTATTCACGTGAAGGAAGCCATCTGTTTACGCGATTCCAGTACCATTCAGAGTTTAGTGAAATTGGTCCATTCACATTTCTCTATGGAGCAGACCTGATTGCCCGCCCGGGTTCAAATTCAACTCTGAACTTTAACCGGGGATACCTGAAAATCCAGGCTTATGGCTTTGAAGTGGCAGCAGGCCGCTTTCATAACACATCACCCCTGCATGATGAAACCCTAAGTATGGGTTCACTTGGGATTAGCGCCAATGCCAATCCTATTCCGCAGGTTAGATTTGGTTTAATAGATTGGACACCAATACCTTTTACCAATGAATTCATAGAAATTAGAGGCCATATTACGCATGGATGGCTTGGCAGCCGCAGATATACTGAGGATGTACTATTGCATGAGAAAGTGGGACACATCCGCTTTGGAGGAGATCTGCCTGTTAATCTCTACGGAGGGCTGGCACACTATGCTAAATGGGGCGGAAACAATCATCCTATCAGCGGAGACATACCTGCCCGCTTGAGCGATTGGTGGAATGTAGCATTTGCTCTGGAGGGTGACGAATTCACACCGGGTGCAGAACAGGCGTATGCACTTGGTGATCACCTTGGCGCATGGGATTTTGGTTTCTACCTGAACCTGCGTGATGTTGATGTAAAGATGTACCGGCAATTTCCGCTTGAAACCAAAGATAATCTAAAGCTCAAAAGCCTTCAGGATGCCTTAACGGGAATCTCTTTTGATCTATCAGAGAATGTACGTCTTCCGTTTGATCGCATTTTATATGAATTTCTTTATACAAAATTTCAGGATGGAGCCCGGCGGCCTAACATTGTGAATGGACGTAATTGTGCCGAGAATCCTGATCCGGCTATTTGCCGCGATAACTACAGAGGCAATGAAGATTACTATAATCACGGCCTTTATCGAACCGGATGGGCATATAACTTCAGAACCATAGGTAATCCGTTATTTATCCTGAACGAGGATAATCTCGGCATTGTGAACAACCGGATTGTGGGACACCATATTGGGGTTTTGTCCACCATCAGGGATATCCAACTTACGGGTAAAGCTACATACAGCCGAAATTACGGTAAACGTTGTGATAACCGCATACCGGACATCGGCGAGGGTGAACTATTCGGCATCAGCTGTGAGAATATTGTAGATACAATCGGTGGTAGAATGATTGAGCAGTGGTCATTCCTCACCGCTGCTGAAATTCCCCTCCGTATTGCTGAGGGGCAAAATATCAGACTGCTGATTGAACTCGCTTTTGATAACGGAGCCTTAGTGGGCGATCAGGCAGGCGGACTGCTGGGTATCCGGTGGAGTCCGAATTAAATAAGTGTACACAGTGCAAGAGATTGTAGTTATCGGGCTTGAAAAGTCCACCAAAGTCAATACATTGTATTTTCTTATATATGTTGGTCAATCCCATGAAAAATACCCAAAAATCCATTCGGCCATTATTGGATTATTTTGATAGCCTCATTCCTTTATCAGAGCAAGAGAAAGAATGGGTTGGGGCCAAATTTCACTCTCATCTCTATCTGAAAAGGCAGTTTGTACTTCAACATGGCAACATTTGTAATTATTTTAACTTTGTTGTGAGAGGCTGTTTAAGGCTCTATAAAGTAAGTGATGATGGAACGTATCATGTGCTTCAATTTGCCAATGAAAACCACTGGATTCTGGATCTGACAAGTTTTCACAAAAAGACTCCGGCCTTTTTTAACATCGACGCCCTTGAGGATACACACGTTCTGCGCATCAGCTACGATAATTTGATCGACCTCTATAAAAAAGCTCCAAAGTTTGACCGAATCTTCCGGGTTCTTCTGGAAAATCATTTCATGCAACAGCAGGAGCGCATGGCTCAACTGGTCAGCTTTACGGCAGAAGAGCGTTATGAAGCCTTTCTTGAAACCTATCCCGATCTGCAGAATCGCCTGCCTCAGGTGCAAATCGCGGCATATATCGGCGTTACCCCAGAATTCCTGAGCCGCATTCGCAGCCGTATGGCCGAAAAAGAGAGCTGACATCTTAAACTAGATCAAGACTTTTTCTTAATCTATGTCATTTTTCCCCACGGAAGCCTGATTTAATTTGGTGTAAACCATTTAATCAACCTTCAAACGGAAA
>SLJB01000177.1 GCA_007135335.1 Balneolaceae bacterium
AAGTGAAGTTTAACATGAGTTTGCAATTTCGTTGCTGAACATTTTTAACTACGTTTCACAATAGGAAATCGTATTAAGAAGTATTGCAACTAAAGATTAAAAGGGAAAGAGATGGAAAAACCAGTGAAAAATATCCGTGCACCAAGAGGAAGTAAATTATGCTGCAAAGGGTGGCACCAGGAAGCCGCACTGCGAATGCTCATGAACAACCTAGATCCCGATGTGGCCGAACGTCCGGACGAACTGATTGTGTATGGAGGAGGCGGGAAAGCAGCACGGAACTGGGAAAGCTATCACAAAATAGTGGAAACCCTGAAGCGGCTTGAACATGATGAAACATTGCTCATTCAAAGCGGAAAGCCGGTGGGGGTTTTCCGGACTCATGAAGAGGCGCCTCGTGTTCTGTTGGCGAACTCCCACCTGGTTCCGCGATGGGCTGCCTGGGATGAATTTCGCCGCCTCGATAAACTGGGTCTTACCATGTACGGGCAGATGACTGCAGGTTCGTGGATCTACATCGGGTCGCAGGGAATTGTGCAGGGCACCTACGAGACCTTTGCCGAATGTGCCCGGCAGCATTTTGACGGCTCGCTGAAAGGGAAACTGGTGGTGACGGCCGGCCTTGGCGGAATGGGTGGTGCACAACCGCTTGCTGCCACTATGAACGGCGCTGCTTTCCTGGGGATTGAGGTGGATGAGAGTCGTATTGATATGCGCATCAGAAGCGGGTACTGCGATCTGAAATGCACCGATCTTGAGGATGCTCTGGAAAAAGTGCTTCATGCAAAAGAGAATGGCGAGGCACTTTCGGTTGGCCTGTTGGGGAATGTGGCAGAGATTCTTCCACAGCTTCTTGAAAGAGGTGTGATACCCGATCTGCTCACCGATCAGACATCCGCCCATGATCTGCAGCTGGGCTATATTCCGGCGGGAACGTCACTTGAGGAAGCGGCCCAAAAAAGAGAAACCGACCCAAAAGGCTACGAAAACGATGTGCTCGATTCGATGGTGGTTCACGTAAAAACCATGCTTGCCATGCAGGAACGCGGAGCCGTTACGTTCGATTACGGCAACAATCTTCGAGGGCAGGTGGCCGACCACCGCGGGATGAAAGAAGCGTTCGATTTTCCGGGATTTGTGCCCGCATATATCCGCCCGCTCTTTTGCAAAGGATCAGGCCCGTTTCGCTGGGTGGCTCTTTCGGGTGATCCCGAAGATATCGCAGTAACCGACAACGCCATACTTGAAGCATTCCCCGAAAAAGGGGCTCTGCACCGCTGGATACACCAGGCACAGGAAAAAATCCATTTCCAGGGTCTGCCGGCGCGTATCTGCTGGCTTGAGTATGGCGAGAGAGCTGAGATGGGACTGCGTTTCAATCACCTTGTGAAAACAGGAAAAGTAAAAGCACCCATTGTGATCGGGCGCGACCACCTGGATACCGGCTCGGTGGCATCGCCCAATCGCGAAACCGAAGCGATGAAAGACGGCTCAGATGCCATTGCCGACTGGCCGCTGCTCAATGCCATGCTGAATACGGCGAGCGGGGCAAGCTGGGTGAGTCTGCACCATGGCGGAGGCGTGGGGATCGGGTACTCCATCCATGCCGGAATGGTGTGCGTGGCCGATGGCACGGAGATGGCTGATCGGCGGCTGCAGCGGGTCTTAACAAATGATCCCGGTACCGGTGTGATGCGACATGCCGATGCCGGCTACGAACTGGCTGAGCAGATAGCAAGAGAGCGGGGTGTGGATTTACCGATGCTGAATAGCGGGATGAAATAACAAAATCGTTAATTAACATCAATATGCGATTTTGTATTATAAATATAGTATTATATTATTCGTGAATAAATCCTGTTAACGAATTCTATCATCATGAGTAATCTGCATATTATCAGAGGAGCCATCACTTCATTTCTTATAATTTGCATTTCATTTCAAACCGTTGCGTTTGTCAATGCACAGAATCATCAGCCCTCAATCAATTTTGTAGAGCTGTTTAATAACCTGCAGCAAGAGCTGCCGAGGGAGTATATCCACCTGCATACTGACAGGCAGTGGTATGTGTTTGGGGACCGGATCTGGTTTTCTGCCTATGTAACCGCGGGGAGTTATCATCTGCCGTCGGGCATCAGCTCCGTGCTGTATGTTGAGCTTATTCAGCCGGATGGCCAAATGGCAGATCGTATTGCAGTGGAATTGAAAAGCGGCAGGGCGAGTGGCAGCATCACATTTAATGAAGTTCAAAGTAAATCGGGCACGTACCGGATAAGGGCGTACACTGCGTGGTCTTTAAACTTTGGTGATTCGTACATCTTTGAAAAAGATATGCCGGTAATTACCGGTGATGAAGATCAGACAACAATTGTCGCAGAAGGCCGGCCTGACATTCAATTTTTACCGGAAGGCGGCCATCTGATTGATGGAATTCCCACGCGCCTCGCTTTCAAGGCTGTTGGATCTGACGGTCTTGGGATGGATATTTCCGGAACGCTTTATGATGAAAACGACCCCGGTTTTCGTATTAATTTTCAAAGTGAACATCTGGGTATGGGAGTGATTGATAAGTTTACTCCGCAAGCAGGGGCGATGTATCTTGCAGAGGTTGAGGGAGAAACCTACGCTTTGCCCGGAGTTCGATCCTCCGGAACGGTGATGCGCGCAGATCAATCAGAAATGCAGTACATGGTTGATATACATTCCACTCACTACAGTTCGGACACGCAACTGTTACTTTTTGCACATGTTCGCGGCAGTGTTTCGTATGCTTCGCTGGTTCTTATAGAGGCCGGCCGGGGATCAGCAGTTATACCAAAAAATCAATTCCCTACAGGAATTGTGCATTTTACCCTGCTCGGAAGTGACGGTCGCCCGGCAGCAGAACGTCTTGCGTTCAGCAAGAATGAAGCTGATCTGATTCTGGCAGAAATTTCCAAAGAAAACGAACAGTTCTCAACCCGGTCTGAAGTGAATCTTGAATTATTTGTGAGAGATGGTGAGGGAATGGTATTACCGGCAAAAGCAAGCATTTCAGTTTTTGATGATGGAATCACAGAGTATGATCCGTTGTCTGCAACAATTCTGAGCCGGTTTTATCTCGAATCCGAGTTGAGGGGTACCATTGAAAACCCGGAATTCTATTTTTCAGATAATGAAAATGCAGACCTATATCTCGACCTGCTGATGCTTACCCAAGGCTGGCGGGCATATAACATGGACGAGATTGCCGATCTGGAAGAGCTCAATATTTTCGCGCTTCCTGAGCAGGGATTCACAATTACCGGCAGCATAAAAAGTGCAGTAAGAGGGCGCCCGCTTGAAGATGCAACGGTAGTGTTTTCCATCGGGAGCGACCATGAGGATGTGGATCTGATTACCACCGACGCAACGGGTCGGTTTATGTTGACCGATCTTCAGATAAGGGGTTCCGAGCTGGTAACCATTCGGGCCAACGATGCTTCAGGAAGCAGCAGGGTTCGGATTGAGGTGGACCCGCAGTTTGAAAATCTGCCCCGGTTCCGGGGAGTCATCCCACAAAGAAAAATGGAGCGAAAAACAGTTACAGGTATCGCAGATGAATCGATGGCACAGATCAGCGAAAGGGCAGAGCAGGTTCATATTGATGTTGAGCGGTTTGTGGATGCACAACTCTTTGGCGAGCTGGATGAAATCACCGTAACCGCCGAGAGAGAGGAAGTTGTCGATCAGTTTGAGAGAGATCTGAGAGTTGGATCGCGGCCGAGCCAGCAGATTGATTTTGATGAAGATGAGGTAATGGCGAGTATTCCGCTTTTACAGGCTATCAACCAGATGGCAGGCGTATCCGCTGATCCGATCCGGGGTCTTTCGATCAGCACGGGGTTTACAAATCTAACGGTACTACCCGCTCCGTTAATCATTGTTAATGATATAGAAATGGATTTTGAATATTTACAGAGTTTGTCCACAAGTGATGTTCAGACAATTAACGTTTTCAGAAGATCCTCAGAACTTGGTTTTTTTGGTGCCAGAGGTGCCGGGGGTGTGCTGATGGTACGAACACGGGAGGGACTAGGAGCGCGAGGGCCGGATCAGCAGGGCATGCTCACTGCATTTGTGCGGGGATATCAACCGGCTTCCGAATTCTATTCCCCGGGATATGGCATTACCGTACCGCGCGATCTGGAGCAGTCCGATAATCGAATTACCCTGCACTGGGAAGGTGATCTAAATCTTTCACAGGCGGCACAAAACATACGTTTCTGGACCGGTGATGTGCCTTCAACCTATCGGGTGGTATTGCAGGGAATTACGGAATCCGGCCTTCCTTTCGTGGCTACTGAGGTGTTTGAGTTAGTTGAGTAATCTAAGCACGAATTAAATCTATTGCATCAAAACCAACCTATGTTTCGTAAAGTTGAATATGTTATCATTCAATGGATTCAGCATTCACGCTGATTCGATGTAAAACAAAACGTCTCAGATGGAAACACTTTTTATTGTAATTGCCGCTCTGTTCATCATTGCCGGAATATTCGGAGCCTTTTTGCCCATAGTACCCGGAACCCCGCTAAGCTATATGGGAATTCTGATTCTGCATTTCACCAAAGGCGATCTGTTCAGCTGGTTATTTTTAATCACCTGGGGACTGGTTGTGGCAATCACAGTAACACTGGATAGTTTTTTACCGGCTGAGGGAGCCAGGCGAGCAGGAGGCAGCAGACTTGGAATTTACGGCGCGCTGATTGGTGCGGTGGCAGGCTTGATATTTTTTGCTCCTGCAGGAATTCTTTTTGGCCCCATAGTTGGCGCATTTATCGGAGAGTTTATGGCTGGTAAGAAATCAGACTCTGCCCTGAGAGCGGCCATGGGTACATTTGTGGGCTACCTGGTGGCAACAGGATTGAAGGTGGGAGTGTCGATTATTCTGGCATTTTACTTCTTTTCGAATATCTCAACATAAAAAAAGCCTGCAATCGCTGAGTATTGCAGGCTTTCGAATGTTATTACTACAACTGATTTACTTTCTTGTAGAAATCTGGCTCGCCATGATAAACAGCGGCTGATTTTCAAACACATTGTAAAATGGGCGGTAGCGCTCTTTGTTGTAGTATTTATCAATATCTACAACTTTTTCCATACTTGTAACCACATCTACGGGGATATTGCCATAGCTGCCGTTATTAAGTACAACCAAACGGCCATACTCACCGCGGTTAATCAGATCGAATGCAATGTTTCCGAATGCCATAGGGGCAATGCAGTCAATTGCATCAGGGTTTCCGCCACGTACGGTATAGCCCAGTTTTTGGTTGATTACACCAATCTCTTTGCCATTATTGTAAGTGGCTGATCGTTTTTTCACTTCCGCAGAAACGAGATCACCAATACCGCCAAGCTTTTTATGGCCATAGGCGTCAGCTTCATCGCCCTCAAACATCATTTCACGGCCTTCAATCATAGCACCTTCTGAGATCATCACCATGGAATATTTACTCGGATGACGATTGCGATCGTACACCATTAGTTCGGTGAGGTGCTCTAAATCGAACTTGTGCTCAGGAATAAGACATCGGTGAGATGCACCGGCAAGTGTTGGCAGCATAGCGGTAAAGCCGGCATAACGGCCAAAAACTTCCATCACAAGAAAACGCTCGTGAGAACCGGCAGGGGTTCTGAGTGCATTGGCAAGCTCAACAGTTCTGGAAATACAGGTACTGAAGCCGATACAATAGTCGGTGCCAGGTACGTCATTATCCATGGTTTTAGGGATGGCTACCACATTGAATCCCTCCTTGTGCAGACGCACACCATAGCTGAGGGTATCATCTCCCCCGATTGGAATCATCGCATCAATTCCAAGAAAGTCGAGATTCTTGAGAACTTCTTCGGTAAGATCGTTTATGTCATCAGTATATTTGTCTTTGTACTGATGGGGCATATCTTTTTTGCTAACCTTGCTTGGGTTCGTTCTAGATGTATGCAGAAAAGTTCCGCCGGTTCGGGCAGCACGGTTCACAACATCCTCGGTTAGTTCAAAATAATTCTCGCTGTTATCAGCATCTTTGTCGCGAATAATATCGATCATGCCTCCCCATCCGCGGCGAATTCCAATTACTTTATAACCTTCGCGAATGGCTCGTATTGTAACTCCTCGTATAGCAGGATTCAATCCGGGAACATCACCCCCTCCTGTTAAAATTCCTAATACTCCTTTTGTTTTCTTTATGTTAGCCATAGTGTTGTTCAAATCTGTTTGATTATCATTACATTTTACTATCTAAGCTCCAATATAAAATTATAATATGAATGATGAGTATTAACTCTTGAAAAAACTTCAGCAGGTTTGTGGAAGCGATTTCATAATGAAGTAATAAACTCCTTAAAACATTAAAAGTTCAAGAAAATGGTGGATGTTCCTGTAAAAATTTCAACTTTGTATGATGATTTGGCGGAGAGTATTCGTTCAACAAAAGTAAATTCAGATGTGGTGGTTGCGTCACGAAAAATTGTTGATACTGCTCTAAAAGATGGTAACACCTATTATGGTATAAATACCGGATTTGGCACGCTTGCATCAAAGCGGATTTCCGGCGAGCAGCTTTCACAATTACAAAGGAATCTCATTTTGTCGCATTCTGTGGGCGTTGGTAACCTGATTCCTAAAGTGATCAGCCGCCTCATGCTTCAGCTAAAAATTCACTCCCTTGGTATCGGCTTTTCGGGGATATCAAAACCTACACTCGACCAATTAATCTATTTTTCAGATCACGATTTGATTCCTGCCATTCCGGAAAAAGGAAGCGTGGGTGCCTCGGGCGATCTTGCACCATTGGCCCACATGTCGCTGCCACTGCTGGGCTACGGTAGTTTTTGGAATGATGATGGAACCAAGATAATAGATGCAGCTGAGGTTTTAAATGGGCATAATCTTGCCCCGATTGAACTTCAGCCGAAAGATGGGCTTTCGCTGATTAACGGAACTCAACTGATGAGTGCCTATGGGGCATATATTCTTGAAAAATCACTCTCACTTTTAAAATTGGCCGATATTGCCGCTTCGATGAGTCTGGAAGCTCTTCAGGGAAGTTCCGTTCCGTTTGACGAGCGCATACACAACATAAGGCCTCATTTGGGGCAGAAACAAGTAGCCGCGAATGTGCGAAATCTGCTTTCCAAAAGTGAAATTTTGGAATCGCACAGAAGCTGTGGAAAGGTTCAGGATCCATATTGTTTGCGCTGTGTACCTCAGGTTCACGGAGCCAGCCGAGATGCCATTCGCCATGCAGTGTCCGTGGTAGAGACTGAAATGAATTCTGTAACAGATAACCCGCTTGTTTTTGAAAACGGGGATATTCTGAGCGGCGGTAATTTTCATGGTCAACCGCTCGCACTCGTGCTCGATTTTGCCAAAATTGCCCTGGCTGAAATTGCCAGCATTTCCGAACGCAGAACCTATCTGCTGCTGGAGGGGCACGACGGCCTGCCAACACTGCTGATGCAGGAGACAGGCATCAACTCCGGATTTATGATTCCACAGTATACATCGGCGGCGCTGGTTTCAGAAAACAAAGTGCTTGCACATCCATCATCGGTTGATTCTATCCCAACCAGTCTCGGTCAGGAAGACCATGTGAGCATGGGCAGCATAAGCGCGCTTCATTTACTCAAAATTTATGAAAATGTGGAAACTGTTTTAGCCATTGAACTTTTTACAGCAGCACAGGCTCTGGATTTCCGCAAACCTCTAAAGCCGGGTGACGGAGTTGAAATTGCTCATAAATTGGTTAGAGAAGCAATTCCTCATGCAACGGGAGATCATTTTTTTAAAGATGATATCAATAACGCCATGGAATTAATCCGAAGCAGAGAGGTTGTAAATGGGGTGGAATCATCGGGTTGTATTTTACTGTAGCTGGAATCACACATCAAAATTTTGTTAAGATCTATGCGTAAACAGATCATTATAGCCGGACCTACTGCCTCCGGAAAAACGACTCTTTCATTACAAATTGCGTACGTACTGGATGCAGAAATTATATCAGTGGATTCAAGACAGTGCTATAAGTTTCTGGATATTGGCACAGCAAAACCTTCGGCTGAGGAGCTGAAACTGATTCGGCACCATAATATTTCGGTATTAAATCCCGATGAATCTGATAGTGTTTCGGATTTTAAAAAAAGAGTTGATGAGTACGTTTCGGATATTGAATCGAGGGGAAAACGAGTGATTTTTTGCGGTGGCAGTACACTTCACCTTCAATCTCTGATACGTCCACTGGATGATATCCCCGAATCAAATGAAGAGAATATCTTACAGCTTACTAATCTTGCTGATATTGAGGGTATTGATAGTTTGTTTGAAGAGCTGAAGCGTGTAGATCCTGAGTATGCCGAAAAAATGGATGGGCAAAATCGTCAGCGAATAATCCGTGCGCTTGATGTCTGGAAGCAAACCGGAAAGCCGTTCAGTAGTTTTCATAGTGATGAGCCGTTTGAACTACCCCCGAATATGACACTGTTTGAGCTGCATCATCCCAGGAAAGAGCTGCATAATAGAATTTCTGCCAGAACGGAAAAGATGATTGAGTCTGGCCTTGTTGAGGAGGTGAAAGCAATTCTTAATTTGGGGTTTGATAAAAACATGCAATCCCTTCAAACGGTAGGATATCGTGAGGCAATCCATTTTTTGGAGGGAAAAATTACCCGCCAAGAGATGATTGAGAAGGTGAAAACATCAACCCGCAGGTATGCCAAAAGACAAATTACCTGGTTAAGGCGATGGCCATTTAAAACTCAGCTTGATATGGGAAGACTAACCGGGGATGAGGCTATAAAAAAAGTCCTGGCTTCACTAAAATAGAATTTACTTTGTGACAAGTTTAGAAGTGATTCTGCAGGGAACCATCCGCCTGTTAGGCACTAAAAGTGTACAGATCTTAATCACTAAATAAACTTCAGATTATGAAAAAGTACGCACAGGCAGTTCTCTTGATGGCAACCTTAAGTTTTATTGTGTTACAAACAGCTGAAGCACAGGTAAGTGCGGGCGCAGGTTTGGCATTTGGCAGTGAAATAGAGCAGGTGGGCCTGCAGGCTGATTTGAACTACCGAATGGCATCTATGCCTGCTATAA
>SLJB01000097.1 GCA_007135335.1 Balneolaceae bacterium
ATATTCTTGTACGGCAATCCGTACTCTGCACTGTAGTGCTTTCTGATTTTTTCGCAAAGCAGATCATCCACAACCGAAATAACGGAGTGAATACCTAAATGGGCAACCTTTATGGGGCTGTCGATGGAGTGTCCGGTGCCCATAACCGGAATATGAAATTGGTGCTGATTTTGGTGCATAATATTATTGATTTAAACGTGATGGATAGAAGATACGATTTTAAATAAAGATAAAATAGTCTAAAAACTTATTATTCCACTTTTCAATACCCCATAGCTTAATTTATTTTTTTAGATGAGTAATTAGTATCATAAAAGATATAATACTAATGAATAGTACTGCACCATGCGCCCATTACTCTCTTTACTTCTTTTAGCTATAACCCTTTCAGCCTGTTCAGATTCAAATATTCAAACCTCACCTGATGTTGAAGAGTGGGCAGAACTCTTTAACGGCGAAAATCTTGATGGCTGGGATTTTAAAATCAATGGTTATCAACTAAATGAGAACTATGCCAATACCTTTCGTGTGGAAGATGGGCTGATGAAAGTTCGCTACGATGAATATGACAATTTCACGAATCAGTTTGGGCATATTTTTTATGAGGAGCCATTCTCCTATTACCGCCTTCAGGTTGAATATCGTTTTGTTGGTGAGCAGACAGAGGGTGGACCCGGCTGGGCATTCAGAAATAATGGAATTATGTTTCATTCACAACCTGCACAGACTATGAACCTGAATCAGGATTTTCCAACTTCCATAGAGTTTCAGTTACTTGGGGGAGATGGTGAAAATGATCGACCGAATGGGAGTGTGTGCACTCCGGGTACTCATGTTGTAGTTGATGGTGAATTGCGAACCGAACACTGTATCAGTTCCAATGGGCCTACCTATCACGGTGATCAGTGGATTACAGCCGAACTTGTTGCTTATGGCGACTCTCTTATTCAGCACAAGTTTAATGGCGAACTGGTTATGGAATACACAAAACCACAATTGGAGACCGGTGA
Source organism: Balneolaceae bacterium (assembly GCA_007135335.1). Classification (GTDB taxonomy): domain Bacteria; phylum Bacteroidota; class Rhodothermia; order Balneolales; family Balneolaceae; genus Rhodohalobacter. The sequence goes on from SLJB01000097.1 coordinate 1,011, forward strand.
CCCTTTAACAGGTGGTTACTTTGCACTTCAGGCCGAAAGTCATCCCACAGACATCCGCTCAGTCAGAGTTCTCAACCTTGCCGGTTGTATGGATGAAAATGCGACTAATTTCAAGAGTTACTATGTGAAAGACACTCCTGATGAGTGTACGTACAACTAACCCAGCTCTTTTTTGATATCCACTCCTGCAACCTTGAGGCACAGGGTAAGAACCAGGCCATAACCAAGATGCATAATTAACCCTGCTATCATTAGAGCCATAGGAGCCCAGGTATCACTATAGAATATTCCAATCGGGTCTCCCGCAGCAGCCGTAATCAGCGGTGCAACAATCAATCCGGCTACGATTGAGATAATTACCCCGTAGATCAAACCCTTAACCAGCCAATTACCCGGTATTCGTGCCGAAAGAAAAACAACCCAGATGAGAGCCAGTATAATACCCATAATGAAATAGGCAACATTTCCCCAAAGAATAGAATAAGGAGTGCCGCTGTGTACCTGATTAAAACTCTCCTTTAGAATATGTCCGATATCCAGCGTTGGCAGGCCCGTGCCGCCTTGAACAAATGCTATCATCATCATTACAAAAGTTGCCAAAAAACCGCATATAACGGTGCGCCAGAAAGTACCTGAAGAGATCATTGCTTTACCTGTTAAGTTATCATATGGATAGAAGTACGGCAGAATGATAAAACAGAGCAGGCAATAAACCTAATAAAAGATAAAGTAGTCTTATATCTTTATAACAACTTCACAATCACATGCTATGTTTGTACCCACATCCATTTATCAACTTCTATTCCTGCAGATAATACTCATGAATTATCTGCAGGAGAAACTAAACAAATACATTATGAACAATACAACTACTGATACCCGAACTATTGGCGAAATTGTTGCTGATAATTACCATACTGCAGATATCTTCAATAAATATGGAATTGATTTTTGCTGTGGCGGTGGTATCACCCTTTCTGAAGCATGCAAAAATAAAGGTGTCTCAATCAATGAACTGTCGCGTGCAATCCGTGAGATCGACTCTCTGAAAACAGTTTCTGGTGACAATTTTAATGCATGGGAACCGGCTTTTCTGATTGATTATATTATTGGTACCCATCACTCTTTCGTTCGCAATAAAGTTGTGGAAATTGCTGCTTATGCTGAAAAGGTAGCCTCAGTACATGGCGAGCGATTACCCGTAAACATTGAAATTTACAAGAAATTTACTGCTCTTACTTCTGAGCTATTGCAACATCTGCAAGATGAAGAACAAATTGTGTTTCCTTTAATACGATCCATAGCCCGGAAACGGAAAAAAGGGATTGATTTAACAGATGAGGAATTAACTGAACTAAAAGAACAGCTGGATTTAATGGTTGGCGACCATGACGGTGCAGGCGATATTATGGCCGAAATCAGAAAACTCAGTAATAACTTTACTCCACCTGAAGACGCCTGTACCACCTTCCGCATATTTTACCAAAATCTTGAAGGGTTTGAAAATGATCTGCATAAACATGTACATCTTGAGAATAACATTCTGTTCAAAAAAGCAGAAGAATTATTGCCTCATAATTAACCTGACCTTATAATCGGGGGCGTCAATGCCAAAAGTAACACGTTGGTTTATCAAAGCCGGTATGCTCTATTTTTTACTTGGAGTTATACTGGCTTTCATTTCCGAACTTCCCTTATTGAATACAGGAGCATTATTACTGCCTGTTTACTGGCATATGCTGGTTATCGGCTGGCTGACACAGATAATTATGGGAGTATCCATCTGGATGTTTCCAAGAAAGTGGAGAGACAAAAAGAAACGGGAATCGGTACTTTGTTTGCTGACTTTTTGGCTTTTAAATGCCGGACTGATTCTCCGTTTTTTTGCCGAACCGTTTATCCCATTTTTTAGAGATTATCTGGCTATTCAATTTGTGATTATTATTTCTGCCCTGTTTCAAGTAGCAGCAATTAGCACTTACATTGCAGAGATCTGGCCGAGAGTTCAGCCCCGCAATAGAAAAACCCCCGCTTCTGCATGATGCCAAAACCCTCCATATGGATGCTTCGGCTTGCACTTGTCTATTTACTAATCTCTGTATCAGTAGGCGGTTTACTGCTGATCCAAAAAACTGTTAACCTGCACCCAATGTTATGGTCGCTGTTGCCGATTCATTTCGAACTGGCAATCTGGGGATGGCTGGTTCAATTTGTAATGGGTACTGCTTACTGGATGTTTCCTCGTTTTTTAAAGGGGCCCAAAAGGGGGAACGAGAAATTCGCAATAATTTCAGTTGTATCGTTTAATGCCGGACTTTTGTTTCTAATGGCAGGGTATTTCACAGAAGTTCACAGTTCTCTTAGGTTGAGCTCCAGATTTTTGATGCTCTTCGGAGTTACACTGTTTGTCGCTGTAATGTGGAATCGTGTTTTAAGTTATCGTCAAGTGCCACACGAACATAGTTAATACAGTATTTGTAACATTTTTATAAAACTCCTTGACAATGGGAATAGAACAAAGGTATATTAAGATAAAATACTCTTTAATATGAATACTGATTAAATGCTACTGTCAAACACATGCATTTATGGATTGAGGGCATCTGTTTTACTGGCCTCCAAACTCAGTGACGATTTTGTCACCATCAGGGAGCTGAGCGATGAACTTAATATCTCATTTCATTTTCTAACCAAAGTTTTGCAGATGCTGACTAAGTCAGGAATACTAAAATCATACAAAGGACCGAACGGCGGCGTGAAACTCGCCAGGCCGGCCTCGCAGATTACATTTATGGATATTGTGGAATCAATCGACGGAAAACAGATTATTAAAGAGTGTGCATTAGGGCTGCCAGGATGCGGTGAGTTAAAACCTTGCCCGCTTCATGATCAATGGTCTGCTTTAAAAGAGAATATTCTGAACATGATGAACCACATATCCTTAGAGCAGCTTGCATCAAACAGAGCTTCCGACCAATTTAACATCTCAATGCATTATTAATTTCCGAGACCTGATTTTTTAATCCGGAGAATATTCGTTTAATTAAAAGATACCATAGTCTTAAATCTTATAAAATGATCTCACAAAAACCACTGCTTACTCTACTTACTATCATTCTTTTCATACCGGCTTTCCATGCTTGTGGAGGTGAAGAGACATCAGACCGCCAGCAATCTCAACCACAAACTGAAGAAGCCACACTTACAGAGTTTGAACTTGAACACGGTATTGGTCCCGTCACCGAGAGAATTGAAATTGGTGATATCGATCTCGATAAAGTAGCCGAGGGGCGCAATATCTACGAAATGAAGTGTGAGATGTGCCATAACTATCAGGGACGAATGGTAGGCCCTGAACTTGGCAACGTGATGGAAAGAAGAAGTCCGGAGTTTGTCATGAATTTTATACTTAATCCCTCCGGCATGGTGCGCGAACACCCTGTTGGCCAGGAACTGCTCCGTGAATATATGACAGCCATGCCATTTCAAAATGTACAAAAAGACGAAGCACGGGCCATTGCTGAGTACCTCTGGTACTACCATAAAGAAAACAATTAAACACACCCACAACCAACAAAATCACAAAACCATGAATAACAATAAGTCTAATACTCTACGCGGATTGCTCTTCGGCGCAGGCTTTATAGCAGTTGCAGCGTTCATTTTTACGGGATGCCCATCGCAGCAAAGTATGCTCGACTCGCGCGATGCCGCCGAAAAGGTGTATGTTGCTCCCGGCGAGCACGATGAATACTACGGATTCTTTTCCGGCGGGTACAGCGGACAGCTAAGCGTGTGGGGTCTCCCATCAGCACGATTCCTGAAAGTGATACCGGTCTTTTCACAAGATCCTGAAACCGGATATGGTTACTCTGAAGAGACCAAACCTCTTCTGATGACCAGTTACGGATTTATCCCCTGGGATGACTCCCATCACCCACACATTTCTCAAACTGACGGAGATGCCGACGGCCGATGGATCTACATCAATGCAAATAACACACCACGTATTGCGCGAATTGACCTGCAAACCTTCGAAACCAAGGAAATTCTAGAACTTCCAAATACCGGCGGTAACCATGCATCATCTTTCGTTACATCTAACTCTGAGTATGTAATTGGTGCCACACGGTTCAGTATTCCTTACGAAATGGATCTTGACGTACCGATCGATAGCTACAGTGAGGAATTCAGAGGCGCACTCTCATTCATTGCACTGGACCCTGAAACCGGCATGATGGAGATGGATTTCCAGATTCTGGTTCCCCCTTACAACTACGACCTTGGCCGCGCAGGCAAAGGGCCTTCTTCTGATTGGGTATTCTTTACCACATACAATACTGAAGAGGCTCACACACTCCTTGAAGTAAACGCATCACGGAATGATAAGGATTACGTTGCTGCCATAAACTGGAAGCGTGCAGCCGAGCTGGTTCGTAATGGCGCCGGTGAAACCATGAGTGCCGAGTACTATCACAACTATTACGAAGGCAACCAGGGAATTGCTATCAACGTTGTAAAAGATCAGGTAACTGTTCTTACACCCGAAGATGGGCAGAATTTTATCTACTTCATGCCAACACCCAAATCGCCACACGGTGTGGATATTGACCCAAGCGGTGAGTATATCGTAGCGGGTGGTAAACTGGCAACCGTAATACCGGTTCACTCTTTCTCCCGTATGCTTGATGCGATTGAAAATGAGCGTTTTGAAGGCCATGTGGAAGGAATTCCCATACTCGATTACGACGCAACCATCATTGGTGAAGTTGAAAACCCGGGTTTAGGTCCGCTCCACACCGAATTTGATGGAAGAGGATACGCCTATACATCGGTTTACATCTCATCAGAGATTGTAAAATGGTCGCTCGAAACATTCGAAGTAGTTGACAGAATTGATGCTTACTACTCCATTGGCCATTTGATGATAACCGGCGGCGATACCAGAAATCCAGATGCAAGATATCTTGTAGGATTAACGAAAACCGCTAAAGACAGATACCTGCCAACCGGGCCGAAGCAGAATCACCCCGCACAACTATATGACATCAGTGGCGACAGAATGCAGCTTCTGCTCGATTTCCCAACCATTGGCGAGCCTCACTACGCACAGGCAATTCGGGCTGATATTGTTACTCCCAACGTAAAACAGATCTACGAAATGGAGGAGAATGATCACCCACATGCACTGTTAAGAGTAGCCGACAACCGCATTGAACGCGACGGTGACACAGTTCGTGTTTACATGTCTTCTACCAGAAGCCATTTCCGCCCCGATAACATCGAGGGAGTACGCGTAGGTGATACGGTATACATTCACCTCACCAACCTCGAGCAGGAGTGGGATGTGGTTCACGGCATTGCCATTAAAGGCGCCAACAACTCAGAAATATTGGTTGCACCCGGCCAGACCAAAACAATGAAGTGGGAACCGACAAGAACGGGAATCTTCCCATTCTACTGCACCGCTTTTTGTTCAGCACTGCACCAGGAGATGCAGGGATACATTCGGGTCTCAGCAGCTGACTCTGATGTAGCACTCACGTGGAGTACAGGAGGTAACTAAGAGTATACCCCTCAGCCCGGCTAATTACCGGGCAGTTGATCCCAAAGCACCCGGATGCGGCTCCAAAACCGTATCCGGGACTTTAAATCAACAGCTCTTTTATTTAGTGAATGATCTCTTTCCGTATGGGAGATCATTCACTAAATAAAACCGCTTTTAAACCTAAGCTCATGAAAACAAAATCAAGAATAATGATGGCGCTGGCAGCCCTGATGCTCATCGGGCTCTACTACCAGCCTTTCTGGACAATATCTATGTCGGCACCTCAATACCCGGAAGGCATCGGGATGCACATCCACATAGATAATGTAACCGGGCATAACCGCCACGATTTACAAAGCATCAACACGCTGAACCACTACATTGGTATGGCAGAAATACACAAAGAAGATTTTTGGGAATTTGATGTGATGCCGTGGGTATTTGGTTTTTTAATTGCGTTCGGGCTGTTAGCTGCAGTACTCGGAAGTACAAAAATGGTGATTACCTGGCTGGCATTAATGGTAATACTGGGGGTAGCAGGTTTTATTGATTTCTACATGTGGGGATATGAATATGGCCACAATCTCAGCCCGGATGCCCCAATCAAAGTTCCCGGAATGAGCTATCAACCACCGTTACTTGGCTGCAAACAGCTTCTAAACATCAATGCGTGTTCGTGGCCCTATATCGGCTCTATTTTCATCGGGCTGTCGGTAATGCTGGCCGGAGGAGTAATCTGGCTGGAAAAATTTAAAAGTAACAGACCCAATTAAAATCGGTAACAAATCATTACATGCCCTGAGGGGGGCGTGTTATTAAAAAATGGATCAACATGTACAAAAATAATTTAATCGTCCTGATACTCCTCGCACTGATATTTACAGCGGGAATTAGCTGCACTGAAGTGCAGAATAATGATACATCTGATACTTCTGTTGAAACGCGACCCATTCATTATGGCAGTGATATCTGCGCCTTTACCAACAAAACGATCGATGTTGTTCGATACGGCGGGCAGATCATTATGCAGGATGGCACTGAATACAAATTTATGTCGGTAGAATGTGTTGCGGGATTTTATCTTAGCCTTGAGGACAAGAGTCTAATCGCATCGATGAGAATTGTTGATTTTGCCGAGGGTTACCAGCTCCTTCCTGTTGATGAACTTGTATTTCTGCACAGCACACTGCGTCCCAGTCCAAACGGCATGTTTATCACAGCTGTGGATGCATCAAACCAAAAAATGAAAAATTACATTTACGATGCTTATCCCGGCCCTTATCTGGATTGGGATGAGGTTCTTGAGCTGGTTCGGAATGAATGGGATCTGACCGAACCCACAGCTCAAAAATAACAACGGTTTCCGGAATCCGGGTAAATGGATATCAGAAATCAATGAATCTTTGAAATAATAAAGGAGAATACCATGAGGGGTAGCACTTTCTTTTCACTGATGCTGATTGCATCACTTACAATTTTTATGGCTTGTGAGCCAAAACCACAACCCATTGAGTTCGGCGGCGACACATGCGCATATTGCCGTATGATGATTACCGAACCGGAATTCGGTACACAAAGCCTCAACAATCAGGGGCGTTCATTCAAGTTTGATTCGGTTGAATGCCTGGCTGCTTATGTGCTGACAGCCGATGACCCTGAGAATATCCACTCAAACTGGGTGCCCGATTTCTTGAACAGGGAAAACTGGCTTGAAGCAACAACAGCAGTATATCTGCACAGCGAAACTCTTCGAAGCCCGATGGGATTGGGCCTCTCAGCCTACGCAACCGAAACTGATGCCCTGAAAATGCAGGCTGAGTACGGTGGCGAGATCATCAGCTACCGGGAAGTAAAGAAGATTGTAAACCGCGCTTGGTTGCCCGACGTAAATAATCACAATGATCATTAAATCATGAAACGGATAGCCAAACTTTTATTTTGCCTGGTTTTCATACCTGCTGCTCCTTTTTTGTCGGCAGCGCAGGTAATTACCGTTAGTACAGATGGGAGTATCTCTTCCATCCAGCAAGCCATTGAACTGGCTGAACCCGGCGATGTGATTGAAGTACAGGCCGGAACCTATGTGGCAAACAACTTAGAAATCACCAAACCCTTAACACTCAGGGGGATTAATCGTCCCCTGATTGATGGAAACGGTGAAGGAACTATTCTTGTGATTCGGGCCGACAATGTAACCGTACAGGGCTTTGAGCTTAGAAACACCGGACGCAGTTATGTACGGGATTACGCCGCCATTTTAATTGACCAGGCAAGAGACTTTGTTGTGGAGGATAATCATCTCTTTAATGTATTCTTCGGAATCTACCTTGCTGAAACTGATGCCGGTATTGTGAGAAATAATCACATCGAATCGTACGACAGGCGCGAAGCGTCATCAGGAAACGGAATTCATCTCTGGTATGTAAGAAATCCACGGATAATTGGAAACCGTGTAACGGGAATGCGAGATGGAATTTACCTTGAGTTTGTTGAAAACGCCCGTATCCACAGTAATATCAGTAATGGAAACAACCGTTACGGCCTGCACTACATGTTCTCAAATGGTGGTACTTACTACGATAATACCTTCCGCGAAAACGGAGCCGGCGTTGCCGTGATGTACTCAGAAAATGTGGATATGAAGAACAATCTGTTTGAGCACAATTGGGGGCCTTCATCCTACGGTCTGCTTCTGAAAGATATGCGCCAAAGCAACATTGAAGGTAATCGTTTCTATAAGAATACCGTGGCTATTTATTCAGAAAGCTCTACCAATATTCTAATCAAAGGGAATCACATTGAACAAAACGGCTGGGCCGTGAATATCAAATCGAGCAGTGCGAGAAATCACTTTAGTGAAAATAACTTCATCGAAAACAGCTTTGATGTGCGCACCGACAGTCCACGAAATAATAACGTGTTTGAAGGCAACTACTGGAGCCATTACGAAGGGTACGACCTGGACAGAAACGGCATTGGCGATGTTCCCTACCGGCCCGTTAGCCTCTTCTCCGTAATTATCGAAAAGCAACCCGAGTCGCTCATCCTCATGAGAAGCATGTTTATCCGCCTGCTTGATACAGCCGAGCGAATTATGCCTGTGCTCACTCCAAAAACACTTTACGATGAACAACCTAAAATGCATCGAATACAATGATAGAGATTAACGACCTGAAAAAATCCTTCGGCAACCTTGAAGTGTTAAAGGGCATGAACCTTGCCATTCCAAAAGGCCAGGCTACAGGAATTGTAGGCCCGAACGGCGCCGGAAAAACAACACTGATCAAAACTATTCTGGGGCTGGTAAAGCCGGACTCAGGAACCATTCGTGTAAACGATATTACTCTTAACGGTAACTGGCAATACCGGCGCGACATTGGTTACATGCCACAGGTTGCCCGTTACCCCGAAAACATGAAAGTTTTTGAGCTGTTAGAATTCATCAAAGGTCTTCGTAAGCAGGAAGCACTTTTCGAAGACGAACTGATTGAGCAGTTTAATCTCGGCCCGGAACTTGAGAAGTTTCTTAGAACCCTCTCCGGCGGAAATCGGCAAAAAGTTGGCGCTACCCTGGCGATGATGTTCAATCCCGGTCTTCTTTTTTTTGATGAACCAACTGCCGGCCTCGATCCAAAAGCGAGCCAGAAATTTAAACAGCGTGTAAAAAATGAAAAAGAGAACGGCAAAACCGTCATCATCACGTCTCACATCATGAGCGAACTGGAACAGCTTGTGGACTACGTTATTTTTATCCTTGACGGCAACATCCGCTACTACGGATCCATGAAAAACCTGCTTACAGAAAGTAATGAAGAGCGCCTTGAAGGAGCCATCGCAAGCATGATGGACGTGGCCTGAACTCATATTAATCTCCCGATACCATGAATACTTTACTCTTACATATTTCAAAAAATGAATGGAAAAGCCTTCTCCGGGGCAAATGGGTTGTTGGATACGGACTGATTTTTCTGCTGCTCACCGACTCACTTCTTCGCTTCGGTGGGGGCGGCCCGGAAGCGTTACTCAGTCTCTCTAATGTTATGCTACTGTTCATTCCACTTGTGGGCATGATTTACGGCATTCTCTACATTTATCAAAGCAGAGAATTTGTTGAACTGCTCCTTACCCAGCCAATCGACAGAAAAGTGCTCTATTGGGGACTTTTCATCGGTATCTCCACCCCGTTGATGCTTGCATTTGTTCTGGGCTCACTGCTGCCGCTGGGCTGGCATGGTATTTTAATGGTGGATTCAGCCGCTTCGGCGATGGTGCTTGGTCTCGGTGCCGTACTTACACTGATCTTTGTTTCACTTGGATTTTTATTCGGGCTGGCATTTTATGATGATCGCATCAAAGGGTTCGGTTTTACTATTGTAGTATGGCTCTTTTTGGCGATATTGTATGATGGGCTTGTGCTGATGCTGGTGTTCACATTCGGGCAGTACCCTTTGGAGCGATTTGTAATTGCCGTTTCCATGCTCAACCCAATCGACCTTGCCCGCATCATGGTGATGCTCGAGTTCGATGTATCCGCCCTGATGGGTTATACAGGGGCTGTTTTTAACCGCTTTTTTGGATCAGGCTTGGGGACGATTGCAGCAAGCAGTATGTTAACTTTATGGCTTGCCATCCCTACATGGATTGGACTGAGAGTGTTTAATAAGAAAGATTTTTAAGAATTTTATTATCGACAAATGACATCTGCAGACAAGAAACATATCCGAATCTGGTATTGGAGTGGTGCAACGCTTGTATTTTTAATTCTCATAATCGGGGGTATAACCCGGCTTACCGGTTCCGGTTTATCCATGACAGACTGGAAACCGATTATGGGTGCCATTCCTCCAATTACTGACGCACAGTGGGAAGATGCATTTGAACAATACAAACAGTTTCCTGAGTATCAGCAGGTAAATCGTGGTATGAGCCTGGCTGAGTTTCAGTTTATCTTTTTTTGGGAATACCTCCATCGAATGATTGGAAGGCTCATTGGGCTGGTGTTCATCATACCATTTGGGTATTTCCTCATTAAGAATAAGTTTGATAGCGCCCAGCTTAAACGGGCAAGCCTTCTTTTGGTGCTTGGGCTTTCACAGGGCCTTATGGGCTGGTATATGGTACAAAGCGGACTGATTGATGTGCCAAGAGTAAGCCCCTACAGACTCGCAGCTCACCTCTCGCTGGCATTTATCATCTTTGGGTTCTGTGTATGGTTTGCACTTGATTTGAATGAAAAATATAAACAACCCGGTAATGGTGCGTCTGAACTCCGTAAATGGCTTTGGCTGTTTTTTGTGATTCTCTCATTTCAAATAGTTTGGGGAGCTTTTGTTGCAGGTCTCCATGCCGGCCACATTTATAACACATTCCCAAAAATGCATCAGTTCTGGATCCCGCCTGAACTATGGCTGATGCAACCCTTTGCCATTAATTTCTTTGAGAACATGGTAACTGTTCAGTGGATTCATCGGGTACTGGCTACTCTGTTGGGTGTTCTGGCAATCGGAATGTGGGTGCGTTCCTATCAGTTAGAAACATCATTCACCGCCAAAATGTGGATACTTAGTGTATTCTCAATTGTTCTGATTCAGTACCTGATCGGAGTCTTCACGCTGGTTTATCATGTACCGGTTTGGCTGGGTGTGCTGCATCAAACTGTGGCAATGGTCTTGTTCGGCGCTGTAATCGGATCGATACATTTTTTAAATAGAGCAAAGTTTCTAAAATAGATCTCTTTCGCGGTTGATGACAAACACAGCATCTTTCAAGCAAATCTGGCAGCTGTCACTGTTCAGCTTTATCGTAGCTGCCATTTCAGGTTTTCTCTATCGTTATGGTATGCTGTATTCCCTTCCTGAGTGGCTCCATTTTGCGAATATTCGCCACGCCCATTCCCACCTTATGTTTTTCAACTGGATATGTGCACCCATTATGGTTTGGATGGCTGCATCAATCACCGGTTGCACCAGTGAAAAATTGATCCGAAAATTCACTACATGTTTATACAGCATGCTCTTCCTGGGCTTTCTCTCATTCCCATTATTTCTTGTCTATGGATACCATTCAGTTGCCATCGGCCCGGCAAATTTGCCATTGGCAGCCATCGTTTCCGGATTGGTAATGCTAAACTGGTACTGGTTTGCCCGGCTTTATTATTCAAACAGAAAAGGAGCTCCATCAACCTTATCAATGTCTTTTTTTGATGGTGCGCTGCTGGCTCTTATCATCTCTTCACTTGGTGCCTGGGGGGTATCCGTATTTCAATTCACAAATGTGGATAGTCCGCTGACAGCATCGGCTATGACCCATTTTTTTCTCACTGTGTTTACAGAGGGGTGGGCCGTACTGGGAATATTGGGTATCATCTGGTCTCAGATACAGGACAAAGAATCACTCATTACAATCACTCCGGGCTGGCTGTGGATACCAATTTTATTCGGCTCCATGATGGTTTTTCCATTCAGCCTTACACAAACAATGATTACACCGTTGATGCTTTCTGCTGCAAAAACAGGACTTGTACTGATTGTACTTTCCTTGTCGCTCAACGTGTGGTTGCTGATAAAATCAAAAGAGCTGAATGGATTCCTTTGGAAATCAGTAATAGCTTTACTGATTTTGAAAATACTTCTTCAGTCACTTGCTATTCTCCCTGTTGATATCTGGCCGGGAGAGCATGGTTTGAGGGTGCTCTATTTGCACATGCTGCTCTTGGGTTTTGTATCTATCACCCTGTTTGAATCATTCCACCCGAGCAGAAATTGGTTTGCAAAAGTTCTGTTTACAACTTCAGTTTTTTTAGTGGTAATTTCTCTTATAAATATAAGCGGCTACTGGCCGGCACGGTTCATAATTCCGAATATCTATTTTTGGATCATGATTATCGCCATTCTTCCCATAATACCTGCAACCCATATCTGGATTTCTGATCTTTTAAATTAATACCTATGTGCAATAATTTATGAGCATTGAGTGAATAAATTCTGTATTTTAAGATAAAAGGGTCTCATAAACTTAAATTAAAATTATGTTATTATCTAAATCGTGTGTATACGGGCTAAGGGCATCCCTGTATTTGGCAGCAAGAGAACAAGGGGAGTTTGTACCTATTAGAAAAATGAGTGATAAACTTGAAATTTCATTTCACTTTTTAACCAAAATATTGCAACAGCTTACAGCAGAAGGAATTCTTGAATCGTTTAAAGGGCCTAATGGTGGTATTCGGCTGAAAAGAACCGGTAGTGATGTGCAGCTACTTGACATTGTTTTGGCTATTGACGGATCTCAACTGCTAACAGAGTGTGCACTCGGTTTGCCCGGGTGCGGTTTAAAAAATCCCTGTCCTCTCCACGATAAGTGGGCAGAAACCCGCGATTCTATTCACGAAATGTTGGAGAAAACCAATCTAACCGAACTCGTACATAAGGGCAAAGCGGAAAATCTGCGACTCACAACCGAAGGCGGATTCGATATTTTATTTGATGATTAAACATCTGAATTAATGCTTTCATCGGATCTTTTTGAACTTGTACAAAAATACAATGTACCGGGACCAAGGTACACCTCCTACCCAACAGCTGTTCAGCTTTCTGATCAGTATGAACAGGGAGAACTGGACCGTGCATTCGGCAAGAGGAGAGACAAAGAACAGGCATTTTCTCTCTATATCCACATTCCGTTCTGCTTTTCTTTGTGCTGGTATTGCGGATGCACAAAGATTATCACCAAAGATCAGGATCGGGGAGATCACTATCTCGATTATCTTGAGAAAGAGATGAGTTTGGTGCGGGAGACCATTCATCCCGGTTCAACGCTTAAACAAATTCATTTTGGTGGCGGTACACCAACTTTTTTGAGTCCGCCTCAACTGCGCCGGCTTGGAGCGTTATTACAGAGCTATTTCAAAATTCACCCGGATGTTGAATTCAGCGTTGAGATTGACCCCCGAAGATGCAGTGAAGACCATATAAAGGCACTGGCTGAAATTGGCTGCACCCGTGCATCACTTGGTGTGCAGGATACAAATGAAGAGGTTCAGAAAGCTATTCGCCGGGTACAACCATTTGAAAAAACTGCACAAGTTACAAATCTGCTTCGAAAACATTCCATTCTGAACATCAATTTCGATCTGATTTACGGGCTGCCTAAACAGACTCTGCCATTGTTTCACAAAACCATTGAAGATGTTGTAAGCCTCGAACCCGACCGCTTTGCCATTTACAGCTATGCTCATATACCTTCCATCATGCCGGCGCAAAAACTGCTTGATGAGAATGATTTTCCATCTACTGAGGCGAAACTCGGCATGCTTGTTTACGCCATCAATAAACTTCCCGATTATGGTTATAACTACATTGGCATGGATCATTTTGCCAAAGAGACTGATGAATTGAGTTTGGCAATTAAGGAGGGTACACTTCAGCGAAATTTTCAGGGATACAGCACCCATGCCGAACTCGACATGCTGGCACTTGGAATGTCAGGAATTTCTCAGGGAACAGAATTCTATTATCAAAATGAAAAAGATCTTGGCAAGTATTATGCTTTACTTGACAAGGGGGAACTCCCTGTTTTTAAGTTTCTGAGTTTATCGGATGATGACAAACTTCGAAAACAAATCATCATGCAGATCATGTGCCGCGGAGAAATTGATTATGTGCAATTTTCCGATCAGCATGAAATCTCATTCCCGAAACAGTTCTCATCCGAACTGGAAAGTCTAAAGCAATTAGAAGCCGACGGTTTGCTCATTTTGTTTGAACATGGATTTAAGATCACTTCTGCCGGCCGCCTGTTTTTACGAAATATCGCTATGGTATTTGATGCATACCTGCAGCAAAAAAATCATCAAACAGCCTACTCCAAAACGGTGTAACTAGCCATTTCTGCCTTCCGCACTTCTTATTTAAAGCTTCTCTATACTGCATTGCACAGCAATTCGTTTCTGAATTATACAATTCCAATTATACAATGAATTTATATACAGTTTGAACTACTTCATTTCGGGATACCTATGATCTTTAAATCCACCTTTATTGTCCTGTTTTTCCTTTTTACGATGACACAAATTTCGGCACAATCCGGCGTGGAAACCATGCTGGAAAAAGCAGAGCAGTTGATGGATGAAAAAGATGAATTGGCGGCACTTGAAGCATACCTTGATGTGCTGGAAGAAGATCCCGAAAACTACGATGCTCTTTGGAATGCCAGCTTGCTTCACTCATCAATTGGTTACCGCTATGAAAATAAAAATACCCGGAAAGAATATTATGAGCGGGCACAGCATCTGGCTCAAAAAGCTTTGGATTTTCATGAAGATCGTGTACATCCGTACTACGTAATGGCTGTAGCTAAAGGCAGAATGGCAGATTTAGTTGGGGTACGAAAAAGGATTGTACTGGCCCACAGTATTGAGGATTATGTGATCAAAGCTCTGGATATCATGCCCGATCATGCACCTTCCTGGCATCTGTATGGAGTGTGGCAATCGGAGGTTGCGAATGTACGCAGGGCTGAACGCATAGCAGCAAGGTTCATCTCGAGCGGTCTGCCGGATGGCTCTAACGATAAGGCAGAAGAATATTTAAAAAAAGCGATGGAAATAGACCCTGAAAGTATTCTTATCAGGCTCGATTTAGCCCGACATTTTATAAAAACAGGCCGGGAAGAACGTGCTATTCCCATACTTGAGGATTTGCTTGCGCTGGAACCAAATGTAAAAGATGACACAAAACATCTTCAGGATGCAAAGAAATACCTGGCTGATTTGCGTGAATAATTATCTTCCCGGGCGCAGCACAATATCTACAATTTCACCGGGTGAAAGGATCACATCAGATGATTCACTGATTGGAATTTTTATGGGTAGTCCGCTTTCATATATCGCACCGGGCCGCTGAAGCTGGCTGTCAATCATTCTGATATGCCCGCCAAGCTGTTCAATTTGTGATTCAAAAAACTTTCTGCCCGGTTTGCGTGTTCTCACTTCAACCATCATTCCTGCCTCAGGCTGCACGGTAAATGGTTGCCTCAAAAAACCCACGATATATGCCGGTTCGGGTGATTCTATGCGCAGCAGTGAATCACCGGTTGCAACATATTCGCCCCCTTTATACTTCACATCACTGATGATACCGCTGATTGGAGCATAAATTGGCATAGGGGATGACTCTGCAAGAAGTGTTTCCATTCTCTGTTCCTGGACCCGGATTGCAGCAAGAATCGGGTCACGGTCAGCACGGGTTTCATACCGTTGAAACTCCTCATTTTCACTGATCCGTTCTCCCAAAAAGCGAATCAGATTTTCCGTTTCGCTCACTTCAATCTCAAGCAGTTCAAGTTCCATTTTGGCCAACTCATACTCCTGTTCGGAAATCAGATCTCTCCCGAAAAGCTCCGCTGCCCGATTATAGTTAATTGTTGACTGCTGTTTACGCAACTGAAGTCCGGCAAGTGATATCCGTGTATTAAGTTCATCGATTTTCAGGCTTTCGAGATTCGATCGGTTTCGCAGATCATCCGCCCCAATTTCCATACTTTCGCGGATCAGATCGCTCTCAGCACGAATCAGATTCAGCTGTGCATTCACAAAAAGGGTGTCCTGACGATAAATCTGCCCGATAAGCTGTCCTTCATTCACGGAATCGAACTCATCATAATAGAAGTTGATCAATATACCGCCGGCGGGACTCGAAACTGTTGAATGATCAGCTACCACTTCTCCAATCATACCCGGTGAGCTGACCTGGTTTTCCCATAAAAAATATACAAAAACTCCAACCATCAGGAATACAACAAGTGGTAAAACACGCACTCTAAGCTCTCTGAGACGTTGTTTAAATGGAATGGGAATGGGTGTGTATCTCTGTTTCATAACCTAAATCTCCGATTCGTCTTCGGCCCGGAGGCTGCTTACATTTGAAACTCCATCGACGTTTTTAATTTCATCCAATAGCAGATCAATACGATCGGGATCTCTCAAAAGAAGTCTGTAAGAGAGGTGGGTATCTTCGGAATCATCTCCGGATCTTTGTGAAGCAAGTTTAGTCTTCAATGTATGGCGCTGAAGAAAATTCTGGAGATTATCCAATTTTGAAAGCGGCAGTGCCCAGCTGAGATTTAAAATTAAATCATACCGCTGGCGGGCGCCAAAATTTGTAAACCAGATAAAAATAAGAGCCAGTGAAGCAACCAAAACCCCAATAATGGCTGTAGTGAATTTTTGTGTTCCACACGCCATGCCTACTACAATTAGTGAAAGTATATAAACTGTATCGAGTGTATCTCGCAGAATATTCCGAAACCTCACAATGGCAAACACAGCAAGAAGACTAAAAGCCGTAACCAGATTGTTATCCAGAACCATCATGACCAAAGCAACGGTGATAGGAATAATTATGAGCGAGCTCACAAAATTTCTTGAATACGACAGACCTGTGTGCGTGTACATATAGATCCATGCAAGCAGCTGTCCGCACATAAAAGCAAGTAATAATCCCAAAAGTAGCGTTGGCAAATCCGTAGGCAACGGGGCAGTATCACCAAATTGTAGCCAGTCATTCATAATATCTTAGTTTTCTAAACTGCTGTAAGTCTTCTGTTTTTCATTTTTTCCACGCCATCAACATACTTAGCTGCAGATTGCTGCCTCAAATGGAATACCTGAATCAGCTCTTCCATCCAGTGCGGAAATCTGTCAGTGAATTTAAGCTCCATAATAACTGTATTCCCAAATACCAAAAGGGGATTTTTGGCATTAGCCCATATCCCATTATCTACCCTGAAGCTTGTACTGCTTTGAACTTGCCTGTCGAATGTTACGCGTGCAGTGTTGGAATTCTCTCTTTCATACGCTTCGCGAAGGTACGAAACATGGATCTTCGGCCTTGCATCAATAAAGTTCTGAAGATAACTAAAGTTAGCGAGTGCGTGCAGTTGCTGGGGTGTTTTGTGTATAAGATGATCGTATGTGGGTGCATTACCTTTGAGCAGATCCGCAATATGTTTCCGATCAACACTTGCTCTCTCTTTCCTGATAACTTTATTATACCTTCTTTTGATTTCAAAATAGACAGGCCCGGATTCTGCATCATAATACCGCAACCGGAGCTTAAATCGATTTCTGTCTCCGTTAATGGTATCCCTGTATGTTTTAAGGTTATCAGAATCCATATAGAGGCTGTTTACACGATACGAAAGGTCGGGCTGTGTTTGGCCATACAGATCGCAATCCAGATAAGATCGAACAAACTGGCGTATTTGCTGAGCTTTAGGCTCAGAAATTCTGTATTTCAACTCAAATCGCTGTCTCTGTATTTTATCTTCCATTGTGCGCAATCAAATAAAAAGCCTCTGTTTATTGAGGCATCTGTCAATCAACTAAATAACGGCGTTATTCCTTATAGAATATAAATTTACTCAAAGAGAAGAAAACCAAATTCACATATTTGGTATCTCTAATGAATATATGCTGCTTTTCGGCATAAACAATTTCTTATTCCGGTATCAACCCGTTAAATGATGACTACCACCTGCTCTATCTTGGTACATTTTAATAAGGTTGGAAACACCATATAACAGTAAAAATACGGCTATAAAATAAGCGATCGATTCCGGATTCATTATAATCAGTACCGCGATAATTAAGGTAAGAAATCCCATGATCGAGAATTGCAGTGCCAGCAATAAAATCAATCCGAAGAAGCCTAAAAATGCTGCAAATGTATACGGAATCAGATCCGGAAAAATAAAGATGATTATACCCGCTATGATTGGAACTGCGGCCAGTGCTGGTGGAAATCGAAAATAGACCATCAGCAGGCCGAGTGCCATCAGATAGCCGCCGGCAATCAGGTACAGAAAACCGGGGTAAACAAAAGTCAGTATACCCGTTACCAAGGCCAGCAGAGCATTCATAACTCTTCTTTCTTTTGAGCGGTACTGGATGTTTACATGAAAATATTGAGCCATTACAGGTTTCCGTTTTGCTGGTGTCAGATTTAATTATTCATTATTTCTTCAATCTCTTTGATCTCTTTGGGTACTTCCGTGAGATTTTCATAGCCCGTTTCTGTGATGATGAGATTATCCTCAATTCTGATGCCTCCAAAATTATAGAGTGACTCAATTTTTTCTCGATTCAGATAGTGAGCCTGTTCACTATTTTCAAATGCCGGTTTCAGCAGTGCGGGAATAAAATAAATTCCCGGCTCTATGGTAATTACCATGCCAGGCATCAGCTCACGGCGTACTCGCAGAAATCGAATTCCAGGCCGGTCGATTCGCTCTACCCCTTTAGGATACCCGCCAACATCGTGCGTATCAAGGCCGAGAAAATGACCTAATCCATGTGGAAAAAAGAGAGCAAATATATTCTTTTTCATCATCTCTTCGATACTGCCTTGCACGATTCCAATTTCTTTGAGTCCGTGAAGTATGATACGGCAGGCTGCAAGGTGCAACTCTTCCATCTTCACTCCCGGTGCAACGGCTTCTATGGTTCTGTTCAGCGCATCCAGGCAAACCTGATAAATAGCGGCCTGATCTCCCGCAAAACGGCCGTTTGCAGGGTACGTTCGGGTTACATCAGATGCATAGCCATTGTATTCATACCCGGCATCTATCAGATACAACTCTCCATTGTTGATTAACCTATTGTTCTCCGTATAATGCAAAATGGCGCTGTTCACACCGCCAGCATGAATTCCGGAGTATGCAGGCTGAAGCAATCCGTTTTTCTTTTGATGAAAATCGAAAATAGCTTTCGTTTCATACTCATTCATTCCGGGCTTCAGTGCTTTCATCACTTCCAGATGTGCAATATTGTTAACTCTTGCGGCCTCCCTCATGCAGTCCAGCTCAAAATCTGTTTTTATACTTCTGCAATAGGTAATGGCATCTGTAAGGGTTTCTGTATCAACGGTAAATTCGCGATTTAAATCTTCAACAAACTCAGCCTGTTCTTCATCGAGGCAGTAAATCACTTCCGGTTTTCTGTTATTTAGCAGGGTAAGCAGCTCATTATCCACATGCAGAAAATCCGGATTATACAGTTCTTTGATCTCGGATTCATTTTTAATTCGCCCATGCCATACTGCAAACTGCGCATCTCTTTTAGGAGCAAATAAATGAAATTCGCCCGACCTTATGTCGATTACAGCATGATAGTCCGGTTCATTTACTCCGGTTAGATACCAGAAATTACTCTCCTGCCTGAATGGAAATTCAAAATCGGTGCCGTACCGATACATAATTTCAGACCCTTTTAAATAGATAACTCCTTCCTGATTCTCTTCAAAAAGGGATAATAGTTTTTCACGGTGTATTTTTGCTGATAACATCGTTCTACGTCCTGGAGTGATTAATAGTTTTTAATTTTTTTGTATTACAGTAATGTAGCAGTTGAAGTGATTAAACAAAAAAGTTCATCAGAGTTTGGGGTATTTTTCTGTAGCCGTCAGAGTCTGCGCTTTGTAATATTTGTAATAATCCATCTGCATCTTCTTCCGATATATCCCCGCGTTTGTAAAGTGTTGCTGCAAGTTTTTCACCAGAGAATAGGTTCTCCAGATTAATGGAAATCATACCGCTGTTCTCTCCATTTTCATTCAAAATTCCCACCAAATACTGGCCCGAACTATCATGACCGAATAAGCTTATAGCAAGTTTTTTGTGGTTTTCAAGTTCAACAATTTTGTAATAATGGTTTAACGGTAATCCTGATAATGTTCCCTGAAAAGCGAGGTATCTTTTCTCACAGGAGAAACTTTCTCCCAAAATCGTCGTGAGTAAATGCACTATCGTTTCGGTAAGTTTTGAATCTGCAGTTGATTTCAGAAACCCTCTTTCAGACCAATATGCTCTATTTGCTCTGATCAATGTGGTGTGTTTTACTTCTTCAAAGAATGAAGCCGTTTCAATAATTCCATCTGTTGTTGTCTCAAACCAATAATCCTCAACTCCGTTTGTCAAAACAATATATTTCGCTCCTATGTCAAGATTATATCTGGCTGCTTGTTCAGCTGTTTTCGAGTTCAGCGGGATATTTTCCGATTTGCACTCAACCAATACATGAGCTTTCATCCCAGAATCATATATAATAAGATCAGCCCGCATGGAGTGCTTATTATTCATGTTTTTTACGGGATTTTCAAATCCAATGCGATTTTTTTTTATATCGGTCTGATGCAGCAGATACTCAAGCCATGCCAGTCGAACTCTCTCCTCCGGCCTGTCTTTAAATCGCTTGCGAAGAACAGGATTGAATAACCATTTCTGGCTATTCTCTATAATAATCTGCGGAAAGTGTGCTTGAGCCGGACTTTTCATGAGGCTTGAAAAGTACCAAAGATAAAGGGCTCAAAAAAGCTGCTTTACATCAGCAACCTCTTTTAAGCCCTAAATACTATTCGGCTGATATCTATTTTTTCTTCTTACCTTTTCTTGAAGGCCGTTTTTTTCTTTCTTCTGCCACTTGTAATTCAGGCTTCTTGTTGCTCATCTGCTTATTAATAATGGCCTGCTGCGCAATTGAAAGCACATTGTAAACCAGGTAGTAGAGGCTTAAGCCCGATGCAAAATTATTAAATACAAAAAGCAGAACGAATGGAATAATATATGTGAAAGCCTTCATATTTGGCCCGCCGCTTGGCGCAGCACCCCCACTCATACCACCTGAGATTTTGGTCTGAAAGAACATCGCCGCAGACATCAGCAGCACAAATCCGGCAAGCTGATCGCCTAAAAACGGAATGGTAAAGGGCAGATCCAGAATATAATCCGGAGCCGACAAATCGTTTGCCCATAAGAATGATTGCTGTCTGATCAGCATCGAGTTCTGGAAGAAGAAAAAGAGCGTAATCAAAATCGGGAACTGCAACAGCATCGGTAAACATCCGCCCAGCGGATTTACTTTGGCTCGTTTGTAGAGTGCAATTGTCTCTTTCTGCTGTTTTTGTGGATCATCTTTATACTTCTCCTGAATTTCTTTCATCTGAGGCTGCAACTCTTTCATGGCAGCCATGCTCTTGAAACTTTTCTGAGTAAGCGGAAAGAGAATCAGCTTTATAATAACACCGAACAGAATGATCAGTACACCATAGTTCGCGATAAACAGACTACCAAATGTAAAAAACGGAATCACAAGATAGCGTACAAGAGGATCTGCAAACCAGCGGATCAGTGCATATCCTATCTCAATAACGTCATAGGCATTTTCATGAAAATCTCTCAGGTCATAATATCGCAGTGGCCCTGCATACAACTCATATGTTAACGTGGGGTTCTGCGCAAAACTGGACTGTACGGCTACTTTATAGCGATGAACTGTTCCGGGCAGTGATGGATCGCCGTCAACTTCTCCTGAAAGTATTGCCGCATTTGAATGGGTAACCGGTTTGATATACTGCCCAAAGAATCGGGTTTTGGTCATCACCCAATCAATGGTACCATTAAAGCGCTGCTCTCCTTCTCCCTGTTCACTTATTTGCAGTTTCTCCATGCTGCCACCCAAAAACACGTTGGCTGATGAGTTTTGAGCATCCTGTACAAAGTCTCTTTCAGTTAGGTTGAGTGCCGAAGTCCAGCCAAAATCAATATTAGTGCCACTGATGTGGGGAGCCATATTTATCAGCTCTACATCAAGCGAATAGGCATACTGACCGGCAATGAAGGTATAAGTGAACCGGATTTCGGAGTCGTTATCAATTACCAGTCTGTAGGCAATATCAATGCGTTCATCATCTCCTAACTCTACGGAGCCGGTTTCATGAAGCGGCTCAAAAACCAGTTCGTTGGTTTCAATATTGTAATTTTGCTGAGAAAGAAATCCCAGTGAATAAGCTGAGCGAAGTGTATCAGAAATCATCTGAATGTTAAACTGATCCCATGTTCTATGCTCAAGCAGAGTGTACTTTACAGGGCCTGCACCTATATTAGAAAGTTCAATTTCATACAGTGGTGTTCTTACGATAGTGGTAAGAGTATCGGAATATGATGCAGCTGCAAAACGCCCGAGAGCTCTTGAAGAGGTACCATTTACTGAAGCGGGCTCCTGCCTTTCGCTTATCTGAACGTCTCTTTCAGCAGGCTCTGTTGCAATTGTATCGGGATCTTCTGACATAGCTTGCTGCTGAGCCTGAACAGCTGCGATACTATCTTGTGCAGCGGCTCTATCAGCCTCTCTGCGCTCAAGTTCTTCCTGACTTGGCATTGTAAACCACGCCCATGCAATGGTAATAACAAAAATGAGTAGAAGTCCTGTAACTGTATTTCTGTCCAAAATTCTGTATCAGTTAATTTTCGTAGTCAGGTGATGATGGGGGTTCATCAGTTTTTGAAGATGAAACACGTGCTAAATACACGCTGGTTTTTTGAAGCAGTTCAATAACCTGCTTGTTGATTTCATTGTATGAAAGGTTGTCATTACCCGCCATAAGTGCACCATGAAAACCAATCTCTTTTTCCGATATAGAATCCTTTAAAAGATGTTGATTCATACGATACGACTCACGCATCAAACGCTTTAATCTATTCCGTTTTACTGCACTCTTTATCTTCTTTTTCGGAACAATAAAACCTAAGGCGCAACCCTCAGCAGGATTTTTGTACAAGCGAAAACGAAATTGAAGGGATTCTGAATTGAGCACGATGGATTTTTCAAACAGGCGATCGAAGTTACGCCTGCCACGCAGAATTTCTGAGCGTGGCAAAGAGTTATCGGGGGTATGCAGGGAAGACCTACTTACCTCCCCTTTCATCACTAACCGTAAGTTTATGACGCCCCTTTCTTCTTCGGCGCTTAATAACGTCTTGCCCATCTTTTGTGCTCATGCGCTTTCTGAAACCATGCTTGTTAACTCTCTTACGTTTACTTGGCTGGAATGTACGTTTCATGTCCTGTTAATTTAAAATAATATTCGTTTACCGATTTTTAGATAGACCCCAAAAATAAGAAGAAAAAATATAAAACCGAATCCTTAATTTTCATAAAAATTGAGCCAAAGCCTCAATCTTTCTGCCAATATAGCGTTAGGTCCTTATTAAGCAATCATGGCACTGTATTTGCTAATGTGAGTATGCGCGTCATAAGTTACCTGTTACTACTGTTGAACAGCGTATTATTAAGCCGTATTTTGCCAGACTAATTCAAATCCGATTTCTTATTCATGTTAGACCAGATATCAAACATTCTTACCAAAATTTTTGGCACCAAAAGCTCAAGAGACTTAAAAAAATTATGGCCGGTTGTAGATGAAATAAAAAGCTTTGAAGACGAAATAAAAGCTCTCTCCGATGAAGAGCTTAAGCAAAAAACGGAAGGCTTCAGACAGCTCATCAATGACAGAACGCAGGAGGTAAGCGACCAAATTGCAGAAATCAAAGAGAAGATGGACTCCAATGACGAGTCTATTACCCTTGAAGAGCGCCGGGAGTTTTCGGATCTGCTTGGAGAGCTTGAAAGTGAGTGGCTCGAAATTCTGGAAGATACACTGGATGAAATTCTGCCTGAAGCGTATGCTGTATTGAAAGATACCTGCCGCAGGTTTGTTGGTAAAAAATGGAAAGTTGCCGGTAATGAAATTGTGTGGGATATGATTCCATATGATGTTCAGCTTGTGGGCGCAGTTGCAATGCATAAAAGCAGTATCTCTGAAATGAAAACGGGTGAGGGTAAAACACTCTCTGCCATTTTCCCTTCTTACCTGAATGCACTTGCCGGACGCGGAGTTCATGTGATTACCGTAAATACCTATCTGGCACAGCGTGATGCCGAATGGAACGAGCCCATTTTCAACTTCCACGGACTGCATGTTGATTGTATTGACCGATATGATCCCAACACAGAAGCGCGCAGAAAAGCTTACAGAGCCGATATAACCTATGGCACTAACAATGAGTTTGGATTTGACTATCTGCGCGACAACATGGTTGTTGAAGAGGTACAGCTTGTACAGCGCGACCACCATTTCGCCATTATTGATGAGGTAGATTCCATTCTTATTGATGAGGCACGTACTCCGCTCATCATCTCGGGTCCGGTACCGCAATCATCCGGGCAGCAGAAATATGAAGAGATGAAACCCCGCGTTGAGGCACTTGTTAAGGCACAAAAAGCTCTCGTTGCTGCCCTTGTAAGTGAAGCTGAAAAAGAGTTTGAAGCTGAAAATTTTGAAAAAGCCGGCCTTGCACTCTTCCGGGCAGAGCGCGGCTTTCCTAAAAATGAAAAATTCCGCAAACTGATGCAGGAAGCTCAATACCAGCGCCTTGTACAACAAACTGAGAGCATATACCTGGCAGATAATGCCAAAAACATGCCCTTCGTTGATGAATATCTCTATTACGCGGTTGACCTGAAGCAGAAATCAATTGAGATGACGGATAAGGGGAGAGACTTCATTACCTCAGAGAAAGAGGGTGATGAGTTTTTTGTAATTCCCGATTTAGGCCTTGAAACTTCAATCATTGAAGAAGAGACAGATAAACTTCGGAAAGAGAAAATTACTGAAATTGAAGCTAATGATGAGTTCAGTGATGATTACAAGTCAAAGAAAATTGAGGAGATTAAAGAAGAAGTTAAACAAGAACGAGAGAAGCGATTTAATGAACTTCACAGACTTTTCGCCGAACGCGGAGACCGTATTCATACGGTAAATCAGCTTCTAAAATCATACACGCTGTTTGAACGTGAAGAAGAGTACATCGTTCAGGACGGAAAAGTACAGATTGTTGATGAACACACAGGCCGGGTTCTCTCCGGTCGCCGATATTCCGACGGTCTCCACCAGGCTATTGAAGCCAAAGAGAATGTAAAAATTGAAGCCGCCACTCAGACCTATGCAACTATCACGCTTCAGAACTACTTCAGAATGTACCACAAGCTTGCCGGTATGACCGGTACAGCCGCAACTGAAGAGGGCGAATTCAATGAAATCTACAGCCTTGATGTAACGGTAATCCCAACTAACAGACCAATCGTAAGGGATGACAAAGAGGACTTTATTTTCCGCACAAAACGCGAAAAATTTAAAGCAACAATCGACAAAATTCGTGAGTACCACGAAAATGGCCAGCCGGTATTGGTGGGTACCACAAGTGTTGATATTTCCGAAAGTATCAGCCGGATGCTTAAGCAGGCAAAAATTCCGCACAACGTACTTAACGCAAAACAGCACGCTCACGAGAGTGAAATTGTAGCACAGGCAGGGCGGCCCGGCGCCGTAACCGTTGCTACAAACATGGCCGGACGTGGTACGGATATAAAACTTTCACAAGAGGTTAAAGAGAGCGGAGGCCTTGCAATTCTGGGAACCGCCCGGCATGAATCGCGCCGGATTGACTTACAGTTACGCGGACGTGCCGGACGTCAGGGAGACCCCGGCGAAACACAGTTCTTTGTATCTCTTGAAGATGATTTGATGACACTGTTTGGCGGCACCGACCGGATTGCCAACATTATGGATAAACTGAATTTCGATGAAGGCGAAGTGATTCAGCATCCATGGGTAACAAAATCTCTTGAACGGGCACAGAAAAAAGTTGAACAAAATAACTTCAGCATCAGAAAGCGCCAGCTTGAGTTTGATGATGTACTGAACAATCAGCGAAAAGTTATCTACTCCCGAAGAAAACATGCTCTTAAAGGTGATCAGCTTCAGAGTGATATTTTTGATATGATTGAAAATCTCATTGAGAATGTAGTTTATGATCATTTTCCAAATGGAGATTTTGAAAAACTGCGGGATGAAATTCTCAGGCTGCTTGCTGTTGAGATTGAAATTAATCTGGAAAAATGGGCCATCTGGGGTGAAGATGGATTAACCGATCATATTATTGAACGGGCATATGAAGTCTATCGAAAAAAAAAAAAA
>SLJB01000320.1 GCA_007135335.1 Balneolaceae bacterium
AACTGCGTCGGAACTCCTCATTTCGCTCAGGATGACATGTCGGTACGTAATTCATCCCGGCGTTTCCGGTAATCTGGTAAAACTGAGTGCCTTCTACGCCGGTTCACTACACTACCCAAAGCCCTTGTCATCCTGAACAAGGTGAACGGATGTGAACCGCAGTGAAAGATCTCCCTGCGGGGGTAAAATGAGGAGCAGTTTTCTTAGCACGATTCCTTTAAAACTTTCTTTTCATGGGAAGCCCTCAGCGCTGACAGGCAGCCTGTTGAACTACTTACGTATCACTCCCATTGCGAAGAAAATCCAGCCCAGAATAAAGAGAAAACCGCCTGCGGGTGTAATCATGCCCAGCCAGTCAGTATCTGTGAGGGTAAGTATGTATAGGCTTCCGGAAAAAATGAGTATTCCACCGATCAGGCAGGCTGCACTTCGGCTCATCCACTTCGATTCTTCTCCGTTTGAAATTACCACCCCAAGTACCAGCAAGCCGAGTGCATGATAAAAATGGTATTGAACGGCTGTCTGGTAAACCTCAAAGCGGTCGGGGGTGAGCATATCCTGAACAATATGGGCCCCGAAGGCTCCGAAACCAACGGCAAGAGCCATGAACAGTGCCCCGGTAACCAACACCGTGCCGGATGAAAAAAGTGGTTTACTGCTATCCTTCAAAACCGTTGTGCTTGTGTGTTCCGTCGCAGAATGGTTTGGTGGTTGAGCCGCCGCACCGGCACAAGGCCACACCTTTATCCGATGTGTGTGCACCGATGGATGCCGATTCCATTGTATAGGTGCCGTCCAGAATTGCAGGGCCGTTTTTCATCAGTTTTATGATGAGCTTTTCATTCTCAACAGAATCCGTTTCGGGCATTTTGGCGGTGTCCGCTTTTACATCGGCCTTCCATTTAATTTCCTGGTGGGAATTGTCGCAGGCAGGTTTGTTGCCGGATGCTCCACAGCGGCAAAAAGCGAAGCGGGTATCTTGCAGCACTACATTCCCTTCGTGATCCTGAACTTCTATATCCCCAAAGAAATAGACCGGGCCATTGGGGCGCAGAACTATGCGGTTTTTTGAGGAGGGTTTTTCTTCTCGTTCGCCCTTTTTCATTTCATAATGAAGCGCGCCGGTCGGGCATTTTTCGATTACATCAGCAACCTTTTCTGCTGATGCTTTTCCCGGCTGTATCCAGGGTTTGGCTTTTACATCAAACACCTCAGGGAGGCCTCTGACACACTCTCCGGCATGGATACATCGTTTAAGATCGTAGGTTACTTTGATATCGTCGCTTTCGTAGCTGTGGATTTTCTTCTGCATATATCTGTTTGATTATGTGATATTCAGAACTAATAAACGCAATATTCGGCAGATTGAAAACCTGAATTCAGAAAGAGTTTTTTTGATTTACCACAGGGCACGGAAAATGAGCAAAGGATGAATCTGTGCCTCAGTGGCAAGTCAAATCCTGCGGATCACTTCGCCGCAGCGCATCATGCGGTCGCCATGGTACGGGTTGGCAATCTGCTCTTCACGGCTCAGCCAGTCTGCAGATCCTCCGCGAACCATCGGGCAGCTCTGGTGATAAATTTCATAACCAACCGGGCGGAACAGCTCCACCATATCAATCATCGCTTCAGAGATATACTCAAAATGGTATCGTTGGTCGTCCACATCATCAAGTGCAATAAGTTCGTCGCTGCTGTTAACCATTACTTCGCTGAATGATACCCAAATGGCTGTGGTCTCTTCATTCAGCCCGAGTGGTTCGGCCCCGGCTGCTTCATCCCGAAACGATTCGGCAAAACTCTTTGCCTGCTCAGCATCTGATGCAACCAATGCATCCTTCAGATCGAAATAACGCTCAAGAACAGCGGCCATCTGTTCGTTAAACTGCGGGGTGGTTTCAACAAGCTGCATCTGCATTTGCTGCTCGCGTTGCTGCTGCTGCGCACGCTCCTGGTCCGATGGCCCGCACGCCGTAATGAAGCCTGCAACAAGTAACGAAATCAATACTTTTTTTATCATGATGTAAACCGGTTTTAAAATTGATTGGTAAAATAACGTTTTAGCATCAAAACGGCGAAGTAATTCATTGGCTTTCTCAGCACGATAGTTAACAGTGGTGAAAACGTTCTGTATGCTCTCATAAAATTAGGCACACCTCTTTACACTTCTTTGTGTATTTTGCGTGAATTGAGTTCTTTGCATCCTATTACTCATTATTTTAATCCATAGTTCAATCAATATTAAAAACATGAATCGGCATTTCTACGCGAAAGCAGGCACCTCCAAACCTTCTGTTAAAACAGGGTGCGGAAATGTGCGGTTTACGCCATGGAATAACGGCACATCAAACCAAAAAGGTCTCATGAAAAAGTTGTTACTACTTCTGTTCACGCTTCTCTTCACATCCGTGCTATTTGCGCAGGATAATCCACAGTGGCTGCGATATCCGGCCATCTCACCCGATGGGCAGCAGATCGCATTTACCTATCAAGGTAATCTTTACAAAGTCTCTTCGGAGGGCGGCCAGGCGCAGCAGCTAACTTTCCACGAAGCGCACGATTTTATGCCCATTTGGAGCGCCAACGGCGAACGAATTGCATTTGCTTCCGACCGATACGGGAATTTTAATGTGTATGTGATGGATGCGGATGGCGGAGCGGCCGAACGCCTCACATTCCACTCCAATGATGAGTACCCGTACAGTTTTACGCACGATGATTCCCACATAATTTTTGGTGCTGTTCGCCAGGACCTGGCTTCGAACAGGCAGTTCCCGGCAGCATCACAACCGGAGCTGTACAGAGTACCGGCTGAGGGAGGACGTGTTGACCAGATCTTCACCATCCCCGCAGAGAATGTTCAGGTAAACAGTGACGGCTCTCTGATGGTGTACCACGATAAAAAGGGAGGCGAAAATGAGTGGCGAAAGCACCACCGATCGGCCATTGCTCGCGATATCTGGCTGTACAACACCACTGACGATACCCACACCATGCTCACAACATTTGATGGTGAGAATAGAAATCCTGTTTTCTCTGCAGATGAGTCCCATATTTTTTACCTGAGCGAAAAAAGCGGCAGTTTCAATATCCATCGGAAGAATCTCTCCGCTCCGGATGAGCATGAGCAGATTACATTTTTTGAAGATCACCCCGTTCGGTTTCTGAGCCACGCCAACGGAACTCTCTCTTTTGGTTACAGAGGTGAACTTTACACCATGCGCGAAGGTGAGGAACCACAAAAACTGCAAGTTACCATCCGAACTCAGGCATCTGCCAATACAGACAGCTTTATCTCCATAAATGGCGGTGTCCAGGAGATGGCCGTTTCACCAAACGGAAAAGAGATCGCCTTTATCTCACGCGGTGAAGTATTTGTAACATCTGCCGATGGATCTCTTACAAAACGAATCACAAACACACCCCAACAGGAACGCTTTGTAACCTTTACACCCGATGGTGATGGAGTTGTATATGCAAGTAAGCGGGACGGGCGCTGGAGCATTTACAAAACCACCCGGCAGCGGGATGAGGAACCTTTCTTTTTTGCCTCTACTCTACTCAATGAAGAAGTACTTGTATCAGCCGAAGAAGACAGTTATATGCCCTCGTTCTCACCTGATAGCACCAAACTGGCCTACATTGCCGGAAGGCGAACGCTTCGTGTGAAAGATCTTGAATCGGGCGATACCACTGATCTGCTCACACCGGATGATCTCTTCCATATGCGTGATGGAGATCAATATTTCACCTGGAGCCCCGACAGCCGGTGGCTGCTTGTGGGATGGAGAAAACTCCTGCATAATGCTGAGGTACTACTTCTTGCCGCCGATGGCAGCGAACGAATTAATCTTACCGAAAGCGGTTATTACGATCTGAATCCCAAATGGGTAAACAACGGCAATCAGATGATCTGGTTTACTAACCGCGATGGCCTTCGAAGCTACGCAACCAGCGGTCAGTCAGAACGTGATGTCTACACGATGTTTTTCTCGCAGGAAGAGTGGGACAAGTTCAATCTGAGCGAAGAAGATTATAAACTGATGAAGCAGATAGAAGAAGTACTGAAAAGCGACGAAGATAATGGTGATGCCGATAACGGCGACGAACCACTCCGGTTCGATTTTGAAGGTATGAAAGACCGAACCGCCCGCCTTACCATTCATTCAAGCACATTGAGCGATGCTGTACTCTCTAAAGACGGGGAAACACTCTATTACCTGTCGCGCTTTGAAGACAATTTTAATCTTTGGGAAACCAACCTTCGCACCCGCGAAACGAAAGTTACCATACGCCTGAATACCGGACCCGGAAGCCTTGTTTGGGATGATAAAATGGAAAATCTCTACCTGTTAAGCCGCGGTTCCATCTCCAAATTAAACCTTACCGCAGGTACCTCTTCACCGGTTCAGATTCGTGGTGAAATGCAATACGATGCAGAAAAAGAGCGCGAACAGATGTTTGAGCACGTATATGTTCGCACTAAAAATACATTCTACGAACCCACCTTTCACGGTAACGACTGGGAAGCTCTCTATGAAGAGTACAAGCGATTTATACCACACATTGGCAACTCCTATGAATTTGCAGAGGTAATTTCGGAGATGATTGGCGAGCTGAATGTTTCACATGCCGGAGCCAGATACAGCCGCAGTATTGATAATGCCGATCAAACCGCATCACTTGGTATTTTTAAGGATTACAACCATTCTGATGATGGCATACGTATTGTGGAAGTCATCACCGGAGGGCCACTCGACCGTGCCGCTTTTCAAATTGAACCCGGTATGATCATAGAAAAGATTGACGGCGAAACTGTACGTGCTGATCGGGATGTTGCACTGTACCTGAACAGAAAGGCCGACCAATTTGTACTTCTGGAAGTGATCAGTGCCGATGGCAGCGACCGAAAGCAGATTACCGTAAAACCGATTACTCTTGGCCAGGAACGTCAGCTGCTTTACCGGCGATTTATTCGTATCAACGAAAAAGAGGTGGATGAAAAGAGTGGCGGCAGACTGGGATATGTACACATACCCGGAATGGGCGATGGTCCTTTCCGTAACGTAATCAGAGAGATGCTCGGTAAGTACAGCGATCGCGATGCCGTAATTGTGGATACCCGCTTCAACGGCGGCGGTGATCTTGTTGCCGATCTGGCTATGTTCTTTACCGGACAGACATTCAATACCTATGCAACTGCTGATAAAGATGTGGGCGGCGAGCCAACCTCACGCTGGACAAAACCAACACTCTCGTTGATCAACGAAGCAATGTACTCAGACGGCCACTGCTACGCCAGTGCCTACACTGAGCTTGGTATTGGCACTACGGTGGGGATGCCCGTTCCCGGAACATGCAGTTTTGCCGGATGGGAAATGCTGCCCGATGGCACACGCTGGGGCATTGTTCCCGTGAGTGCCCGTAATATGTCGGACGAATGGATGGAGAACAACCAGACCGAACCCGATATCAAAGTACGGAACGAGCCGGGCGTTGTGGATCAGGGCCGTGATCAGCAGCTTGAACGTGCTATTGAAGAACTGCTTCAACAGGTTACCGAAGAATAATGGCTGTGACTGAAAAACCGGTTGCTCTTACAAGAGCGGTGAGCCCGCTGCTAGGAAGCTGCGAGCTCACCCATCTGGGGCGGACAAAAATCGATCTTGAGCTGGCAGCTGAGCAGCATTCCGATTACGAAAAAGCTCTTGAAAAGATGGGGTATGTCATCCGGCGAATTCCGGAAACTCCGCACCTGCCCGATGGGGTTTTTGTTGAAGATACGGCCGTTGTTTTTCCAGAAATTGCCATCATCACCAGGCCGGGCGCCGAATCGCGCCGGCCGGAAACTGAAACGATGGCTGAGGTATTAACAGAGTACAGAAAACTGGAATTTATTCAATCACCCGGCACCCTCGATGGCGGCGATGTTCTTACACTGGGAAAAGAGGTGTATGTTGGCCTTTCAACAAGAACCAACAAACAGGCCATTAAACAGTTCGCTGAATTTCTTAAACCATTCGGATATAACGTTACAGCTGTGCCGGTAACGAAATGCCTGCATCTCAAAACGGCGATTGCGGTTATTGAAGACGATCTGCTTCTGATTAATCCCGAATGGTTACATCCCGCTACATTTCCGGATCATCACTGTGAACCGGTTCATCCCGAAGAACCTTACGGTACCAACCTGTTGAGAAAAAATCATTGGGCGCTCTGTTCATCCGCTTTCCCGCACACCATTGATTGGCTAAACGCACGCGGTTACTCTGTACTCGATATCGATCAATCAGAAATGGCAAAAGCTGAAGCGGGACTTACCTGCTGCAGTGTTTTGTTGGATTTAGTGTGACTGGAATTGAGATGAGGCGGGGACCCACCCCCGGCCCCTCCCTTTGACGAAAATGAGCGTCAAAAATTGAGAATCTCTTTAGAAAATCAGGGGGCTGAACTTGTTGAAGAAGCCTCCACTTAAAACACCCATAAAAGCAATATCTCATGAACATTCCTGACGAACAAAGGTACGTTTACTGTCCGATTTTTTTGTAGATAAACTGTTGATGTATTCGCATCCCGTAGATGTTCCCATCCTCGTCGCGATCGAACTCCATAGTTTCACCATCCGCACCGTCATCTCTTATACGTACAAATGTATCATCTTTGTAGTGCCTATAAAGAGAAAGGTTATCTCCGGGATTATCGGTTGGAAGTGTCAGTGTTGCAAGTTTATCACCCCAGGGTGTTATATACGTCTCTGCATAAAAGAATGTATAAAACCCCGAATATTCCGACAGTTCCGGCTTGTCTGCTTCTTCTTCAGGTGAAGATTCTTCCGCTACATCCGGTGCCTTGTTCAATATGCCGTGAATACCCGTTGCATACTTGTTGGGATTCACTCCATTCGCATTGATGATTACAGCATACGCCCGCTCGCTCTCAGGCTGTAATCTCCAGATTGATTGGAAACCGGGACAATAACCTCCGTGGCTCACCCATTTTGATCCGTCGCTGCCTCGGCTCACAGCAAATCCAAGTCCCCAGGTTGTATCCCAATTGGGATCTGTGTAGTGCACATTCTGCATATATCGTAGGGTAGAGGGCATCAAGATATCAGGGGTATCGGAATCGAGTAACCGGATTTGCCAGCGGGAAAAATCAGCCAGATCTATCACATTTGAGGAGAATCCTGCAGCGGCCGCCATTGCGTTTGCATGAAAAAAGTTTACTGAACTGCGGGTACCGTCCCGTAACATGGGCGTGTAACCAATAGCAAGTTCTGCTCCATGCAACTCTTCGGGCATGTAGGTTCGTGTATTGTCAAGGTTCAGCGGCTGCAAAATGTTGTTGATTACATACTCTTCAAAGGGTTCTCCTGAAACTTCCGCCACTATTTCTCCCAGCAGCATCATGCCAAGGTTACTGTATTGAAAGTAGGTGGCTGATGGATAGAGTGTTTCCTGGGTGCTGAGCTCCTCAATAATCTCATCTCTTTCCGGGAAGTTGTACACCGGGCCAACCCAATACGGCAGGTTGCCCTCTCTTGGCAGCCCGGCTGAGTGAGTCAGCAGCGACCGGACCGTAATCGGGCCGCTGCCGGAAAAACGCTGCTCAAGGGTATACCAGGGCAAAAGATCCTCGATTCGATCGTCTAAACGAAGTTCTCCCTCATCATACAACTTCATGATGGCAACGGAGGTAAAAAGTTTGGATATGGAGCAGATACTTCCGAGAGTTGATGTACTGAATTCCAAATTCGTCTCCCGGTTTGCCAGGCCAAACGCACCCGTCCAGATGATGCTGTCGCCCTCCACCGCCGATGCAGAAATACCGGGCAGCATATCGTAATCTTTTTGGGCATCCAGCCAAACCTCAATAAGATTAAAGGCTTCTGAGTAATTTTTTTCACCATTTTGTGAAAAAAGTGTAAGGGGAAGGCTTAGTAATATCAGTACTAAAAAGTTCTTTTTCATAATTGTTGAAGGGTTGGTTGGCAGAATTCCTATTAATAGTTAAAAACCTGATTTTGCGCAACCTTGTTTTAGAAAAAGTAGATTTTTTGTGGATTTGCTGAAAATTTCTAACGTGTTTTGGTGGGTTAACAAAAAAATAGCACTAACCTGGCAGACTCTCGGCCACCAAGTTAGTGCTTAGGATAGTAAGCTCTCACTGATCTTATTTATTGTTTTGTAACATGACTGATTTCACTCCTGATTCTCGACTTTGTGTTTGCTCTGACTCATTATGTTCATTTTATAAATTGCTCATCGGTTATCGAAGTTTACGTACAAATCAAGTTTTGATATACATTTTGCTCATTACTCCTAATGGATTAATAAACCTGCTATGATTGTATCTGCTTCCTGTTCCGCTGAACTGTTCCAATACCCGAGTGAACCCCAGTTTCCAAAAGCGGCTGAAACTTTTGGACTGAGTTCAGACTCCGGTAATTTATCGCTTGTATATACAATTGATACAACCCCTGATTCAATTGATCTTTGAATATCCGCAGAGCCATTTGTCTTCCCGGCTGAAGAGAAAACAAATAACAGCACCAGAACCGATGCGACTGAAAGCATAACTGCTTTAACTGTTTTCACATTATTCATGGTTGCGTCCTCCACGGGTTTCAGTTGTTGTTAATCACTGAGTATAACCTACTGCAAAACCGAAGAAATACATTATGTCTGCGTTACATAGTTTTGTGTATATGTTGCATTTTGGGTAAAATTAGCGTCTAAACGCACATTTTTAGGTTTTTACAATGTAACATGAAAAATAAAAGGGAGAAATGATTGACCTTTGTTTCTTCTCTTATTGGCAGTTCTTTTTCTGAAATGTGGGAAGGCCTGTTGCAGAAAAAGAGACCTGTTCACTGCTTTATTTTAAGCAGCTGCGGAGTATTCAGTTGGAGTTTTACTGTATTGATCGCGGAAGGATTTTGAAAACTGGGCTACACTTCTGAAACCGGTTGAATATGCAACTTCGCTTACCGTACCGGCTTTCTGTTTAAGAAGTTCAGCGCCCCGTTCAAGCCGCATTCGTTTTATGAGTGAGCTGGGAGTTTCACCGGTTAATTCTTTCAAGCGCCGGAACAGCTGGGTGCGGCTTTGGAACATACTATCTGCAAGATCCTCTACAGAGAATTCTTCGTTCTGCATATTTTCCTGTATAATCCGGCGTATCTGCTCAAGGTAGAGATCATCTGAAGATGGGGCTTCAATGCGATCAGGGTGAAT
Source organism: Balneolaceae bacterium (assembly GCA_007135335.1). GTDB lineage: Bacteria > Bacteroidota > Rhodothermia > Balneolales > Balneolaceae > Rhodohalobacter. Next base: position 9,237 of record SLJB01000320.1, read on the forward strand.
GCTTTTTTTACCCCCTGTGAGGTGACCGCCTTTTCGTTCGTAATATTTCTGAAGGCGTTTCTGGCGCTCAATCAGGTTATGGATACGCAAAGTTACCTCTTCCATGCTGAATGGTTTGGTTAGATAATCGTCTGCACCAATACCGAGACCTTCAAGTTTATCTTCAGCTTCGGCCCGGGCTGTAAGCAGAATAATGGGCAGAAAGTCGGTTTCAGGATTGTTTCGCAGATTTTTCAGCAAGGTGAATCCATCACCGTCCGGCATCATAATATCAGAGATTATTACATCGGGCGGAATATTTCTGATTTTTTCCAGTGCCCTGTTTCCTGAAGCAGCTTCAATCACCCTGTACTCTTCTGAAAAGTGATCGCGTAAATAGGTTCGGATGTCCCTGTTATCATCCACAACAAGAAGAATTTTTCTCTCATCATCCTCATTGGCTATATCCTGTTCATCATCAACGGTGGTAACTTTATCAGGCAACAGCACCTCTTCAAGACTTTCGTCACCTTCCTTCATTTGCAAATCAACCACCTCAGCCACCGTTGCATCGGCGAGAGGAATGCGAACCACAAAAACGGATCCTTCACCGGGAGTACTTTCTACTTCAATTTTTCCGGAGTGCTGTTCTGTTATCTCTTTAACAAGAGCCAGACCAATTCCGGTACCGGGTTGCATTTCAGATTTTTCAGCCTGGTAGAAACGGTCGAACAACCGTGGCAGATGCTCAGACGAGATCCCCTGCCCGTTATCTTTTATGGTAATTACAGCATGGCTATCTTTGCTTTCCAGCGTGAAGGAAACAGTGCCGCCTTCGGGAGTAAATTTAAAGGCATTCGAAAGCAGATTGGAAATCACTTTTTCAAATTGTTCCGGATCGAATGATGCAATGATTCTCTCATCAGGTATACTCACATCAAAAGAGATAACATACCGCTCAGCAGCTCCCACAAATCGTGATGTGAGATATGTAAGGTATTGGTTCAGTTCAGCCGTTTCAGGTTTCAGTTTAAAGAGGTTTGCCTCAAAACGTGCCAGGTCTAAAAGCTGGGTTACCAGGCGCATCAGCCTCTTTGCATTCCGGGTGGCCATCTCCACTTGTGCCTTCCCATCTTCGGTTAGCACACCATACCTCTCTTTATGCAAGTTCTCTAGCGGGGCAATGGTTAGGGTTAGCGGAGTTCTGAATTCATGGCTGATGTTAGCAAAAAAGCGGCTTTTCTCCACATCAAGCTGTTTCAGTTTTTCCGCCTGTGCTTCGGTTATTTTTTTCTCTTCCTGAAGTTCTTCAGTACGTTCATTCACGATGGCTTCCAGCTCTGCCTCACGTTTTCTTAGGCTTCTTAACCTGTTACGGTCAACCCCAAACAGAAATCCGGCGAACAAAATCAGATACAGGGTATATGCCCACCAAGTTCTCCACCACGGAGGCAGAATGGTGAAAGCAAACTCCCCTGCATTGCTGATTTCACCATACGTATTCATAGCACGTACCTGCATCGTAAAATCACCATGTGGTAAATTTGTATAACTCCTGTAGGTCTCGGACGACCACGCCGACCAATTCTCATCAAATCCGCTAAGGCGTGTCTGGAATTGTATGCTGCTCACATCATCAAAAAAATTAGTACCAAAGCGAAATCTCAAGTCATTCAGCCTGAATGTAAGCGTTAAAGGAGCAAATGCACCTGCGGTGTTGCCGCCAAACAGCTGGTCTTCAGCGTTTAAAACAGAACGTACAAATGCCTCAAACGGGATACCGGCAGGATAATCGGATTGGCTGTTATATCGAAACAACCCATTTTGATCTCCAATCCATACCGTGCCATCTGTCTCCGGGAAAATGCTCTGCGTGCTAGAAGCCGGTATCCGGCCAAGTGCTGCAGTTGTAAACGTTTCAGCGGGATTGTTCAGATTTGTAATAAACCCGTTACCCCGATTTGTGTATGCCCAGTATCTCCCATCAAATCCCTGCACCAGCCGTGAAAAACTAATCGGATCATCCACAGATTCCTGAATTTCTGAATATAAGGGGGTGAATGGAGAATCCTGGTTCCGGGAATCAGAGGGCTTATAAATTCCGGTTCCGGTAAGCAATACCGGTTCACCTTCAATAAGAGCAACTTTAATCATTCTGCTGCCAAAGTGCTCCTGCGGGTCATACCGATCAATCTGCATATCTGATTCATCAGTTCCGGGATCAACCCGAATAAGCCCCTGGAACTCGGTTCCAATCCAGATGATACCATCTTTACCCTGTACTACACTGAACACCTGCTCGGTTACGCCTTCAAGTTCTTTTTCCACAACCCAGTTACCGTTTTCGTATCTGAATAGTACCACACCATCAATATGGCTAAGTAAGAACAGGTCTGGATCGAATGCCGAACGGCTGATATTAAGGGCTTCATAGTCGGGTATTACAATCCTTGATCCATTTCGGTGAACCTGCACCAGGCCGGTATTGGAAGTAAGCAGAAGCCCGTACTCTGTGGATAAAAACCTGCGGTGGCTGTTGGTTGTGCTGGGGATTACAACAAATTGGGAAAGAGTGCTGGTTGTTGCACTATTGTCCAGATAGTAAACCGCAGCTGATGTGCTTACAAAAAGCGTTCCATCGTGGCGTACAACTCCTTCTACACCGGCCGGTATATTGAGGGCACTATCAAAATACGTTAAGGGATTTGACAGCTCAATTCTCGAAATCCCATTTGTGGTGGTTATCCATAAATTATTTAGCCGGTCGGCCATCACATTAGAGACTTGTGTAGTGGGAAGCTTATCGGCTCCAAATTTACGCAGTATATTACCCGGGTAATCTGAGATGTACACTCCTCCGAGTATTGTGGCTATGGCATAACCAACCCCTTCAATTTCAGTTACGTTATATACACTCATTTCACCGAGAATGGGTGTAATGTCTGCTTCAAACGATTGGAAGGTATAACCATCGTACAAATAGGTACCATCGCGCGTTAAAATAAGTATGGAACCATCAGGCTGCCGGTTCATATACCATATGGCTTTGCCAACAAAAAGATCCCCCTCTTCAACCTGTATAAAGTTATCTCCTTCAAGTTTTTTCAGGCCTATATCAAGGTCAACGGAGTAGAGAATATCATCAACCTTATGCAACCGCTCGAATCTGTTTTCGGGCTTATAGATGTGTAGGGAGTCCTGCCGGTCTACATGAAAAATTGCTGTACGGGTTCTGAAGAAAACTCCGTTTCTTGTGGTTTGGATCTCCCATACATCTTCAAAATCCTGTAAATCTGCCGGAATATCTTCAGCCAGTGACCGATAAACAGATCTTCCCAAAGAATCGGCCACGATCTCCCCAAAATCATTTACTGATCCCGCAAATATACGGTTATCGGTACCCAGCGCCAGTGAGCGTACCACCAACCCGCCGGTCACTTCTATCACATTCCACTCAACGCCATCAAACTCGAGTACGCCATTCCCATTTCCCACGTAGATAAGCCCGTTTTCATCTTCCAGGATGGCCCAGTTTTGTGCGTGTGCATCATAGTCGGAAGGCATAAAGTTTTGGTGAAACATCCTCCCCGATTCGGGATGAATTTGTGCTACAGTCATGCAGAATGGAATTCCCATGAATAAGAGCAGCAATATAATTCGAAGAAGTCTCATTCGTACATCGGGCTGGAGTTTTGAAAACAGAGATACTAAAATTATCAGTTCAGATTCCACTTGAAACAGTGTCTAAAAGTATGAAATTAATTCAATATTGCACTCTGTGAACCCTAATTTTTTTGGAGATTTGAGTTAAACTGCCGATTGATCCATCCTCACAGGGTTGTTTACTTCAAGATAAATACGTAATTCTTTGCAATCGCAAATTTTAAACCATCTGATATGAAAAACGTTCAATTCCTGATCACCCTGTACGCCATCGCTGTTATGGCGGCATGCACAACAACTCAGCCGGACTATACAGTTATAAAAGGAGCCACACTTTTTGACGGATCAGGTTCAGAACCTGTATCAAACAGTATTTTGGTCATTCAGGGGAATCGCATCATTTGTACCGGAAGTCTTGAAGAGTGCGAAATTCCGGAAAATTCAGAGGTTCTAGATATGGCGGGTAAGTACGTCACTCCGGGGCTGGTAGATGCTCATGTTCACTTCTTTCAAACCGGTTTTTTCGACAGCCGTCCCGATGGGCTTGACATCACGGAAACCTACCCGTTTGCAGAGGTTGTGGCGTATCAGCAGCTCAATCCGCAGCGATATTTTGATGCCTATCTCTGCTCGGGTATCACCGCTGTTTATGATGTAGGCGGAATGAGCTGGTCGGTTGGGCTTCAGGAGGCAGCCGAACTAAACCCAAATGCACCGCATGTGGCAGCCTCGGGCCCTCTCCTTACACCTGCCCAGGGAGCGCCGTTTGATTTGCCGTCAGACAAAGTTCTTGTTCCCCTGAATAGCAAAGAGGATGGAATCAAAACAGTTCAATATCTCTCAGCACTTGGGAGCACAGGAATTAAGTTCTGGCAAATCAGATCGGGCGATGAGGAATATATGAGCAGAGTAGAAGCTGCAGCAGATGAAATCCGGAGGCAGGGCAATCAGATGATTGTACATGCAACTCAGTTAGAGCAGGCCAAAGCTGCCCTTCGTAACGGTACAACATTACTGGTTCACAGTGTGAGCGATCAGGAAGTGGATGATGAGTTTATACAACTGGCTTTGGAAAACGGCACTATTTACAATCCCACGCTAATAGTCAGCAGTGGATATATGCTGGCGTACCGGGCTGCAGCTGATATTGAACCGTTTGAAATTCATGACCCAAACCATTGTGTTGACGAAAAAACACGGGAATTAATGGAAACCGCTCCTCAATTTAGAGAGCACTCTCTGTTCTCAGGGTCGCTGGTTGAGCGATTCCAAAACTTCGATCCGGAAACCGATCGTGTAAATGAAACAGACGTGCTTAATTTGCTTAAAGTTTATGAAGCCGGAATTCCCATTGCAGTTGGCACTGATGCCGGTAACCCGGGAACACTTCATGGTATTTCTATTTATGATGAGCTGGAAGCGATGCAGCAGGCCGGAATTCCTGCAATGGATCTGATTGTGATGGCCACAAAAAATGGAGCCCTGGCCATGCAGCGGTTCGATGATTTCGGCACTCTTGAAGCCGGAAAGTTGGCTAATCTGATTATTCTTGAAGAGGATCCATCTGAAGACATCGCAAACATGCGTTCCCTTCTCCATGTAATGATTAAGGGGAATCTACGTTGAGATATGATCAACATACTGTGTAGGCGATTTTCCAAAATGTTTACGAAACGAAGTGGAAAATTGTGCTACACTTTTAAAGCCAGTTGAGTATGCAATTTCACTTACTGTTCCTGCTTTTTTTCGAAGCAGCTCCTCTGCTCTCTCCAGGCGCATTCTTTTGATAAGCGCACTGGGTGTTTCCTCGGCAAGATCGCGTAGTTTACGGAAAAGCTGAGTGCGGCTTTGGAACAACCGATTTGCAAGATCCTCAACAGAAAAGTCCTCCTCATGCATTTGCTGCTGTATCAGCTGCCGTACTTTCTCGAGGTATTGAGAATCTGTTGATTCCGCTTCTACAGAATCCGGACTCAGCTTTGTTTTGATTACATCTTCATCTCCCCTCTGTATCTCAAAATGTTTCTGCAATCTCTTTTGCCGTTCAATCAGGTTGAACACCCGCAGTGAAACCTCCTCCATACTAAAGGGTTTGGTCAGGTAATCGTCTGCCCCGATACCCAATCCCTCAAGTTTGTCTTCTGCTTCAGCCCTGGCTGTAAGCAGAATAATTGGCAAAAAATTTGTTTCCGGATTTGAGCGCAGATTCTTCAGTAGTGTAAAACCATCGCCATCCGGCATCATCACGTCAGAGATAATAACATCCGGCAAAACATCCTGAATAATCTGCAGCGCGCGATTTCCCGATTCTGCTGCTGCAACATTATATTCGTCAGAAAACTGATGTGACAGGTAGGTGCGTATATCCTTATTGTCATCCACAACAAGTATGGTTTTTCGATCATCACCATCTTCAGCCTCAAAATTTGCCGTAGTTTCTTCTTCTCTATCCGGAAGTAGTTCTTCTTCGTAGCCGGTTTCATCCAATAGATTCAGTTCAACGGCATTTGTAACTTCAACATCTTTAAGAGGCAGGTTAACCGTAAAAACAGTGCCGCCACCGGGTTCACTTTCAACATTAACGTGGCCGCCATGTTGCTCTGTAATCTCTTTCACCAAAGCGAGCCCTATTCCGGTTCCCGGCTGCATCTCTGATTTTTCAGTTTGATAGAAACGGTCAAATAATCTTGGCAGGTGTTCCGGGTCAATTCCCGGCCCGGTATCTTTAACAAGAATAGCTGCTGTATCCCCCCTATTTTCCAGTGAAATGCTCACGCTTCCTTTTTTCGGGGTGAATTTAAATGCATTCGAGAGCAGGTTGGAGATCACTTTTTCAAACTGCTCGGGATCGAACCTTGCAATGATGAGTTTATCCGGAATCTCCACATTAAATGTAATCTGATAGCGTTCTGCAGCTCCTAAAAATCTCGAAGAAATGTGGCTTATGAATGGGTTAAGGCTGGTAGTGGTCGGTTTCAGCTTGAAAAGATTGGCTTCAAAACGGGCAAGATCCATCAGCTGGGTTACCAATCGCATCAGGCGTTTAGCGTTTCTTGATGCCATATCAACCTGGGCTTTCCCCTCAAGGGTTAATGTACCGTATTTTGGATTACTCAGATTTTCAAGCGGTGCGATAGTTAACGTGAGGGGAGTTCTGAATTCGTGACTAATGTTGGCAAAAAAACGATTTTTTTCGGCATCCAGCTGCTTTAATTTTTCGGCTTGTGCTTCAGTAATTCGCTTCTGAACGAGTAACTCATCATTCTTATTGGTAAGCAAACGCATAGCATTCACCCTGCCGGTTTCAAATACAATGGCAATAACATAAAATATCAGAATGAGGCCAATAAATGTAGATAACACAAAAGAGAGAGGTGCATCTGTAAGTGATCCTTCCGGAGGGGAAAAATCAATCCGTTCAAATACGTAAAACATAACCAGCATGAATAACTGGCCTGCCAGTGTGTATAGACCCATCATTTTTCCCGAAACAAGCAGGGCTACAATCGGGGTGGTTGCCAGCCATGGCAGTATGAATGAGTTAAAACCCTCGGTGTAATAAATTACCGTGCTGATTAGAATGATGGCAGATGTGAAAAACAGAAATGCAATTTTAAGCTGTGATACTGCCTGCCTGAATAGCGCCAGGCAAATCAAACAGATGAACATGAGCGGTACCTGCGACAGTAACCCGCCCTTAAAATCTATAAGTACACTGATTACTGAGTAGTTAAATGCGAAGAGCCCAACTATGATGTAAACCCCTACAGCCAGCCTGGATTTTCTCAGTGTCTCACTATCTGCACGATATTCGGCAGGGATAAAATAATCGATCAGTTTAGTAAACATCCGGAGTTCAGATTATTGCAATGCTCATGTTTTACTCGTGAAATCAGCTTTTACATAGTAACAAAAAGTTATCGAATAACCTGACCCTCTACTGCTTCATCTTAACTTGGTTACTTTTATAACCTTATAGAAAAACAGGCTCCCTCTTTGCTGCTATCGATAGATAACTCACCTCCATGTGCTTTCACAATATCGTGTGTAATGCTTAAACCAAGGCCTGTGCCCTTTGTGCCTTTTTTTGTTGTAAAGAATGGTTGTAAAATTTTACTCTTTATCTCATCCGGAATGCCCGGTCCATTATCCTGAACTTCAATCAGAATCCGGCCATCACTAACGCTTGTTCTGACGGTTAGTTTGGGATTATATTGATCCTCTTCCTTACTAAGCGACCGCATTGCGTCAAACGCATTGCTGCAAAGATTCACAATTACCCTCGAAAAATCTTCCGCAATAAGCGGCACATCTTCAATCGATTCCTCAAGCTGCAGATCTATATCCACATTGATTGGATTCTCCCCTGCCCGCATTCCATGGAATGAGAGATTCACGAACTCTTTGATCATAGAATTCAGATGAACGGGCTCCATAACTCCTTCCCCATCGCGGGAGTGCTGCAGCATCGATTTTACAATTGAATCGGCACGGGTTCCATGTTCCTGGATTTTGCGGAGATTAGCTTCGATGTCGTCCAGAATGTCGGAAACATTCTGCAGGGACATATCATCAATTGTTCCTGCAGAATGGATCTCCTCACGAACTTCATCAACCAGTTCCACAGATAAATCCGCAAAGTTATTCACAAAGTTCAGCGGGTTTTTGATTTCATGGGCGATGCCTGCTGTGAGCTGCCCAAGGCTTGCCAATTTCTCTTGCTGAACGAGCTGATCTTGTGTGCTGTGTAATTTTGTGATGGTTTTCTGCAGTTCATCGTTCTTGCTGCTTAATAATGCCATGGCATTAACTCTGCCGTGTTCAAATACAATTGCTACAAAATAAAAAATCAGAATAAGGCCCCAGTAGGTGGATAGCATAAAGCTAAGAGGGGGTTCCGCCAACGACTCTTCAGGTGGAGGTACTCCGGAAACATCCAGAACATAAAAGAGGGAAAGCATGGTGAGCTGAGCAAAGAGAGTATAAACGCCCATTTTTTTCCCTGAAACAAGCAGGGCTACAATGGGTGTTGTGGCGAGCCATGGAATAATAAATGAATCGAAGCCACCTGTATAATAAATGGCTGCAGAAATAGTGAGAATAGCTGATGTAAAAAAAAGAAATGAAATAGGAGTCTCAGAGATGCCCCTCTTAAACATGAAAAGGCATGTAACAGAAACAATTACTTGCAAAGCCTGTGAATAAAAACCCGCATCAAACCCGATAATCAAACTTATGATCGAATAATTAAACGTAAAAAAGCCAACAATGATAAACGTACCTGCCGCCAGCCTGGATTTCCTGAATGTCTCCTGGTCCTCACGATTTTTTTCGGGTATAAAAAAATCAATTGCAGTTGTAAGCATTATGTTTACCTAACCGGTTATGATATACGAGATATAGTAAGCAAGCCAAATCCAGAAACCCTGAACAATTCCGAACATCGCAGCTAAAAGGTATTTTTTGTGCGACTTAAGTTTAAAAAACAGAGGCAGTACCATGCATATTAACCCCTCTGCCATAATGATGTAGTAGGGTGTATTGAAAATCATGGGTGTATCACGGTAGTACCACCATTCTGCGCCAAATGCCCAGTGTTCAAAAAGAGGGATAAACAACAGCCCCAGAATCATGGTAACCAGCATGCTGAACCACAACGGTTTATGGCCGGATATGAGCCAGCCCAGATACCCAACCTGAATAAGTACCACTGCCCAGGCAAACGGCATATAGAGTGGTGAGCAGGCAATCATCGGTTCATTTTGAGGATAAACGAGTGTGCCTGTTGATTGAACAAGCCAGCAATCAGCCAGCAATTCCACAACGCCGGCAATCAAACCAAAAAGTAACAGACGGTACAGAAATGTATCTTTTTTCCAGAATGCAAACCCCGCAATGATAATATACATTCCTATTGCCAGCGAAAATGCAGAGAACCAGCCTGCATCTGTAAAACTGCTGATTGCTGCAATGGTGAGTGTCAGGAGTATCGTGCCTAGTATAAATTTCGCTTCAGGTGTATTCCCCCTGAACAATCCGGACTGTTGAATTGATTTGTTCATCATTATGGCTCTGTAAGTGTATTTTTTGCAGTATTCGCGCTGTCATTTTCCGGTAAAGAGCCGGGCTATTTTAGCAAATAGGTGTGTAATAAATAGAAAAGCTGATGTTAACGCACTCTGTTTATGGTGCCACGGCAAGCCTTTATCATACCGTTTTTTATCGGCCCGGCGAAGAGGAGCGAGTATAAACGGCTCGTGCAAATCCCAGATTTTGCACATTTTTTTATTTGATCCTGATGCCTCAATAATGGCATTTACCGCTTTTCGGGCGGCTTCGTTCGCCCCTTCCATTGTGGCAAGGTCTGTATTGGTTTTCACATAGTCTGATGCAAGAAACATGTTTTCAATGTTGGTGTACGGCTCAGGACGCAGCGACCAGGTATTAACACGATTCACAAGAAGAGGCTCCCTGTTATGAGAATATGTTGAATGGCCCGGGGTTATCGTATCCGGAAAGGGTTTTTCCGAAATTTCAATATCACTATCGAGAAACCAGTCAACTACCATCTCTTTTGTCAGGGGTATTTTTGCATCGGTATTCAAACTTTTAATAAGCTGAAACAAAACTTCATCATAAATTTCTTCTTTGGTACAATCGCATGCAGCTTTACCATTGTTCCCAATTGCAAACCAATCAGATATATCAACAGATAAAATGCCTTTTACTGTACCATCACCGTAGTTTTCCAGGGCAACATCCGGCCAAAACTGCGGCTGAGAAATACAGGTTATCGCCCATTCAGAATCGGAACAGATCACATGTCCCCTGCTGATTTTCAAATCCTCTTTAAGGTAAATCTGCAGGCCGTTCATCCAGCTCACAGACGGAGCAAGCTGTTTAATCGTTTCCAGCGTGCCATCAACGTCGAGAACTTCATCACTGATAAGCGGAGCCATTCGTTCTATGGGTACAGCAAAAATGTAATAATCGCCTTCCACCTCAATGACTTTTCCTCCGGTTTGTACTAACACGCGATCTATTTTTCGATCTTTTAATTTTATCTCTTTAACCGTAGAACTGAAGTGATATTTAACACCCAGTTTTTCTGTCAGGTATGTAAACCAGGGGGTTAGCCACGCCTCATTTGTGGGTGCATTCAAAACCCTGTCCACATCCACAAACGGATTCATTGTATTGTAAATGAGTTGCAAAAATATATCGCCACCTGTTTTTGTGCTCGCTGTTTTTGCTTTTGCTGCAACAAGTGTGCGCGTCAATCCCTCAACAAGAAGGGTTTGATATGTTTTGCTGAAACGGTCTGCCTGAAGATATTCCCACCAGCCGAGACCTTCATACTCATTAACTCTTCGTTCTTTGCAGCTGGTCATTAGTTGCCATATCCGCCGGCCAAAAAACACCTCCTCCTCACGGGTCAGGCCAAGATCTGATCCAAACAGGTTTTTAACAAGAAATTCAGCTTCTGCAATGTTTTTCGGAAAATGGGCAAGGGTTCTGAATGGTTTTTTATCGTACCGGCCCAGGGTGATTGTTTCTGTGGGTACGAGATTAGTAAATGCGGTTCTGTTTCCGGTAACGGGTATTCTTTTCATGGTATCCGTTACGTGTTTATAGAACCCCGGGAAAAAACGGAAGCCATGCTCACCCGGGAGAGGTTTTCTTCCATCACTGCCGGTATCTGGCACATCAACACTGCGGGCTTTGCCGCCACAATAGTTCTCTTTGTGCTCATACACCTCAACTGAAAAGCCCCTTTCAGCCAGTTCATGAGCAGCACTCATTCCGGCCACACCACCGCCCAATACAATTATTTTTTTCATATAAAGCTGTCTTATTTGAGCTTTTTTATTTAATCCTTATCACTTACCCTGAACTGTAATGAATACAATCTGAACGGAATATAGTGTTTCAGACTCGGTAATCCTGTTATTATTTTTTTAGGAATTGGCGACTATCTCCGGTTTTCTTAACTGTGACAGTTCTGACCGGTGAATGTGAGGTTATAAAACGGAATCGTGTCAGGATTTACAACTTTTTTGGATTTTAATCCAGAGAAATAAGATAAATGTTAACATAGATTTTGAAAATATCTTTTATGCAAAAATATATCAATAACTTAACCAGTATTGATTTCTGATTAAAATCTAGAATAAGATGATTTGTTAACACCCTGACAGAATTGGGGAAGGGCAAGATCGGTTACCTGCTATAGGCACAAGATCATTAAGATATCTCAGGAGTGATAAAATAGATGCGATTCAAAGAAAAAGTAAACTCTATCTAAAGAAGATTAAACAGTCATTGATTGAAGACGCGGATCACAGTGAAAAATAAGCTGATCATATTTTGTTATATAATCGATATCTCTTGTGATTTCCCAAACATCATACAAGAACTGATTTGATTCTAACAATTCAATAAATAGGAATGACTCTTCCACAGTCATGGGTTCAGAGATGCTTTTAGGGGTTTTCAAATCGATTTCCTCTATTCAACTATGTGTTCTGCAACGCAGAAGTATATACACTTACAACTTCAGCGCTAATAAAATGTTCCGTCTGTGATAATAAAATATGGCTTTTGTAAGACAATTTACCTTCTGTTAAATCATTCTAATGTCAATTATTTTGTCCATTAAGAATTTATAAGAATTGAGCCACTCTCTTTTTACAGGCATTATTAGAAATATGTGAATTTTATAACCTTATAGGCTGAAGTATAATTTTAATATTCCCTGTTAACCGTAAATATTAAAGATCATATATCTCAAAAAGATGGGGAATAGTCACTTGCCAGCCATATTTGTCCCTCAGTTTTACCCGAAAAGTATCCAGTGAGTGCGGTTCTCCGTGCACCAAAAATACCTGCTCAGGGCTTTTCGTGATCTCTGAAACCCACTCGAGCAACTCATCCTGGTCAGCATGCCCGGAAAGGGCTTGTAAACGTTCTATACGGGCTTTTACGGGAAAATATTTTCCGTAAAACTTTATTTCACCGGCACCATCCCGCAAGCTTCTGCCACGCGTGCCCTCCGCCTGATATCCTGCCAGCAAAACGGTAGTCTCCGGTTTTGATATGTACTTCTGAAGGTAGCTCAGCACCCGTCCACCCGTAACCATTCCGCTGCCGGCAATTACAATTTTTGGAGCCGGATTGTCAATAATTTCCCAGGTCTCTTTGAATGATTCCACCATGTGAACCCTGCTGCACATTTCAGCACACTCCTCCTGAGTAAGTTTATGCCACCGGTGATGCTTTCGAAAGAGATCGAGTACATTCTTCCCCATTGGGGTATCCAGAATTACCGGCAGAGAGTGAGGAAGCGCACCGGCCCGGTGAAGCTGCCAGATCATATACATCAACAGCTGAGCACGTTCCACAGCAAAACTCGGTATTATCAGCGTGCCATTTTTGCTGATGGTTTCATCAATTATAATTCTCAGTTTATCAAGCATGTTTTCCTTCGAATGCAGACGATCACCATACGTGCTTTCAAGAAACAGGATATCTGCTGATTCGGGCTTTTCAGGTGCACTTAACAGAGGGTCGTTTTGTCTGCCAATATCCCCGGAGAACACAATCCTCCGGCCGGAAATATCAAGTTCAATCCATGTTGCGCCTAAAATATGGCCACTATATTGAAAGCGGATCTTTATATCATCAGCACACTCAATCCACTCACCCTTTTCTTGTGCTTCAAATCTTGATACGGTTTTATCCACATCATCGGTATTATAAAGAGGTTTCGCCGGTTTATGCTTTGAAAATCCTTCTTTATTTGCTCTCTCTGCGTCTTCTTCCTGAATTTTTGCACTGTCTTTTAGAATTATTTCAGCGATGTCTGACGTTGGAGCCGTTCCCCAGATTTTACCTGAAAAGCCCATGCTTACCAATCGAGGTAAAAATCCGCAGTGGTCCAGGTGCCCGTGAGTCAGTAGAACCAGATCTATACGGGATGCCTTAACGGGAAGCTGCTGCCAGTTCAGCTCACGCAACTCTTTAATTCCCTGAAACATCCCGCAATCCACCAAAATATTCTTACCGGGAAGTTCCAAAAGAAATTTTGAACCGGTTACTGTACCTGATGCGCCAAGGAAATGAACTTTAAATGATTTATTCATTTCGGGTTCTGACTATTGTTACATATTTCTCTCGCTTCTCTGAAAATACGGTTAATTTTCCTGGAGTCGATGCCATCATGCTCTAAAACGCTTTTATTGAGGCATATCTGCTTGCAAAATAGAACTTCATTTTTCAGTAACAATTTTTTCTCTGCAGCATTCAATGAAGAGAGACTCGTTATTGGGTGCAAATTCAATTTGGCTATCAATTCTCTGATTCCCGCATCTTTTGGATAATCCCAGCTTAACAATTTCAGACCCACGCATTCTGCATAGGTGATGGCATCCTCAGAAAAACGGGTATTAGTGGCCAGCATGCCCTTATGATTTTTGTGTTTGTGACCCTGCTGTTTTGACCAAGTATCTCTCACATCTAAATACCTTGATTGTATGTACAAAGGAACCTTGATGTTGCAAATATTCTCTTTCCGGTTATGAAATTTGCATTCCACAAGCAGGTATTCACTCTCGGTACTTGCAATTACATCTATTTCATGATTCACACATTCACCTTTCACAACTTCACCTATTGAAGTTGTATAACCCCGCATATTTAAGATTTCTGCAACAAATTTCTCAAAATGAAATCCCTCAGGACCCAATTCAAAAATAGCTTCCTTTAGTTTATATCGGCCGGCAACTTTTCGTGACTCAGACCGAAGCTGCCGAAAAGCCTCTTTGTAAATTTTACGAGTGGATATGCCTTCAACTAAAAGATTTTTGATAGATTCAGAAATCTGATTGATAATATCTTCAGAAGCCCCGGCTTTTTTTAATGATCCTCTGAGCTTTGATTCATCAAACGGCTCCTGATTTCCGGATGCTTTGGTAACATTGATGGGGCTCATAACGGGTTTTATTTATGACCATTTAACCAAAGTAACAGTATTATTTGATAAAATGGTACTGAAACCGATGTGCACCTGCATCAATTTTCCTTTCTGCGTTTCAATTCCGACATGACCCATCGAAATCTCGATCACTCCTATTGAGAACAATAAATAGAGAATAGCAATTTGTGGCCTGTAGCTTCTTAAATAAGCACCGTTTGATGATAGCAATAGCAATAGAATTAGTTCAGGCGACAATCAATTATTTGTATTAACTGTGGCGATTTATGTATGTTCGGGTGATAAAGTTTATGATAATTTTACTCTAGCTCACTATTTGAGTCACTTCGGTCCTGAATCACCACATGAGTCAATCGTTTCCAAACAGAGAAACACCACTTTTTAAAGAGCTGTTAATATGGCTGCTGATCGCCACAGGCCTTGCACTGGTCAACTGGTTTATAAACTATCAGCCTTATCCTGAAGACCCGGACAGCAGCCTCAAGCTTCTGGTCGTTCATCTTGCCTACAGCTATTTTGTATTTTTACATATTCTTATCCTGATAGCCATATTCCGCATGTTGTTTTGGGATCGTATCAAATCAGCAAACCGTATCATTCAGGAAGCAACCGGCCTTGTTTTCGCATTTATCGGCTTTTCGGCAGGCATGTTCAATATGCAGTGGTTCGCGGATTATGCACACAGCTTCATGTTTCCCGATCAAAGTATCCAGTTTACTGTTTCCGACTCATTGATCTATTGGCTGGGGATCTTTGTCGCCATCGGGATCATTGGTATTTTCGCCGTCTCATATTACACAATGCGTTTAAACCTGAAGGAGAGTTACCGGATACATCTTGAGCGCGAGCGGCTGCGCGGAGAGCTGGAAACCGCCCGTGAGATGCAGATGGGAATCATGCCATCAAAAGCACCCAATATACAGGGTATCGACATCGCAGGTATCTGCCTGCCGGCCACTGAGGTTGGTGGTGATTACTTCGACTATTTTCCAAAAAACGGGAATCATCACGAACTCGGCTTCACCGTAGCGGATGTGAGCGGAAAGGGGATGAAAGCGGCTATGACGGCAGTTATGGTCAGCGGTATGCTGCATGCCGTGGCGGCCCGGGGGTTTAAGACGGACGAAATGCTCACCCGGATAAATGTGCCTCTCTTTCAAAAAAGCGACCGCAGAATGTTCACAGCCCTTCTCTTCGGGATTCTGAATATGAAGAAAATGCAATTCACCTTCACTAATGCCGGGCAGCTGCCCCCTCTTCTTTTGCGTGGCGGTACCATTACTGAGCTGAATGCGGAGGGGCCACGCCTTCCGGTTGGGATTACGAAGCAGGTAGGTTATACAAATGAATCCATTCAACTGAAACCGGGAGACCGTCTCCTGATTTACACCGACGGCATCAACGAAGCGATGAATCAAAATCGGGAGCAGTTTGGCGATACCCGTCTGCATGATGCCTTTTCTGAGACAGAAGAGATTCAATCTGCTGAAGAAGCGATAGCGCATATCCAATCGAAAGTAAATGAATTTGCCGGCAGTGAGCCTCAGCATGATGATATAACTATGGTGTATATACAAATTTCAGGAAGTACTAATTGAGTCTGAAATAATACCTAACCACCAAATCGGCCTGATTCAGTTTTCACTTTTCCTGCGTGCTTTTCGCAGGCCCGATCCTTCTTGGACTTCTTCCTTCCCCCTCCTCAATCCCCCAGTTTCAACAGCCGTGCATTAATTGCCACAATCACTGTACTTGCCGACATCAGAACAGCGCCTACGGCCGGACTCAGAATGACTCCCCAGGTGTACAATACACCTGCAGCCAGCGGAATGGCTATTACGTTATAGCCGGTGGCCCAGGCCAGGTTTTGTACCATCTTGCTGTAGGTTGCTTTCGAGAGGCGGATCAGGTTCACCACATCTTCGGGGTTGTCTTTCACCAGTACCACATCGCCGGTTTCGACGGCTACGTCAGATCCTGCACCTATGGCAATCCCTACATCGGCCTGCGCTAAAGCGGGCGCGTCGTTCACGCCATCACCGGTCATTGCTACCAGCTTTCCCTGGCTCTGCACTTCTTTCACCTTGTCCGCTTTTTCATCAGGAAGTACCTCGGCAAACACCTGGTCAATATTCAGTTCTTTGGCCACATATTCGGCCGTTTGCTGATTGTCGCCCGTCAGCATTACCACTTCGAGGCCCATATCATGCAATTTTTTAATGGCGTTCCGGGAGGTTTCCCGGATTTCATCACCCAGTGCAATCGCCCCGCAGAGTTCATCTTCAATCACCACAAACACCACAGTTTTGCCCTGAGAGGAGATCTCCTCAACCTGCTCCCTCGGATAGTCGAAATTGTTTTCACGTACAAATCCGGGGCTCACAACTTTTACCGTTTTGCCATCCACTTTCCCCTCAATCCCTTTTCCGGTGATGGAGTTGAATTCGTCGGGTTCCTGAACGCCCTCGCCTGCTTTCTCCAGTATACCCTTTGCAATCGGATGTTCGGAATTGGTTTCGAGTGAGGCGGCAACCATCAGGATTTCATCGTCACTGAATTTCTCATTGAAGTTCAGGATATCGGTTACGGTGAAGGTTCCTTCAGTGAGGGTACCGGTCTTATCAAAAATCACCGCCTGAAGATTTCGGGCCTGTTCAAAGGCCACGCGATTGCGGATCAGAAAACCGTTGGAGGCCGCGAGGCTTGTGGATACAGCAACCACAAGCGGAATAGCGAGACCCAAGGCGTGCGGACAGGCGATGATCATCACGGTAACAGTCCGGTTCATGGTGAAGCTGAGCTCTTGCCCGGTGAAGAGAGACCAGCTCATAAACGTAAGCGCACCTGCTGAGATGGCTACAATGGTGAGCCAGAAAGCGGCTCGGTTGGCCAGGTCCTGCGTTTTTGATTTACTCTCCTGCGCACTCCTCACGAGGTCCATTACCTGAGAGAGGAAGGATTCATCACCGGTTTTACTGATTTCGACAGTAAGCGAACCTTTCTCATTTACCGAACCGCCAATCACCTCGTCATCTTTCGATTTCGTCACCGGTTTTGATTCTCCGGTCAGCATCGCTTCATTTACGCTTGATTCACCCTTTACAACGATACCATCAGCCGGAATTTTTTCACCCGGTTTGATAAGGACTTTATCGCCTTTTTGAAGCTCTTCAACCGGAACTTCTTCGGTTGAGCCGTCCTCATTTACACGTTGTGCTTTTCCGGGAAGCAGTTCGGCCATTTTTTCAAGTGCGGCGGAGGCGCTCATCACCGACCGCATCTCAACCCAATGGCCCAGTAGCATAATGCCCACCAGCGTGGAGAGCTCCCAATAGAGCAGGTGTCCCTCAAAGCCGAGCACTACGGCAGTGCTGTACACGTAGGCTACAGTAATCGCCAGAGCAATCAGGGTCATCATGCCCGGCTGTTTCTTTTTCAGCTCGTCAATCAGTCCGGAGAGAA
>SLJB01000204.1 GCA_007135335.1 Balneolaceae bacterium
AAACGAAAAACATTCCGATCTAATCACTGAAATTTACTTTAAACCTCAATTTCTCAGCACCATTCATTCACAAATTTATTCTCTGCTTTTAACAATCATTTTGGATATTTTTTGACACGGATAAAACATCTAAAAACAATCAATGGATTCTGTATACTTCGATAATGCTTCCACTACCTGTGTTGATAAACGGGTTATGGATGCCATGCTCCCCTACTTCATAGAAAATTTTGGGAATGCCAATTCTGCTCATCAATTTGGGCGTACTTCTAAAGTAGCCATTGAAGACGCACGCGAACTAATTGCCAAATTGCTTGGAGCCGAACCATCAGAAATCATTTTTACAAGCGGCGGCACTGAAAGCGACAATGCCATCATCAAAGGTGCGGTAGCTGCTACGCGTAAAACAGAGATTCTCACATCGCCTATTGAACATCATGCTGTGATTCACCCTGCTGAATCATTAAAACGAAGCGGTGTAAATATAAAATATCTTCAGCCCGACAGCAGCGGGTTGATCAACCCTGAGCAGGTAGCGAAGGCTATCACCGATCAAACGGCTATTGTAAGTCTGATGCATGTGAATAATGAGATCGGCACCATCAATCCGATAAAAGAGATTGCTGCCGTTTGCAGGGAGAAGAAGGTGCCATTCCACTCCGATACGGTTCAAAGTGTTGGGAAAATCCCGGTAAACGTACGCGATCTCGGGCTGGATTCAATGAGCATAAGTGCCCATAAAATTTATGGGCCAAAAGGAATTGGTGTGCTCTATGTAAAAAACGGCACCCCCTGGATTCCCTGGCTTCAGGGAGGATCTCAGGAAAGGAGACGCCGTGGCGGCACATCCAACGTTACCGGTATTGTTGGGCTGGCAGAAGCTCTGAAAGTTGCTGTTAGTGAAATGGATGGCAACATCAAAAAGTTTGAAATCCTTCGTGAAACTGCTCTTGCAGGTCTGAACCGGTGTTTCCCGGGCAAATTTCAGATAAACGGCCCGCAAAACGGTGGTGTTCCGCATATTCTGAATATTGGGTTTATTCCCGATGGTGATAAAGGCCTTGACGGTGAAATGTTACTATTGAATCTTGATATAGAGGGTGTTTGTGTATCAAACGGATCGGCCTGCACATCAGGTGCTATGGAGCCATCGCACGTGCTTCAGGGAATTGGTGTTCCGGAACCCATTGCAAAATCGAGTATCCGAGTCAGTTTTGGCAAACAGAATACAACCGAAGAGGTGGATTTTTTTATCGGGAAACTTGAGGGCATTTTAGACCGGATGATGGCAGCAAATATGACCTGATTTTTATAGATTTTTCGTAACAACAAGTAAAAGCTCAACAATTAATCAGAACTAAAGGGAAAAATGGGTAAAAAAATTGCATTAGGATGTTTAGGAGTATTTATAATCGTGGTAGTTGGCGGAGGTTTTTTCGGTTACACCATGTTTGTGAAACCGGTAATGGGCAGCGTTACTCAGTTGCAGCAGATCCATGAAAAAAATACTCAGATACAGAATCAGTCTACATATACACCACCACAGAACAGAGAATTACAAACAAATCAGGTGGATCGGTTTGTAAATGTTCAGAAGAACATACGGCAGGGACTGGAACACCGGTTCTCGGAATTTCAGGCAAAATATGAGGAGCTTGGGCAGGAACTCGAAGGCCGTGATCCCTCCATTCGTGAAATGATGGGCGTTTACGGTGATCTTGTGAAGCTTTACGGTGATGCAAAACAGATTCAGGTTGACGCACTGAACAGTGAGAATTTCTCCTTGGAAGAGTATCGGTATGTACAGCAGTCTTTCTATCAGGCTCTTGGGGTTGAGCTTTTCTCATACAACATTGATGCGATTGCCAAAGCGGCAGCTGAAGGGAATATGGATATGAATATGGAACAGTTTGAAACTGCACAACAACAGATCGATGAAGTACCGGAACGGAACCGCGAATTAGTTGCCCCCTATACAGAAAATATTGATGAGTGGATTACTTTTGCCTGGTGGGGTTTGTAATTAGCAACTTCGGATACATTGTTAAATTTTAACTTAAGTCATCGGATGAACAATGAACATTCGATGACTTTTCTATTTAAAAATCTCAAACTATGAATATTTGCGTCTATTGCGGCTCCTCTTCGGGAAATGATAATACTGTGTTAAAAGCTGCAGAAGAGTTGGGTAAAATGATGGCGGAGAATGGACATCAGCTTATTTATGGAGGCTCTTCTCTTGGGATTATGGGAACACTGGCCAACTCCGTCATGGAACATGGAGGTACTGTAACGGGAGTGATTCCTCACGGACTTTTCAGAAAAGAGGTGGCTCATCAGGGAATCACCAAACTGATTACTGTGCAGGATATGCATGAGCGTAAATCAACCATGGCCAACCATTCGGATGCATTTCTGGCCCTTCCCGGTGGCTTCGGAACTCTTGAAGAGCTTTTTGAAATCATCACCTGGAACCAAATAGGTATCATTGAAAAACCTGTTACTGTTTACAACCACAACGGCTTTTATGATCATCTGATAAAGATGATTCAGCACGCTCACGATGCCGGATTAATCCGGCCGAAAAACCTTGAGATTCTGAATGTGGCGAACTCACTTGAGGAGTGTTTAAAATTTTGTTCGAGTACTTCATAGTCACCTGCTTGGAATGTTACGTTTAGATTGGGGGTTATCTGATCAAACCACAGATACTCCATGCCACTTAAACTTCTTCTTTTCACCATTTTTTCGGGTTCAACTTCGGCACATGTTCAATCAGATACGGATAAACATCCGTTCGAACCGTGCCCTGATACACCCAATTGCGTTATACAAAGTATTGCGTTTGAAACATCCGGCGATGACTTGTACAGGATAGCACTGAATGTGATGAATGAATTTTCTCCCCATGAACTTTTCCCGAATTCACAAAAACTTCAAATAGATGCTGTATTTCGCATCAGGCTATTTGGGTTTAAGGACGATGTAAACATCGCCATCGAACCGGCCGGCAATCACAGCTATTTACACATTAAAAGTGCAAGCAGAGTGGGACACGGAGATCTTGGCGTAAACTATCGCAGGGTGAACCGAATCGTAAACAAACTCAAAGAAAAACTATAATCCTGTATATTCAGGAGCAAAACGTTTCAATCAATAACTTCTATCAATTTTAAATTTATGCCAAAGCTCTCAATTTCTGTTGGAATTATACTCATTGTACTCGGGCTCACATCTTACGTTGCTACAGGAGCCGCAAGTGCTACAGCACTCATCCCCTCCTTTTTCGGAATTGTATTCGCTCTTTTAGGTCTATTGGGCCTAAAAAGTGAAGGAATGAGAAAACATGCCATGCACGCCGCTCTTTTGCTTGCCATTCTCGGACTTGGCGGTTCATTCGGCGGCTTGATTTCTATGATCGGCGCCATTGGAGGCGAAATGCCGGACCGGCCGGCAGCTGCAATCGGTCAGGCTTTTATGGCTGTAGTTTGTATTGCATTTCTGGCAGCCGGTATTAAATCGTTTATTAATGCGAGAAAAGAGAGATCCTGACTGCAACAGACCTGGAATTAAATCATCCACAGATGATGCAGTTTTGACGTCAGTTTGCTACATTACTCTTTTAAAAACAAATTGTAAAACTGAATGGCCATAGTTGAAAAAGTAACTTTTAACAACAGAAACAGCCGTGAATTCGGTAAAACCGTAAAAGAACGGGTTGATCAATATTTTGAGGAGAATGGAATCTCCAGGCATGCAAATTCAGCAATGGTTATTAAAACTATTTTGTTGCTAAGCCTCTATTTTGGCTCTTATGCATTGATTATTTCCGGACAACTCTCCCTGGGAGCCATGTGGTTTTTAACCTTTCTGATGGGAATCGGTATGGCCGGTATCGGTTTTTCGGTTTCTCATGATGCACTTCATGGTGCCTATTCTTCTAACAGTAAAGTAAATCGGGCTTTAGGATTTACATTTGATTTGCTGGGTGCCAATGGCTATATCTGGAA
The DNA here is from genome assembly GCA_007135335.1 of Balneolaceae bacterium. Classification (GTDB taxonomy): domain Bacteria; phylum Bacteroidota; class Rhodothermia; order Balneolales; family Balneolaceae; genus Rhodohalobacter. The sequence goes on from SLJB01000204.1 coordinate 4,011, forward strand.
AATAACCCACAACATTATCCATCACACTTATACAAACATTCACGGCCACGATGAAGATCTTGAAGTGGCCGGATTTATCCGGCTTTCGCCACACTCTGAGTTTAAAATGGTACATCGGGTGCAGCACATTTTGGCATTTTTTGCTTATAGCCTTGCTACTTTTTTCTGGGTATTTATCAAAGATTATAAAAACTTTCTGAAGCCAAATATCGGACCGTACAACAATAAAAACCATCCGCTCAGTGAATGGGTCATATTGATTGTTACCAAAGTAATTTACTACACATACATGCTGGTTTTGCCAATGCTCCTGCTCGATATTACCTGGGTGCATCTTTTAATCGGCTTTACAACGTTGCACCTTACTGCCGGGCTCATTCTTGGAGTCATCTTCCAGTTAGCACATGTGGTTGAGGAGACCGATCATCCGCTTCCCGATGAAACAAATATGATTGATGAGCATTGGATGATCCACGAAATGGTTACCACTAACAATTTTGCCCGTGATAATAAGGCTCTATGTTGGTTTGTGGGTGGGTTGAACTTTCAGATAGAGCATCATCTGTTCCCGAAGGTTTGCAGTATTCACTACCCGGCCATCAGCCCGATTGTGGAGCAAACAGCAAACGAGTTTAATATTCCTTACAATCAGCACGATACCTTTTTTGAGGCGGTGGCATCTCATTACCGTACTCTAAAGAAATTCGGGAACCCAAATTTCACATACAGTACCGCGTAAAAATCTCTCCCGATTTTAGCTGTGTGATAAAAAGAGACTGAATAAGGCGTAATTATGCGCTGTCTCCTGAAAAAATATCCTCGATCAGGTGTCCGTATTTTTCTTCAACAATTCTGCGTTTTACTTTTAGTGTTGGTGTTAATTCACCGGTTTCAACGGTGAACTCATCAGCTATGAGCCTGAAGTCACGTATTTTCTCGTGAGATGCCAGCTCTTTTGAAAAGGTTCGAATCTCTTTGTTAAACAGATTTATAATGGATTCATCTTCAATAAGATCTTCATTCTTACTATATGTGATATCATTCTGCTTGGCATACTTTTCAAGAGCTTCAAAGTTGGGCACAATGAGAGCAGCCATGTAGCTTCTGCGTTCTCCAACTACCACAAGCTGATCAATCCACGAGCTGGTTTTAAAGAGCTCTTCAATCGGGCCGGGATAGATATTCTTTCCGCCTGCATTTACAATCATGTGTTTAATTCGATCGGTAATTTTCAGCCTTCCATCCACGAAACGCCCCACATCACCGGTGTGAAGCCAGCCGTCATCATCAATCATCTCTTTTGTGGCTTCTTCGTTGTTCCAGTAGCCCTTCATGGTGTTGGGACCTCGATTCAGAATTTCACCCGGCCCGCTCGTAATTGTTGTGGGATAATCTTCACCGCTTACCTGCACAATAATTTTATCGGTTTCTAGATCCCGAATTCCAACAGTTACACCGTTAATAACCTTGCCCACCGTACCCATGGTTTCATCGCCATATCGGTTACAGGTCATAACCGGTGAGGTTTCCGTTAAACCATATCCTTCAATTATATTCAGCCCGGCGGACATGAAAAAAGTACCGATTTCTGATGGCAAGGCAGCCCCGCCCGATACAAAAAATCGAATGTTGCCGCCTGTTCGTTCTTTCAGTTTATTGAACACCAGCCTGTCTGCAATTGCTTTCTGAAAAGTTGTAAATCCACGCTTGCCCTTCCAATACCTCTCACCCACATCGAGTGCCCACGAGAAAATATTCTGTTGAATAGTACTTCCCTCCTGCACACTTTTATTCACAAGATTATAAATTTTCTCGAACAGTCTTGGAACACTCACAACAATGGTTGGATTGGCTTCCGTCATATTTTTGGCTACCGTATCCACACTTTCTGCATAGTAAATTTCTGCTCCGCCGGACATCATTGCGTAATAACCTCCGGTACGTTCAAATGAGTGGCAGAGCGGCAAGAACGAAAGGCACCTATCGTATTCGCCAATGGTGAGCGCCTCGTGAGCAGCTTTTACATTGCTCACAATGTTTCGGTGTGTAAGCATTGCACCTTTCGGTTTTCCGGTAGTTCCTGATGTGTAAATGAGTGTTGCCACATCTTCCGGTTTTACAGATTTTGCCCGCTTTTTAAGTTCTCCGGCATGTTTGGTTTCGGCCTTAAGCCCCTCAGCACAGATTGTATCAAACAGTTTTACAAAGTCATTGTTCATTTGCTCCTTCACTTTTGGTTCATCAAAAGCGATCACTGATTTCAGGTCGGGACAATTATCAAAAACCTCTATAGCTTTTTTTAGCTGAATGCCTGTTGACACAAAGAATATTTTGGCCTGCGAATCCCGGAGTATATGCTCACATTGATTTGACGGCAGGGTTGTGTATAACGAAACGTTGATGGTTCCGGTCATTTGAATTGCCAAATCCACAACAGCCCACTCATACCTGTTTTCACTGAGAATAGCTACTCTGTCACCCATTTCAACTCCCCGGTTAATCAGATAACTTGCTACAGCTGTTACATCTTCTTTAACGGTATCCCAGGTTACCGGCTTGTACTCATCTTTGGGAGAAGGTTTATATGCAAAAGCCGTTTTTGTGGAATTTTCATATTTTTTTGTAAGATTCTCGTAGAGCTCAGTTAGTGATTCAAATGCGACAAGTGCAGGCATATATCAATTATTAGGATTACCGGTTTTATATTAAGATAAAAGATTAGCACAATTTTAATAGTTCTTTAAACATTCTTTAAAGAAAACACCAGAAGTCGCTATTTTAGTGATTCATCTTAAAAACATTTTTCATCATGGCACACCAGGCACAGGAAGAAACGATTATACTTGTTAAAGAGATTTTCAGAACCTATCTCAAGGAGAGAAACCAGCGTCAGACACCTGAGCGTTTCATGGTACTTGAGGAGATTTACAGCTCAGACGGGCACTTTGATGCCGATGACATTTTCTTCAACATGAAAAAAGCCGGTACTCGTGTTTCGAGGGCAACAGTTTATAATACTCTTGATTTGCTGATTGAATGCGGCCTTGTGCAGCGCCAGCAGTTTGGCAAAAACCAGTTTTATTATGAGCGATCATATGCGTACCAACAGCACGACCATATGATCTGCAAGGAGTGCGGAGTAGTGATTGAGTTTTGCGATCCGCGGATACTTGAAATTCAGAAGTTGATGGAAAAAATCCACGATTTTAATGTTGATGGACACTCTCTGCACCTTTTCGGTACGTGCAAAAATACCGAAGAGTGTAAGCGCCGGCAAGAAAGCGGGGACAAGATTAAAACAATGAGTGGTTAGTACTGAACCAAACGTCAGTTGCCCACACTCGCATCACCAATAAACTTACGTGCAGCCCATCTGCTTCCCCACCACCCCATGATAATTGCCAGCAGTATAGTGCCGCTAATCAGGAAGTACCAGCTGCCATAAGGCCAGGAGAGTATACCGATCTGCGGGATGAAACGCGGAATCAGCATTTCAAAGAGTACATAGATGAGTAAAGAGGCAAGTGCACCGGCTATAATTCCCTGAAGTACTCCCTCAACAAGAAAGGGTCTTCGGATGAAAGAATTCGTTGCCCCCACCAGTTTCATCGCTTTTATGAGATCTCTTTTTGCATAAATCGTAAGCCGAATGGTATTGAAAACAAGGATCATAGCTACGAAAAGTATAAACAGGCCAATTGAAATTCCGGCAATGAAAAAGGTTTCTGTTCTCTCTTCTATGGATTGCAGCAAGGCGAGATTAAACCGAACTTCATCAACCCCATCAAATCCCCTGATTTCAGTAACTACAGAATCGATCTGTGCAACCTGATATTCGTCGGACATGGTAAGGCGAAATGAGGCGGGCAAAAAATCGAGCTGTGAAATGGTTTCTGAACCCAGACCAAACTCCAGCTGAAATACCTGTGAAGCACTGTCTTTGGATATATACGCCAACCCGGCAACTTCAGGTTTCTGGAGCAATACATTTTGCAGACGATTTGTGGCAGAGTCGTCCAGATCCTGAAGAAAAACTTCAACTTCAACCTGTTGTTTCAGAACTTGTGAAACTTCGTAAGCGTTGTACCCGATTCTGAACAAAACACCAATCAGAAGTACCGCTATAAATAATGAAAACATCGATGTAAATGCAGCGAGCTTCGCTCTTCCAAGTCCTGCAAATCCTTCTTTAAATACATAACCTAAGCTCATGGTATCCTGCTAATTAGTGAATAAAACCCGTATTCCAAACCTGAACCGCATCTCCGGCATCGGGTAACCTGCCGATTCAAAGTACCCCAGCTGATCAATCCGGTCAAGAATATTTTCCCATTTCAGCAGTAACATAAACCATCTGATTCTTGCTGAAAGATCAAAATCCAGCCTGTAAAATGAAGGATTAATAAATTCATTTGTTCCATGCTGCCACCGGTTTAACGGAGTGTAAAATTCTGCACCGCGATATGCGTTGGGTGAGAACATTCCTGAAAAACCGGCTTTAACAAACGCGGCTCTGTCAAAAAGATAATTTTTCCAGTACAAATTTCCCTTCAGCCAAATTTTGTCTCCTGAACCTGCCAGCATCCGGTTTAAAGGATGATTACTGTTTGATGTGTATGCATTATATGTTCCGGAAATTTCGCCTTCAAAAATTCGCGAAGCAAGGGCAAGCCATGCCGTTCCGCTCATCATCGAATAGGGATCAATTGATTCGAATATTCCATCCACATTGATAAATGCCGCGTTTTCAGTATCGCGCAAATCACCCCTGACTCCAAGCTGAAGGGCTCGGGTTAACCCTATTCTAGCCTCGGCTCCGAACAGAACACTCTCTTCATCAGGTAAGTTTTCATTTCCAAAAAATTGATTTGATTGCCAGTAAGAGGCCTGGATATCAGGAGCCCGGGTATGATATCCGGCAAAAACAGCAAGTGAAGTACCCCT
>SLJB01000232.1 GCA_007135335.1 Balneolaceae bacterium
CCAGCAGGGCAAATTATGGCCGATGGGTAACCAGCAATAACTGGATCCGGTATAAACTGGATCGGCCTTTACAGGGAGTGCCGGGACAGGACAGAATTTACAGCACAGGAAATACCCACCTGCTTGCCGTTCTGCTAACTCGCGCAACAGGAATGAATACTCTTCAATTTGCAAACAGGTACCTCTTTGGGCCAATGGATATTAAAATTACAGGCTGGGACAGAGATCCGCAGGGGTACTATCTTGGGGGTAACAACATGGCCATGCGTCCGCGTGATATGATTAAAATCGGCCGGCTGGTGATGGATGTTGGCAATTATAACGGAGAGCAACTGGTTTCAAGTGATTGGGTAATTAAATCGGTGAGGCCGGTAACGGGTCGTATTTCGGGAGTTGAGGATTATGGATATCTATGGTTTCAGCGCTCGGCGGGAGATTACCACATGGTCTACGCCTTTGGCAGCGGGGGGCAATATATTATGATACTACCTGAGCTCGATGCCATACTCTCTGTTACTACCCGCACCGAAACAAATGAGTCCACACGCAATTACAGAAGAGAGCTTTTTAACAGAATAGACAGGGAAATCATCCCACTGTTAGAAGCCGGTTACGCAGGTATTTAACTATTCAGTTCATAGAATTATGATCTGGTATATTTGTGCTTACTTCTTATAATTGCATTGCGCGGAGTGAAAAGCTAAGAATGATTTTGGAAAGCAGACTATTGAACTGCTGCCAAATGCTCTTCCAGCCGGTCCCAGGTTTCTGTAAAGCCATCAATCATTCCCATCTTAACCAGTTTGTCAACATCTTCTTTGGTACCAACTATTGATAAAACGGTCACTTTGGTCTGTTCACCAATGGATTCAGGGGGTAAAACTTAGATCAACTTCAATCAAAACTTAAAATAGACAAACAGTCTTCCAAAGTTTTTGCTGTCTTTATCTATCCTGTGGTATTTCTGTTTGATATGTTTTTGGTCCAGAAATCTCAATACTTTCTTTTTTAACTGCCCGGAACCTTTACCCGGAATAATCTCCACCGTTTTTATTTTTTTCTCGATTGCTTCATCGATGATATTATTGAGTTCCTGATCTATCCGGGCTCCTTTATTATATATTTCATGAAGATCGAGTTTTAGTTTTGCCATAAAATTACTCGGATAATTTGGATTTCTGACAAACCAAAATTCTCATTAAAAATCGGAAAATCAATCACAAAATTAAGTTGTGGTTGTTTTGTACCTTGATACTCATACTGAAATTAATTTGAATCAACGTGAATATAACCCGATATCCGCCAACTCAGAACCAATCGCTTCGCGCATGGAGTGCGGCCGATGAATATATACTGAATAAGCTTTCCGAAATGGAACCTTCCGGTAAAACCGTGGCGATCTGTAACGATCGTTTCGGCTATATTGGCTGTCACCTTAATGAGATGAATTCGTATTCCATCGTTGATTACAAAAGTCAGGAGACCTCGCTGCGCCTGAATCTCCAGAATAATGGTTTGAAGCTGAATCCTGAGAGACTACTCAATCCGCTTACCCCTGTACCCGAAAAAGTGGATATTGGCATTATTCACATTCCAAAATCCATTGATCTGTTCCGTTTTTATTTACAATATATCTCCCGGTCGCTTGCTGATGATGGTGTTGTGATCTGTGGATTTATGACACGCCATTTTTCGCCTAAACTTCTCACTATAGCGGAAGAGTATTTCGAAGATGTAGAACAGAGCCTTGCATGGAAAAAATCGCGTGTATTGCTTTTGAAAGGTAAGAGAGCTGAACCTGATACTGAACTGATGACCTCTTTTTCATATACGTTCAGAGAGGGTACCGTGCAGGATCTGAAACAGTATGCCGGCGTATTTTCATCTGCCAATATTGATTATGGAACCCAATTTTTATTGGAGAACCTTGTTGTTCACAAAGATGAAAATAAAGTACTTGATCTGGCATCCGGAAATGGTGTGATCGCAAGGGCAATTCAGCTGGAGTACCCTCATACAGAAGTTCATTTAATGGATGACTCCTATCTGGCCGTGATGTCATCCAGGCTGAATCTCGAGACCGAGAACAGCCATTTTCACTGGTCTGACTCTCTGGATGAGATTGGAGATGTTCAGTTCGATTTGGTTGTGTCGAATCCGCCATTTCATTTTGAACATGAAGTGAACAGTGAAGTATCCATTGATCTGTTTCGGGAAGTAGCGGGTAAACTTAAACCCGGAGGCCGCTTTTTCTGTGTAGCCAATAAACATCTCGGTTACATTGCATCATTGAAGAAATTTTTTACGAACACGTCAATAGTGGCTGAAAATAAGAAATTTATACTCTATGAAAGTAGAAAGGGTGGAGTATAACCTTTCTCAGAAACTATAAAACGATCCAGTCGGCAAATATAAAGATCCAGATGAGTGGCAGATATACAAATGAGGCAAACATGAGCGCTTTTGCAGTCGGTTTATTTCTTGAAATCGCAAAACGAATACCGTAATAGAGAAAACCAATAGTTGTGAGGAGAGAACCACCTAAATAGAGCCAGCTCACAAGATCCATCACAAATAATTTATACACAGTTGGGAACAGAATCAGAAGGGGGAGAATAACCCATAGTGTAGCTTTTAGGCCGTACGGATCATTTTTTGGGAGCATTTTAAATCCTGCATGCTCATAGTCATCTTTGCAAACCCAGGCAATCGAAATTACGTGTGGAATCTGCCAGCAGTAGATAATGCCAAAGAGAATCCACATTCCATGTTCAAAAACAGTTCCGGTTGAAGCAGCCCATCCGCCAACCACTGGCAAAGCGCCGGGAATAGCGCCCACAAAAACGTTAAGCGCTGATATCCGCTTGAGTGGAGTGTAGGCAAACAGATAAATAATGGTGGTTGCAAGAGATACAAATCCTGCAACCGGATTCACCATTATAAGCAGGTATACCAACCCCAGAAAAATCAGTGAAAGTGAGAAGATGGAGCTTTGTCTCGGTTCAATACGGTAGGCCGGTAGCGGACGTTTGCTTGTTCGTCTCATCAGCCCGTCCAGATTTCTTTCCAAAAACATATTATGGGCAGCAGTACCGGCTGCAATCAGGTAGGTACCTAAAAGCGCATGAAACATGAGTGCAAAATTCACTCCTCCCACAGAGCCCATAAGGAACCCGATTAGCATACTTGCCAATACAGTGAACGTTATCCCCGGTTTTGTAAGTTCATAATAGTCACTTACAACCCCGGAAATATCTTTCCATGTTAATTTCCCGGTTACTGTTTTATTCATCGAATAGCCAAAATTAAAATCGACATAAATTAACCAATTTGAAATTGATATGTTACCTTAATATCCAGTTCAAAAATGAAGGGTAGATTGTACACTGTTAATTAATGAGCGTTAATATCTGCAACATTTATTAAGCCTGAATGAAATTAAATCTTTATCAAAAAACGGCTCTCACTACGGTAATTGCTACAATAGTACTCATCTTTATTGGCGGTCTGGTTCGAGCTGCGGGTGCAGGCCTGGGCTGTCCGGACTGGCCTCAATGTTTCGGGATGTGGATTCCGCCTACAAATGTAGCTGATCTGCCTCCACAGTACGATGCTTCACTTTTCAACCCGCTGCATACCTGGCTGGAATATATAAACCGATTGGTTGGGGTTCTGATTGGTTTTTTGATAACGCTGACTTTTATTTTCTCCTTCAGGTACAGGAAAACAGATAAAGCGGTAACAATAGCCTCAGGTTTTGCTTTTGTTCTGGTTCTTTTTCAGGGGTGGCTTGGAGGCCAGGTTGTGCGGTCTGGTTTAAGTGCCGGCATGATTACGATTCACATGGTTGTGGCCATGATTATTCTTGGAGTTCTGCTGTACGCAGCGTTTCGCGCAATGAATAACAGGCTTGAGGTTACAATATCCTCACAAACCCGGAAAACATTTCTTTGGATATCAGGGGTTATTCTCTTCTTAACAATGATGCAGCTTGTATTGGGTACCCAGGTTCGTGAAGCAGTTGATGTGGCAAAAAATATTCTTGAATTACCGCGCGAAGCCTGGATAGATACTACCGGATTTCTCTATGAAGTTCACAGAAGCTTTTCGTGGCTGCTGGTGATATTTGCCATCATTTTAGTTGTGTATAACAAAAAATTGCAAGCACCTTCACGCCTGATGAAAATCGGTTATGTAATTGCAGCTCTCATTGTTCTTCAGATATTCATAGGGGTGGGAATGGAAAGACTTGGAATGCCTGGGGTGTTACAAGTAATGCATCTTGTAAGTGTGGCCATTCTGATTTGTGCGGAACTGCTCTACATGCTTATTACGGGATTTTCTCAGCAGAAATAACTATAATCTTCATGTTCAGAGTTTATCCTGAAGCTTCACAAGAAAGGCCCGGATTTCTTTTAGGTCTTTTTTAGTTTCGAAGGAAATATCAGCTCCGGCAGGCTCTGAGTCAGATATCTTGCCCTGTTGTTGTTCTAGAAATTTCTTAGCACCGGCAGTACTATATTTTTTATCCTGAATCAGTTCTTTTAATTTTAGAACAAAGGTGATATCCTGTTCTCGATAGGTTCTGTTGCCCGCTTTGTTCTTACGGGGTGAAAGTTCCTTAAAAATTGTTTCCCAATAACGTAAAACGTGGGGTTCAACGGAGGCTAATTCACTTACTTCTCCAATCGAATAATACAATTTCTTCATAGTCTCGAAATCTTTTATTTTCTTGTGTAGAGTTTTGCACAAGTATGTTCACGTAAATATATTGAACTTGCAAGCATTAGCAGTAAAAAAATCAGAGAAATCCGAAAAGTCGTCTGGGCTTTCAGTGGAAATCAGTTTGGTTATTCCATTATTGAACGAGGAACATTCACTTCGTGAGCTTACCGGCAAAATTATAGAGGCGTTAACCGGTAAAAGTTTCGAAATAATTTTTGTGGATGATGGTTCTGATGATGATTCCTGGATTGTAATCAAAGAGCTGAGCCGCGAACATGACTTTGTAAAAGGAATCCGCTTTCGAAGAAATCACGGGAAAAGCGACGCTTTACAGGCTGGTTTTGATGTAGCCACCGGTTCATACATTGTAACGCTGGATGCCGATCTTCAAGATGATCCTTTCGAAATTCCGGAGTTGATTGAGATGCTTCGTGATGGAGCCGATCTCGTGAGCGGATGGAAAAAGGTTCGTCACGATCCTATCTCAAAAACAGTACCTTCACGTTTTTTTAACGCAGTTACACGCTTTACTACCGGTATAAAACTTCACGATTTTAATTGCGGGCTGAAGGCGTATCGTAAAGACGTGGTTGACAGTATTTATCTGTATGGCGAAATGCACCGTTATGTGCCGCTTCTTGCCAAATGGAACGGGTTTGATAAAATTGATGAGAAAGTGGTTAAACATCACCCCCGAAAACATGGTAAAACAAAATTTGGCATTTCTCGGTTTTTAAATGGTTTTCTTGATCTTTTAACACTTCTTTTTGTAAGGCGGTACATGCAGCAGCCTATGCACTTTTTTGGATCTATTGGTGTATTAATACTGCTTATAGGCGGTGCAATCAGTAGCTACCTTGCCTACATCAAAATTTTCTTGGGTGAACCATTAGGTAACCGCCCCCTGCTTTTTTTAGGCATACTGCTCATTGTTGTGGGGGTTCAATTCTTTTCTATCGGGTTTTTGGGTGAGATGATAAATCGCGGCCAGGTGAAGTTTCACAAACCCGGTATTGCGGACAAAACCTGATTATGAGCAAGATTGCCTACGACCCTGTAAAAGATAAATTTGCACGGATAGTAAAAGACTCGGGGATACTGCGACGTGTTTTCTATTTCCTGCTGGATCTTTTTTTTCTGAGAAGCTGGCATATTCGCAAAATCCTGAAAAAGAAGGGAGCTGATTTTGAGGGAAAAGGTAAATGGAAACTACTTGATGCTGGTAGTGGTTTCGGGCAGTACGATCGGTTTATTCTTGAAACATTTCAGGGCGTTTCGGTTCACTCAGTCGATGTAAAAAAAGATTATCTCAGCGATAACAGTACTTTTTTTCAGGAAGAAATCAAACAAAATAGAATCCGCTTTTCCGAGGCAGATCTATTGACGTTTAATGAAGAGAATGAATACGATTTTGTGCTCTGTGTAGATGTACTGGAGCATATTGAAGATGATGTACTTGTGATTGAGAATCTCAGTAAAAGTTTAAAGTCCGATGGATACTTTTTAATGCATTCCCCTTCTCATTATTCGGAAGAAGACGCAGCAGATGATGATACATTTGTTGGTGAACACGCAAGAACGGGGTATTCCAAAGCAGAAATAGAAAAGAAATTGATGGAAGCGGACCTTTTACCTGTAGAAACGCATTACACCTATGGGAAATGGGGGAGGAGATCCTGGGTGCTATCTGTGAAGTGGCCCATGCTTGCATTTACAAAAACAGGGTTGATAGCTGCTATACCCCTGATGGTATACTACCCGATTATTTTGCCATTTTGCCTGCTTATGAATCTATCAGATCTCTATTCAAAGAATGAAAAAGGGAATGGCATCTATGCACTTGCAAGAAAAATTTAGATGCACCTGAAGAGACAGGATCCACAACTTAATAAAATAAAAAAAGCCTCTCTCTTCAGGTTCTTTCAGCAGATAACCAGCAACACGGGTCGGTGCTCTGTACATCTTACAGGATAATGATAACCGTAGTTTCCACCATCCGGGCTGCAAGTGTTTTCCTAATGAAAAAGGCTTCCGGAAACTCTTCTCCTTCAACCCGATTTTTTCTGCGTTGCAGATACCCGGGTTTTCAAACCCGCGAACTATCGAACTAAATAAGAAGACTCCTGAACCACCCGACAACTAGAGTTGGTCAAGTGATCTATAAGTAATATATAAGGTTTCAGATTCTGTTCAATATGTGTGATAAATGTTTTTAAGAGAAATATTCTAATTAGTAAACTAAATAAGCTGATGCTCAATGGTTTAGTAAGTAATTTAGACTTATTCTTAATTATGAAAAAAAGTGATATTAAATAATAATTTAAAAAAATGATTCAATCTAATAACAAGATATTTAAATAGCAGCTGAGTAAGTTGCAGATAAAGATCGTTTTGCTCAATTTTTATATGTGAGTACGGGTCTTTGAGGTAATGTTTTCCACTTTCCAGTAAGCTTCGCGGTAAGGCTGAGAATTCCAAAAAGTATGTCCTGAATAAAAAACGGGATGCCGCCCAGCCTGTACTCTTTTCTCAATAGAAAGAGTACATAACCTGCCAGAATCAATGATACATTATCCCAGCTTCCACCTCTTTCATTAGCCGATTTTGCCATTTCTACAAGCATCCATTTAAAATTATAAGCGGGATCTATGTAACCATTCACGAGTGCAGCCTCTTCATCGCTTCCATTTCTGAATGAATGAACCTGCCCGGCTTTCACGATAATTTTGTCTCCAGATCTTAAAATGCTCTCTTTCCCATCAATAAGTACAATTAAAGTTCCGGATTTTACTTCAAAACCCTCATCAGATAAGCAATGAATATGAGGGGTTGGACCAGATTTTCCGGGTGCAATTTCCAGATACATTTCAAGTTTATCGGCGGTTTGATCGTCAGGAGTCAGGAAGGTCAGTGTTTCGCCCTGTTTTTCAAGGTGTATTTTTTCCATAGGATATTGAGAGGCAATGAATTATTAGAAGGTGAGGTTGTTTGAATTACCCGATTCAATGAAAATAATAAAATGATTTGAAGACAGCTATTTTTTTCAGACTTGAAAAAAATTACTTTTTACCCGGCTGTAGGGGCCTAACCTGAATATCCGTGTAGTGAAAATTTTCAGGTGATCTGAGTATGTGAATAACAGACTGAGCCAACTCATTCGGTAAAATTTTATTTTTATCGGAAGATGAAAATCCCGTTTCAACTGAACCGGGAGATAAGCAGGTTACTTTTACACCAAAATTCCGTAGTTCTTTGTGCATTGTGTCGGTAATACCGTTTACTGCATATTTTGTACCACAATAAGCACTCATTCCCGGTATCCCGTTAGTTCCGGCACCTGATGAGATATTAATGATATGTCCGGATTTGCTGCTCTTCATTACGGGAATAACAAGACGAGAAGCATAAAAGAGTCCATGAACATTCACATCGAACAACTGACGCCACGTTTCAGGTGGAGTTTCCTCTATGAATGCATGATGTCCTATTCCGGCATTATTAATCAAATAGTCTATATTGTTGTTAAGTTTTGGCATAGCTTTTTCGAAGCTCTCAAGAACAGACTGTTCATTGCCAATATCAGTTGAGAAGTGATAATAATTTGGATGACTGAAATCTGTTGGCGCATTTCGGCTCCAGCCGGCAACTGTGACGCCAAGCTCAAGAAGCGCATTCGTAATCGCAAAACCGATTCCTCGGCTGGATCCTGTTACAATGGCTGTTTTACTATCAAGAAATAAATTATCCATCTTCTTTGGCGATGATCCATACTGCGTGAATGATGCCGGGTATATATCCTAAAAGAGTTAACAAAATATTCAGCCAGAAAGCACCCCTTATGCCAACGGCAAGAAAAACACCCAATGGGGGAAGAATGATGGCAAATATTAGACGTAAGATGCTCATTTTAACAGATACTATTATTGATGTTAATGTAACATAACAATTTCAAGTCTAAGAAGGATGGTGTGAAATGGATAAAAAAAATCCCGAGACAGATATCTGTATCGGGATTGGAATGTACCGCGTACGGGATTTGAACCCGTGTTACCGCCGTGAAAGGGCGGCGTCCTAAACCCCTAGACGAACGCGGCATTATTAAAATTTCGGTATAAGAACTAATTTACCTTTTTTTAAGAAAAAATGGGAGCCC
>SLJB01000062.1 GCA_007135335.1 Balneolaceae bacterium
ACCGATAACGGCCGCTGTTTTTCCTTCAAGTGAAAATAGATCGTTCATAATGTTTTATTTACATAAAGTTAGTCAGGCTATCTTACCAATGTAAAGATTTAAGCATTCTGTTGTAAATTCAGTCCGGACACAATTAATGTGAGTTTGAATTCAAGTTTAAACTTTAGAATAGGTTTTAATAAAAAAATCTGTAGTAGATTTAACTGTCAAACGGAGCCAAATGCCTCTCAAAGTGCCGCAGTAAATTAGACTCATAGAGTGCTTCATTTTTGGTAAGTGTCTCCATTAACTGCTTTTTGAAGGCTACAGACACCTCCCCCTGGCCATGCAACACAGAACCATACGACACATGCAAAACCTGCCGAGTATCATCGTGATCGAGTAGATTTTTGAGTTCTGTATTTTTCAGCGATTTCAGATCGGGGATGTTTTCAGGACGGCCGGAGATATGATAGCTCTTTTTGTCTTCATCAAATCTTGTTATCGAGAACCGGAGAATTTGGCGAAATAGAGTCGGGTTTGCTTCAGCTACTGTTCTCAGAGCTTCAAGATAACTGGTGCCGGCCGTTTTTACATGAACCGCTCCTGCATTTAATGACCCGATAGCTTCATATACAGAAAATTTGTCACTTCCTGAATGGATACTTAATTTATAACCACCAAACTTTTCAGCTATGGCCAGGTGCTGGCGGTACTCTTTTTTGAACTCCTCAAGATCGCCCTTAAAATCAATACCTTTCTCAAAATCACCACAAAATCTGGGAGCAAGACTCACAAGTTCAACTCCTAACCGTTTTAGTTCAGAAGCAATCAACAAATGCTCAAATAGTGTTGTGGGCTGATCGGTTTCATCCACAGAAAGCTCAAGTTCCGCAGGATGACCCGAATGTGTATCCCGCAAATAGTCAGCTAGCTTTTTTGTATGGCTGATTACCCGCCCATACTTCACCATTCCGGCGAGAATCTCTCTTTTGGATGGAATTAGTTCAAACCCATCTTCCAGAACAAAAGATGCACCCACCATTCGATCCAGAAATTCATTAGAATGTTCATCCAGCAGATCCCACGGAAGTTTCTCAAAATTGCCGTGGAGATCCTCTTCACTCATACCTAGCGCCTCGTTCGCTACATATTCACTTGGGTCAATCGTAAACATGGTAAAACCGGCTTTCACCATCAGGTCGATATCATTCGTTGTTTTCAGGTGATCGCCATCAGCACCAAAACCATCTCTGTACCCTTCCCGAAAAACCGACCAGCTTGCAGCATCCAGAACGTCTTCTGCCGTTCTGCCCGTACGTTCCAGTTCACGGATTGACTGCTGAGCCAATACAGGCACAAATTCTGTTTTCCCGATCGATTGAAGATGAGCCGGGCCGGCGTTTCCAAGCCTGTCTCCCAGGCCATACGAATTTCGTTTGCCAACCAATACCGGTTTTGTGAAAGGAAACTGCTCTCGGAGTATTTCAGCATTATCATGATTGAGCGGGCACTTCACAAATTTCAATCCTCCGGTTGTAATCTTCCGGCCTGTATAACGGTCCGTTTTGGCTGAGTGAATGATTAAAAATGATTCAAATCCCTCACGAATCATGAAAAACAGTTCCCCGCCATCATTCACTACAGAGTTAATATAGACTTTCACATCGGGAAATCCCTTTGTGAACAGTGTAATTGGGTTATGACCGATCTCATTTTTTTTGTGCTGCATTATATATCAACTTTTGTTTAATACCCGAACAATCGTGGCAGGAAAAGGCTTAAGCTTTCAAAATAGGTTACAATCAGCAGGGAAACTACCATTGCTATAAAAAGGGGAATCAGTGGTTTGATCACTTTTGTGATAGAGATATTGGCAATACCGCACCCCACAAATAGTACGCTGCCTACGGGCGGAGTACAGAGCCCCACGCTGAGATTGAGTACCATAATGATGCCGAAGTGAACCGGATCCATTCCCATCTCTACAACCAGCGGCAGAAATATCGGGGTGAAAATGAGTACGGCGGGTGTCATGTCCATAAACACGCCAACCATTAGCAGAATAATGTTGATGATAATGAGAATTACGAACGGATTATCACTGAGTGCAATGAGGCTTTCCGTTACAAAAACCGGAATGTTTTCGTACGACATGATCCAAGACATGGCCATTGATGTAGCAATAAGCAGTGCGACTATAGCCGTGGTGTTTACGCTTGACAAGAACACACTTTTAAGCTGACTCAGATTCATATTCCTATAGGCAACTGCCAGAATGAGTGCATAAACTACGGCGATTGCCGATGCTTCCGTAGCAGTAAAAATTCCGGCTACAATCCCGCCGATCACCAAAATAATGAGAAACAGGCTCGGAATAGCATCAAAGAATTTTCTGAAAGCTACTTTCAGCGACACCTTTCCTGTAATGGGGTATTTACGTTTAAATGCAAAATATCCTGAAACCGCCATCAGCAGTAAACCTGTTAAAATACCGGGAATGTAACCCGCAAGGAAAAGGGCAGCGATGGATGCCCCGCCGCTTGCCAGCGAATAAACGATGAGAATATTGCTGGGAGGAATAATGAGCCCTGTTGTGGATGAGGTTATGTTTAGCGCCGCGGAAAAATCTTTATCATATCCCTCTTTTTCCATTTGAGGGCCCATAAATCCTCCGATTGCAGAAGCCGTTGCCACAGCTGAGCCGGAGATAGATCCAAATAACATAGCCGCCACCACATGCACATATGCCAATCCGCCGGGCAGCATACCCACAATGGATTTGGCAAAATCGATCAGGCGCCGGGCAATACCACCCTGGTTCATAATCTGCCCGGCAAGAATAAAAAAGGGGATAGCCAGAAGAGTGAAGCTATCAAGCCCGGTGGCCATCCGCTGTGCAACGGTGGTTACTGCAGGATCGAAGGGGATGCTCACAAACATGGTAAGCAGTGTTGCGATGCCAATACAAAATGCAATGGGAACCCCTATGAGCAGGAGGAAAATAAAACTGATAATCAGAACAAGAACGCCGGCAATTTCCATCAGACAGCCTCACTTGGTTTGGGTTCAGGCACGGCAGCATCGTCATCACCCTGATAAATATCCCGGATAAAGATCATTGAATAGAGTAAAATCAAGACACCGCTGAGTGGCAGCACACTGTACACATACGCCAGGCGGATTTGCAGTGCGGCAGAAACCTGGTTCAATTCCCAGGTGAGATTCACCAGGTAACCGCCTCCAATTACAAGTACCAGAAAAGAGAAAATGCCTACCAGGCTATGTATAAAAATCCCCAACCACTTCTTTTTCCGGCCTTGAATTTTCATCGAAAAATAGTCGAATGCAAGGTGCAGGTCTTTCCGATAGGCGTAAGCCGCACCAAGCAGCCCGATCCAGATCAGTAGAAAACGGGCCACCTCTTCAGTAAAGGAGCTGGCCGAACCGAGCAGAAACCGTGTAAGCACCTGCCAGGTAACGTCGATAACCAATACGCCCATCAGGATAATGAGAATCCATGCCAGAATTTCATCTATCTTCTTTATGAATTCATCCATCGGTAAGCTCCTGTATTCGTTCGATATACCGTTTCAGTTCTTCCGATTCGTCCATATACACCCGGTAAAGTGGCGCCAGCCGTTCGATGAATGGCTCCTTGTCAGGGTATAATACCTCAACCCCGGCCTCCTCAACTTCCTTAATAGCCAGCTCTGTTGCTTCACGCCACAACTGACGCTGGTACATGGCCGATTCATTCGCTGCCCGCTGAACGATCTCCTGCTCGGTCTCTGTGAGCCGGTTCCAGGTAGAAAGACTTATATATAAAATATCGGGTACGGCTGTGTGCTCATTGATGCTGTAATAACGTGCAACTTCGTAATGACGGGAGAGGTGGAAGCTGGGAGGATTATTTTCAGCTCCATCAACAATTCCCTGCTGCAAGGCCGTATAGATTTCGCCCCATGAGATGGGTGTGGCCGAGCCCCCAAGCAGGTTTACCATCTGGATGGAGGCCGGACTTTCCTGTACCCGAATTCTCAGACCCGTGAGGTCATCAGGATGGTTGATGGGTGTCTCCTTCGTGTAAAAACTGCGGGTACCGGCATCATAATAGGTTAATCCCATCAGGCGGATGCGTTCTCCTGCATCCAGCAGATCTCTGCCGATTTCGCCATCCCACACGTTGAAACGATGCTCTTCATCAGCAAAAAGAAAGGGTACACTGAATACTTTGTAAATTGGATCGAACCCCTCAATCACACTGGATGATACTTTTGTGATGTCCACACTGCCAATTTGAAGCAGTTCAAGCAGTTCGCGCTCCGTTCCCAGTTGCTGACCAGGGTAGATATCAATGCGGATATTCCCCTCGGAATATTCACGTGTGCGTTCAGCCATATACTCCATGGCGAGGTGCACAGGGTGGGTACTATCGAGTCCGTGGCCGAGTTTCAGAACGGTTACATCTTCATCACTCCGGGAGCAGGAGAACAAAACCATCAAAGAGAGTATTATCGTAATTATGCAGGCTCTGTATGTGGACATCTGAGATATTTAATTGAGCAACAATGCCTAACCAAAGTAAACCAGAGAAACTTAAATCTCAAAGTATGTTTTCCGTAATGCGGAATTGTTTCTCTTTTCAAACACTCATTTATTATTTTTCAAGTGCAATTCCTGCCATCAACGCAGCCCCGGTGTAAAAGGCTCGTTCATCCACATTATATCTGGGATGGTGCCAGCTCCACTTTGAATCGGCCTCGTCACTTCCTGTTCCAAGAAAGAAAAATGCTCCGGGAAACTGCTGCTGATAAAATGCAAAATCTTCACCGGCCATCAGCGGACGCTCCAATACAATTACGTTTTCTGTGCCCAGTAACGTAACGGCAGAACTTCGAATAGTTTCTGCACAATCATCATCGTTCACCACTGCCGGGTACCCTTCTATAAACTCAAATTTATATTCAGCGCCTGATGCTTTCGTAACACCGGATAAAATCTCATCCATCCGCTCTTTGATTACACGGGCAGTCTCCATCGAAAATGCACGGACAGTACCCATAAGTGATGCTTTTTCAGGGATAATGTTGTGCGCTGAACCCGCTTGAATTTTACCGACAGTAAGAACTGAAGGCTCGGTGGGATCAAGTGAACGGCTTGAAATGGTCTGAAACTGCTGGATTACCTGGGCTGCAATAACAATAGGGTCAATAGTTGTGTGAGGAGCTGCAGCATGCCCCCCTTTACCGATAATTTCTATATCAAACTCCACTGTACAGGCCATGAGTGGTCCGGATTTTACGGCGATCTGTCCCGGTGCAAAATTTGGATTGGTGTGCAAGCCATACACTTTCTTTACACCTTCTTCCTGCAACGCACCTGATTCTGTCAACAATCGTCCTCCGCCAGGTAATTTCTCTTCGGCAGGCTGAAAAATAAGCACAACTTTTCCGTCTATATGCTCTTTCAAATCATTCAGGATATTTGCGGTCCCCAGCAAGTTTGCCGTGTGAAAATCGTGTCCGCAGCAATGAGCAGCGCCCGGCCTTTCGCTTGAAAAATCTGCTTTTGCAGCGCCCTCTTCTTCCATTGGCAGGGCATCAATATCGGCACGAAGGGCCACAACTCTGTCAGATGGTTTCCCTTCAATTATCCCAATGCAACCCGTTTCCAGTGGCTGCCTGGTTTTAATTCCAAGCTTTTTCAGTTCATGTAAAATATATTCGGTTGTCTCGAACTCTTTGAAACTCACCTCCGGATTTTTATGCAAATATCTCCGGGTTTGTACCATGTAATCAAAGTACTCTTCCGATTTGGTGTGAATCAGTTTCTGAATTTCGCTCATATGAAATCTTATTTTATCAGGCTCTGTTGGTATATTGAAGGATAGAGCATTTTCTGATGAATTCGTGCCAAAATCTGTAAAACTTAATCATGAATCTGAACTCATCGATACCCGTTTAAAAGAGTCAATGATAACCAAATTTTCCCAATTATGAACTCATTTGAAGTACACATACCTACCCGCATCTATTTTGGAAGCGATAAAGACACCGCATTTTTCGATCGTCTTAAAGATTACGGAACCCGGGTACTGCTTGTAATAGGTGGAGGAAGCGTAAAAACAACCGGCTACCTGAATATGGTAACCAAACAACTGGAAAAAAGAGGGATAGAGTATTTTCTGTTTGAAGGAATTGAACCCAATCCTCATGCCGCCACAATAGACAAGGCAGCAGCCTTCGGTAAAGAGAACGATGTAGATTTTGTGCTAGCATTTGGTGGCGGTTCGGTGATGGATGCTTCCAAAGCAATTGCCGGCCTGATACATGATAATGAAACTGAGATCTGGCCATTTGTATTGGGCGAGCCAAAATACAAAACTCTTAAGGGTTCTCTGCCGGTGACAACCATTCCTACCACGGCTGCTACAGCTTCTGAAGTAACCGCTCATGCGGTGATCTCAAATCCCGCAATTAAGGGCAAATCGCCTGTCAGTTACCCGTTTCTAAAGCCCTCCGCATCGTGGCTTAATCCTGCTTTTCATACATCACTGCCGCCGGAAACCACCCGCGATGGAGCTTCAGACATCCTGAGCCATGTTTTTGAAAATTACATCCTGGGCGGTAACGACTCCCCGCTTGCCGATCGTTACAGCGAAGGAATTATGCAAACCGTATTAGTAACACTCCCGAAAGTACTCCAAAATCCGGAGAATGAGGCACTGCGCGGTCAATTGTTATGGGCATCAACCATGGCTCTCAATACCATGCAGATTGCCGGCAGAGTACCCACCACTTTTTTACTCCATAATCTTGAACATGCCCTCAGTGGCTACAGCCCGAACCTGGCCCATGGCCGAGGGCTTGCCATTCTCTATCCTGCCTATTTTAAATGGCTGGTGGAAAACGATCGCTGTGTTGACAGGCTTGCTCTTCTGGGAGAAAAGCTGTTCGATATTAAAACTGACAACCGGTTTGAAACAGCCGCAGAGTTTATCGCAGAATTTGAAGAGTGGCTGAATGAAAACGGCCTTTACGAACGGCTTTCAGACCAGAAAATTCCCGCAGATGCTTTCCCTGAAATTGCTGATTATGCATTAAAAGTATACGGAAATGGGGAAAAAATAGATGCTGCAGGTCCCGTTACTAAGCCGGATATTGTCGAAATATTCAACCTGACAGAAATGCAGGCTACAGAACAAACTATCTGAATAAACTGGAATAATATTTCAAGAATATCACAACATGAAGATTGATTTTGAAAACCAACTTAATCAATTCTTCATGTTTGAGTGGTAGAATGAGAGTATAGAGACAGAGTTGATGTGAGGGGAAATTTTACATTTTTGATGGAATTCGTTTAAGGTTTTTCATCAGATACAGAAGTGAAACAGCAATAATAAAATCAAGAAGATGTCAAAAATTTGTACGGCTCTTTTATCTGTCCTGTTTGTCTTTAATATATGTTACCACACCTCCGCCCAAGCTCAACTAAGGGTTGATGTGGGCGGATATATGCAAAGTTGGTACATAGCCAACCAAAGCACTGAAGTGGTAACTCCCTCGCAGGGAATGGCTCCTGCTTTAGGCAGGGAAACCATCGAAACGCAAGGTTTCAGGCTACGGCGGGCACGTATTCTCACCAGGGCATCCATTAACGAGACATTCAGTGTTACCTCATGGATTGAACTTGCCGGCACATCTCCGTCACTGCTCTGTTTTTATGGTGATGCTCAAATCAGGCCCTGGTTCACTATCAGAGTGGGCCAAATTATGATGCCCGGTCAATCGTGGGATACCGCACGGAATGCTTCCTCCTGGCTGCTTTTTTACGATCGTGCACCCATCACAACAACCATGTCAAATGCTATGGGTTACACAGCTTTTCGTGATGTGGGTGTCATGGTGTATGGCCAGCACGGGCGCCTTTGGTATGCCCTGCAAGCCGGTAACGGGATGGGACGATTTAACCAGGCCGGTTCAAACATCACTCAGCGAAAAGCAGGCGGCGGGCTTTACGGCGCCAGGATTGACTATGAGATTGTTGATGGCCTTACATTGGGCAGCCACATTGCAACCAACCAGCAAAGAGATGTTATGCTGTCAGGCACCGGGCCTTTTGATATTGACCGAACTTCATATTCACTGCGTGCTGCCACAAATAATTTTGGGATCAACGGACTCTTCTCGCAGATAGAGTACATGAGCATGACCGGCAAAGATGACAGCCGTGGCCTGCGCCTGAACCAGGACGAAGAGTACAAACTCAGTGGATTTTATGCCCAGCTTGGGTATAGAATAACCCGTGAATGGCATGTTATTGGGCGGTATGATGAGATGACTGAAAAACCGGGACAGAGAGGTTATGCTATTGATTATGACAGGGCCTTCTCAAACAACTATATTTTTGGTATCTCAAGATACATTTTTGATGGAAACAGAGAGCTTATGCGAATGCATTTAAACTATGGGTTTGGCCAAAGCGGCCCGATGGACCTTGACAATTCCATCCTCGTGCTTGTATTCCAGCTTCGGTTTATTCCATAAAATTGTAGTTTTCAGAGAATCCGGCATGGAAAGTTTGGTTATATTTGATGTGAAATCACACACATAAAAAACCTGAATACCATGCACTACCTTCTTATATATGAACTCTCCAATGATTACCTGGAACGCCGCGGGGAGTTCCGGAACGAGCATCTGCAACTGGCATGGCATGCAAATACCAACGGCGATCTGATTTTGGGCGGAGCCCTGCAAGATCCCGCCGACAAAGCCTATCTCCTGTTCAAAGGGGAGTCGTCCAAAGCCGCAGAAGAGTTTGCCGTAAATGACCCCTATGTAAAAAACGGACTGATCAAAAAATGGGAGGTTCGCCCCTGGATG
>SLJB01000228.1 GCA_007135335.1 Balneolaceae bacterium
TCAGAGCCAATAAAAGGCACGTCAGAAAGATCTGAGAATAAACAGGATGATGAGCGGCTAAAACAAGACCTCTTAAACGAAAAAAACCGCGCTGAGAATTTAATGATTGTAGATCTGGTGCGACATGATCTCTCCAGGATTTCAAAAATCGGTTCGGTAAAAGTGCAAAATCTGTTTGATGTGCAAACATTTGGAACCGTGCATCAGCTCATCTCAACCATTGCAGCAGAAGCTGAGAAAGATACAGACTCCGTTGATATTATCCGCAAATGCTTCCCGATGGGTTCTATGACGGGTGCCCCCAAAGTTGCCGTGATGAAAGCCATCGAGGAACTTGAAAACTATAGAAGAGGAGTTTACTCGGGTGCTATTGGATATTTTAACCCCAATGATGATTTTGATTTTAATGTGGTTATCCGAACAGCTATCCTGCAAAATAACATTGTTGTTTATCCTGTTGGCGGAGCCATAACCAGCGATTCTGATGCGGAACTCGAATGGGAGGAGACAATAATTAAAGCGCGCAGCCTAACAAAAGTTTTTCTAAAAGATGCGGGTCTAACGAAATGAAGCTGTGGGTAAATCAGTTTATCTGAATAAATAACAGGTATAAAAAAATGATGTATCAAAAAATATCGACACTTGGCCAATTGAAAGAAAGCGGGTGGAAATCCGTCTCCATAAAAGATGAGATGAGAAAAAATCTGATCAATAAAATCAAAAAAGGAGAGACTGTTTTCCCCGGAATTCTTGGATATGAAAAAACGGTAATACCCCAGATTCAAAACGCAATTCTTGCCCGGCATGATGTAATTCTTCTGGGGCTTCGGGGGCAGGCTAAAACGCGAATGCTGAGAATGCTGGTTACCCTGCTGGATGAGTATATTCCTATGGTAGAGGGTTCTGAAATTAATGATGATCCTTTCCATCCCATTTCCAAATATTCAAAAAATCTGATCTCCGAGCATGGTGATAGCACTCCCATTACATGGTTGGTCAGAGAGAAAAGATATGGGGAAAAACTTGCCACACCCGACACCACAGTATCGGATCTGATTGGTGATTTAGATCCAATTAAAGCGGCATCTATGAAGAAGGCCCTGTCTGATGAAGAGGTAATTAACTATGGGCTTATTCCGCGTACAAACAGGGGTATTTTTGTAATTAATGAGCTGCCAGATTTACAACCGAGAATTCAGGTTGCTTTGCTCAATATCATGCAGGAGAGAGATATTCAGATCCGCGGATTTAATATCCGGATACCTATTGATGTATCTATGGCTTTCTCTGCAAACCCGGAAGACTATACAAATCGCGGGAATATCATTACGCCGCTGAAAGACAGAATAGATTCTCAAATTATTACTCACTATCCGAAATCGATAGACATTGCTATGCAAATTACAACTCAGGAAGCTTGGACAGACAGGTCGGATGATATTGCGATCCATATTCCTGAAAGCTATCGCAAAATTCTTGAGTATGTGGCTTTTGAGGCAAGGGAGAGTGAGTATATTGATCAGAAAAGTGGGGTTTCCACACGGATGACGATCACCGCCATGGAGCAGGTTCTGTCAGCCGCTGAAAGGCGTGCAGTAATCAATGGTGAAAATAGGACTGTTCTTCGCATGACCGATCTTTTTGCTATGGTACCGGCTTTAACAGGAAAACTCGAGCTGGTATACGAAGGTGAACAGGAGGGGGCAGTAAACGTTGCGAAGCATATCATCGGTAAAGCGATTAACCGAACGTATAAAGAATTATTCCCTGATCCTCTCAAGCGTTTAGGAGAGGAGGAGAGCCCGTACAGAACCATTCTGGATTGGTTTGAAGCAGGTAATATACTGGAAATCCATGATTTGGCAGAGAATTCTTCCTATGAAAAAAGTTTAAAAAATGTAGGTGGACTTCAGCAGATGGTCGAACAACATTGCAAAAATGGGAGCGACATGTACGCGATGATGGATTTTCTGGTTGAGGCGCTTCATCAAAACTCTAAAATAGGCAAGAATGATATGGATGAAAATCGCACCTACTCTGATATGCTTGGAAGCATGCTGGGCGACATGACACGTTTCGACGAGGACGATTTTAATGAGTAGTGTTAGATTGCATAACAATAGTTGAAATCGTATCTTTAAAGTCTATCCGAAATTCGGCAAATAAGCGGAAACGAAATTAAACAACACCACTGAGACATGAAAAAAGGAATCCATCCCGACTACAAAGAAATTACTGTTATGATGAGTGATGGTACTGAGATTAAAACCAGAAGTACCATGAATGTAAAAGATGGCATCTACAAAAGTGAGGTAGATTCTAAAAATCATCCTTTTTACAATAAAGATCAAAAAATTCAGAAAAAAGCAGACCGTATCGATCGCTTCAACAGACGGTACCAAAAGAGCTGATAACTTTTCAGAACAGACTTTTAGAGGATGCTGTGTTTTCACAGCATCCTTTTTTTATGCGGATATCTGAATGTGGTTTCTTTACTTTTACTTTGTAAATTATTGAAATGCTTTACGATTCAACAGTTTGAAAAGTTTACTATTCAATATGCAACTTACAACATTTACTGCAGGTCCATTTTCAGAAAACACGTATCTCCTTCAGAATGATGAAGAAGCAATGTTGATTGATCCGGGTTTTTTTGATCCGAGAGAATTCGCTCTGTTTCAGGATGAATTAATTAAATCAAAGAGAAAATTGGTTGCAGTTTGTCTTACACATGCCCATGTGGATCATGTATTAGGATTAGATAAGGTTTTGAAAGATTATGAAGTGCCAGTCTATTTGAACCATTCAGATTTGAGCCTTTGGGAAAATTTTCCAAATCAGGCCAGAATGTTTGGTCTGCAAACATCCGGATTTGATTTTATACCCAACCATTTGGCTGAACAGAAAAACATGAAGCTTGGAAGCTTTGTTTTTGACGTGCTCTACACTCCGGGACACTCGCCTGATCATGTTTCACTCTACTTCGAAAAAGAGAAAATAGTGATAGCCGGCGACGCACTTTTCAAAGAGAGTATTGGCAGAACTGATCTGTACAAAGGAGATTTTGACACTCTCGCAACCTCAATCAGAGAGAAGCTTTATACTTTACCTGATGAAACTACAGTTTATCCCGGGCATGGGCCGGAAACTACAATTGGGTATGAAAAGCGGAATAATGCCTTTGTACTAGAGATGAATTAGCAAGATTTATTCTCAGAGAATAATTCCATCATTATCCAGTTGATTTATCAGAATTGACAGACGCCCGATCTGTTTAGAGTAATGCTCTTTTTTTGCAGGATTCACTTTAATCAATCGCTCGTATGTTTGAATGGCAGCAGCATAACTTTGCTGTTTTTCATGGATTACAGCCAGTGTTTCTGTCACGATATCATCCACATCTGAGCTTTTTTCACTCAGATCGCGTCGGTCAGTATCAAGGTCTGACGGTTTCAGGCGTTTGCGCTCAATGGATGATAGTTTTGTAATGAGGTTATCAAGATCGCTGATGGGGTGCGCACGTTCATCTGTTTGAATACTTCTTTTGAACTCAGTCTGTTTTTTTTCCGGTACCCAAGCATCAAAATAACTGGGGTGAGAAATGTAGTAGTGCAGCCGCTCCATGAACCGACTTCCGGGAGCTCGTACTTTTGCCTGCCATGCTGCATCGATGGCATTTTCTTTCTCATTGTTATGAAAATAGAGCCAGGCAAGAAAAAAATATCCAATAGCTCCGGCATTTCGCTTTTCAACACGGGCTTTCAGTCTGGTGATGGCATCTTCAGGATCTGTTTCAAATTTCTCGAGATAACTTCTGTACGATTCCGGTATTTGGTAAAACTCTAGTTCCATGTAAAGATGTTATAAAAAATTTGCTGCATTTACCAACTGCTTACAGCATCATTGAACATATTATTTGAAATTTGCTGTAAGGCAGTTTCAGCCGCTGCAATTTCGCCATCCACAGGGTTTTCAAGTACGTCGTACGTGGCGCTGCCTGTGAAATTTTTTGTCCATAAAGGTTCATCATCACTCGTATACTGAAATGTTGCGCGTACCGTAATCTGGATTTCATTCAGGTTTGCCTGCTCATCACCGCCAATACTGAAAGGTCTGTTGACATAAGTTTGAATGGCACCCTCCACAAAAGCATCAGATTCATCCTGATCGTTGTTCAGAGATAACCTGCTTTGATTTACAAAACGGTTTATCAACGCCCGATTTAACCTGTCACTGAGATCACCCAAACCACTTTGCGAGCGATCCGGGAAAAAGGGAATGTAGATGGTCCGCACATCACTGGGTATGGATGTACCTGTAAAACTATAAGAGATACATCCACTTATACCAATAAGAAGTGCAACGAGCAGAACCGGAAATTTTTTATTGAAGCTCATACTGATCAAGCTTTCTGTAAAGTGTTCGTTCACTAACGCCTAAAGCTTGAGATGCTTTACGCCTGTTACCATCAAAACGTTTTAGTGCCTGTTCTATTAGAAACTTTTCAGCTTCTTCAATGGATGGAATCTCTTTATCACCAAAAAATTGTTCAATTTCATCGTCTTCTTTGTCCATAAGAGGGTCAACCGGTTTTCCGGGTGATGAGATACCCAAAGAGGAATCATCCATCTGTTCCCGGATATGATTGGAAATATCATTCGGATCAATGGACCTGGACACACTTGCAGGCAGTGCTTTAATATTCTTTTCTGAAATTGTTGAATAGATAAATTTCGCGAGCATTTTCTTGAGGTCTGAAAGATCTGTTCGCATCTCAATTAATGCGCGATAGATGATGCTCATGTCTGCGGATTGAGACTCATCTTCAAACACTCCATCACCTTCATTGCGGGATAGAATGGGCAGATTGTCCGGTGAGCCGAGATGCTGCCTGCCTTTTAAATACTTCTGCAGACGGTCTTTATCAATGAACTGTGATTTTTCGAGCACAACGAGCTGTTCAGCTACGTTTCGAAGTTCACGCACATTTCCCGGCCATCGATAAGATATCAGAAGTTCTTTCGCATCCTCTGAGAAACCCTGAAAAACTGAATCATATTTGGATGAAAATTCAGTAACAAATTTCCTGAAGATTGGAATAATATCCTCTTTGCGGTCTCGCAGTGGCGGCAGTTTTAATTTTACAGTATCCAGGCGGTAGTAGAGATCTTCACGAAACGAACCATCTTTCACCAGTTCCCAGAGATCACGGTTGGTTGCAGCAATTACACGCACATCGGCAGTAAACATTTTGCTGGAACCTACTCTGAAAAATTCGCCGCTTTCAAGCACACGAAGTAGTTTTACCTGGATATTTTTCGGAGTATCGCCTATTTCATCAAGAAAGATGGTGCCGCCATCCGCTTTTTCAAAATATCCTTTTCGTGCTTCGTGGGCACCGGTAAACGAGCCTTTTTCGTGGCCAAAAAGCTCGCTCTCAATAATTCCCTCAGGAATAGCACCGCAGTTTACAATCACAAGGTCTTTCCGGCTGCGCTTACTCATTGCATGGATAGCTCTTGCAGTAACGTCTTTTCCAACTCCGCTTTCTCCCTGAAGAAGTACGGTAATATCTGTACCTGAAACCTGCATAATCTTATCTACAACCTGTCTGATTGCATCAGATTCGCCGGTTAACCCATATTTTTCCTGAAATACCTGCCTGTCCATAAATAAAAAAGTTTATCAGATTTAAATGTAAGAAAGATCTGATTCTTGCCATAAAATAGAACGTATAAATGTAATGTTTTTTGAACTCTAAAGGGTTAAATCGCTTTACATTTATAAGAAAAGATGGTTTGTTGTGGTTAGATAATCATCTGTAGCTAATTTGCATAAAATTAAACATCCTGATGGCTTCAAATACCTATTGTAAAGGAACCGAACAAAAATTACGAGATCACATTTCTGTTATTTATGGAGAAGAATTGATCGATGACTGTATGGATCGAGTCAAATACCTGATAAACAGATATGGGCTTACGCCTGCAGAAAAAATCTCATTTCATGACGTTTGGACACATGAAGATCATATTCTGATAACTTATGGCGATATGATTCAGCCGCAAATAGGTGAAGCAGTCTCAAAACTCAGAAAGCAACATGAGTTTCTAAAAAAAACGCTTAAAGATCATATTTCCACCATACACATTTTACCATTTTTCCCAAGCTCATCCGATGATGGCTTTTCAGTGGTAGATTACCGGCGCGTGGATGTGCGGCTGGGCGGCTGGGATGATATCCTTGAGATGAGCAAAGATTTCCGATTGATGGGAGACCTGGTTATGAACCACATTTCCCGGCACAGCGACTGGTTTAAGCGATATCTGAACAAAGAAGAGCCCTATACTGACTTCTTTATTGAAGTGGATCCTGAGGCAGATCTTTCGGCGGTAACACGCCCGCGCAGTACTCCGTTGCTCACACCGGTGCATACCAAAAAAGGTGAAAAGTTTGTTTGGTCTACATTCAGTGACGATCAAATAGATGTGAACTTCGCCAACCCGGATGTACTGTTTGAATATCTCGATATATTTTTCTTTTACCTGAGTAAAGGGCTGAGTGTTGTACGGCTTGATGCTGTAGCATTTATCTGGAAAGAGCCCGGAACCAACTGTATTCATCTTAAGCAGACTCATGAGATTGTTAAAATGATGCGTACCCTTGCAGATTGTTTTGCGCCTGAGGCAACCATCATTACAGAAACAAATGTACCGCATAAAGAAAATATCAGCTATTTCGGTGATGGTGATGAAACCCACATGGTGTACCAATTCAGCCTGCCGCCGCTGATTTTGCACGCCATTTTAACAGAGAGTGCGAAGTACTTAACAGAGTGGGTGCAATCGCTAAAACCGTTGCCTGATAATTGCACGTATTTCAATTTCACTTCCTCGCACGATGGTATTGGGGTCCGTCCGCTTGAGGGATTGGTTCCTGAGGAGGAGTTTATGGGTTTGGTGGAAAACATCAAGAAAAAGGGCGGTTTTGTGTCGGAAAAGAAAAATCCGGACGGCTCATTGAGCCCGTATGAACTGAACATCACCTACTTTGATGCTTTCAGCGGAATCAATGGTTCACAATCGCTGCAGGAACGCAGATACATCTGTTCGCAAATTATCTCACTGAGCCTGAAGGGCGTTCCTGGAATCTATTTCCATAACTTCACAGCTACAAGAAACAATATGCAGGGTGTTTCCATCACCGGACGTTACAGGACCATCAACCGGAAAAAGTGGTTTTATGATGAACTTGCTGAGGAGTTGAGTGATCCTGATACAAGCACATATCGAATTTTTAACAAAATGAAGCAGATCATTTCGGCCAGAAAAAAACATCCGGCTTTTCATCCTTTTGGAAAACAGATTGCGATCGATGCCGGAGATGATCTCTTTTGCATTATACGAACCGACCCCGCAGAAACAGAGCGCATACTGGCAGTTGCCAATGTTACAGATTATGAAAAATCTTTAGATCTGAAATCACTTGATATTCCGATTAACAAAAACGGTGTGTACAGTGATATCATTTCGGGGAAAATAACAGTAACGAATGGTGTTGCTGAACTAAAGCCGTTTCAGGTAATATGGATAAAAATCTGAATCTTTTGTACTTCAGATCTGATCGAGGCAATCGAGCAGCTGTGAAAGTTGCGTGATCACCAGGTCCGGTATGAGATTTTTGCAACGGGGATCGTCTTCCCTCCATTTGAGGGATCGCTGATCACCGGCAAAAAGTGCTGTTTTCATACCAAGTTTTGCGGCGGGATACACATCCTTCAGCATATCGTTGCCAATGTAAAGCACATTTTCCGGTTTGATGGCAGAATCAAATGAATGTAGTTTTTCGATAAAATCCTGATAGAATCGAGTGCCCGGTTTTTTAAGTTTTTGGTGATACGACCAATTGAGAAGTTTTTCATTAAAACCAAGTTCTGTGAGTGATTGATTAGTTAATGCCTCAAGAACAATTGGTGTGTAAAACTGAGAGTTTGAGATGATTCCCTGTGGCATCCCTTTCGATTTGAAGTGATGAAGTATTTTGATCGCATCCGGCATAGGCCAAACGGGATTCATTCTCGCTTCAAATTCAACTGATATAAGTTCAAACAGATCTTGATCCTGCTCAAATTCAATCAATCCATCTATTTGCATAGTCAGCAGTACATCTTTCCAGACATTTCTGATATCCGGTTCGGGAAATTCGATTCCATCTTTTTTCAAATCAGAAATCAGGTCGCTTACTACATTATTATAAATCGTGAATCCAAGTTTGCCGGCATTCTTATTATTTATGCGAATACCTGATTGTTTTAAAACATCCAGAAAAATACCGGCATCTGGAGAGCCATCGTCAATCCCGATATCACCCACACCGGAAATGAAGAGTGTGCCATAAAAATCGTAGGCAAGTACTTTAATACCCGTAAGAACATTAAGTATCGGTTTGGTATTGGTTTCCACAGGATCCATGGGAACAGAGAGCTCCCTGAACCGATTGTGCAGAAGTGAATGAGTCATGTACAGCTTAGGCTTTATTTCTTAAACTTTTTACGATACTCCTCGATTTCAATCATCGGTGGGCGTTCTTCTTCAATAATCTCAATGAGATTTTGTTCATATTGATCGCGCTGTGCCTGAAATTGTCTCAGAATGATTTCATGTTCGGCTTTCTCAAATACTCCGAGTGCTTTCGCTCTTTTTATAAAAGTTTGAAGAATTCCAAAGGCCATTTTCCCAAGCGCCTGTGTAGGTTTGTTTTCATGAACCCGTTTATCGAGAT
This sequence comes from Balneolaceae bacterium, assembly GCA_007135335.1. Taxonomy (GTDB): domain Bacteria; phylum Bacteroidota; class Rhodothermia; order Balneolales; family Balneolaceae; genus Rhodohalobacter. The sequence continues at coordinate 8,782 of SLJB01000228.1, forward strand.
CTGTTTGGGCAAATGCTTCCAGGCCAAATTTGTGATAAACATCAATCAGGTGTGAAGTCTCCACGCCATAACCAATCGGGA
>SLJB01000102.1 GCA_007135335.1 Balneolaceae bacterium
CTCCAAATAAAATAACTCCCCATCCCCTGTCAACCAGAGGTCGCAATCCAAGTATTTCGAATGGAATGGTTCTGAAATTGTGCTCTGCTGCAGCCAGCCAGTAGTGTGTTCCTGTATAGGGGAGGTACTTCCTTGACCGAAGGGATCCAAAAGGTGTAAAACGGTTTTTGGTTCCATCTATCGCACCGATTCGCTGCAGGGGCATCTCACCAAACGAGGTACCTGCAGCAAGATGCAGATCAAATGTATTGGCAAAAAGACGGCGCTGATAAAATGTATCGAAATTAAAATTAACGGCTGCATCAAACTTTGAGAAGGAAAAATCGCTTCCTAGAGCATTATCTGCAAATTCAGCAGATAATTGCAGCTGTCTGTTCCCGGAAAAACCAAGTGTGTTTGTTTGTACATTTATTCCAAAATCAATTTTCACGGAGTGAAGCGTACCTTCCTGAATCAGCGGATTTTCCCTGCGGGCATCATGCCAGCCGAATATACTGTAATCCTTAATTTCCAAATCACCATAGGTTCGGTGAAGTTCTCTGTTGAACGATATGTCGATATCGGTTCGGGGTAAAATTCGGCGAAGCAACAAACCCCCAAACATTCTTTCATTCCTGTAATAATCAAAATAATCCTCGCCTCCCAAAATCATTACTATACTTCCTAATCCCATTCCATACAATTTGGAGGAATATATTGTGTCTGTGCTATTGTCATAACCGACTCTCAGATATGCAGAGTCTTTACCCATAGGAAATAGTTTCTGAGTGATTGACGCACCATAATCCCACAAACCACTGTGAAAACTGTAACCACCGAAAGCACGGAGCCGAAAACCGGATTCGCTAAAATTTTTGTTGATATTCAACCCTGAGTGGAATCCATCCATTCTGTTAAATCGCAGTCTTGGTGAAAGGCCTGATGATGCCAATATGCCCGCACCTACTCTCAATGTACCTCCATTTTCATCATCACTTGATTCTGCCAGCCGGGCAAGAAAGCCTTCCGGTTTAAAAATCTGATCTAGTGTTGCGGTGCTGTCGATCGTTTCATAGGCTGAACGTTCTTCTGTGGTCAGAGGTATGGGCTCAACATCCAGTTCGATTTTCTCGCGAATAAGTGAATCTGCCCGTACAAACCAACCATCTCTTTGATAAAGAGAATCAGGCAGTTCAATATTAATTTCATAATCAGACAGGCGAGATACCTGCTGCAGGTAAATTGGAGGAAACTGCAAACCAACTATTCCAAAACGGATTAAACCCTGAACGCGCATATCAACCGGGAGCCAAAAATCACCGCCATAATTACTGAATTGCTGGCTGTATGAGAGGTCAAAATCTTGTACAGGTGGCGGAAAATTCACCACATCATTTGGTTTCAACTCCACTTCCAGCAAAGCATAATCGCGACCCAACACCCATGCCGTTCCCTCAAACAGCGGCTGGCGTGATCGGCGTGGCTCAACTGCAATTTTATATACCGGTTTCCCATCCATCTGATGAGTTTCAAGCAGCCTGAAATGATAGAACCGGGTGGCATTCGGATGTGTAATTCCAACCACATCATACCCTGCAATCTGAATATTGTCATCATAAAAATTTGGCTGATATCGAACTCCTGAGAAATTTTGATCTTCCGACATATTTGATGTTTGGCGGCGGGATATTTGTACCTCCCTGTGCCCAAGATCACGATCCCAGTAGGCTACCGAACTACTCTCGGTGATGGATACAATCGATGTGTCATTGCGAACAGACTGCCGCGTATATGCATCAACACGGTATGTTTGCAGGTTTTCTCTCCATATCTGTTTTCGTGCAATTACAATTTCCATTATGGAAAGTCCCGGATCTTTCTCGGTAACTGTGATCTCTTCAAGTTCTGTAACCGATCGGTTTAACCGAATCCGGAGGGGAGATGTGGTATCTTCTGTTACATGAATTTGTTCACTTACATACCCGATGTATCGCACAAGTAAGGTTGCCGGAAAACTGTCAATGGGAAAAGTGAATTGCCCGTCCAGGTTTGTGATCGTTCCCCTGAAGGTTCCCTCGAGCAGAATAGTGGCTGAGGGCAAAGATTCATTGGTTTCTGCATCAACTATAATTCCGCTTACTTCATGCTGGGCAGCTATCGCATGTGGAAACAGAAGTGACAAAAAAAGAAGTGCAGTATATCTAATCAAATCGATGAACTCTCATTTTATAATCATGAGATAATACTACGCATTTACCTGCTCTTTCGTTGCAGCAATTCTCAGGCTATTTTGTAAATATTAAGGCTCAGTTGATGCTGTCTAATACAACAGCCGGCTCAAGCGGTTTTACCACTACTTCATCATTCTTCTCGAAAAGCACGCGATTATCGGTGTGAATGATATATCGCTCTCCACTACACTCAACATGATAAGTGATATCATGGCCTTTGAATTCCCGTGCGATGATTATTCCGCGACTATAGCCGTTAGTGCTTCCGTTTGGTGTTTCGATGGTAAGATGCTCCGGGCGGATGGAACACATTACATGGCCATTAACAAGTTTATTGAGTTTAATTTGGCCAAGTTTAGTTTGTATGCAATCACAATTGTTTACATCCCCCTCAAAAAGGTTTGTTCGGCCGAGAAACTGTGCAACAAACTTTGTTTTTGGTTTGTAGTAAACCTCTTCAGGCAAGCCAATTTGTTCGATCCGGCCTTCATTCATTACGGCAATTCTGTCGGCAAAGGAGAGTGCTTCTTCCTGGTCATGCGTAACCAGAACGGCACTCATGCCTGCTTTTTTGAGAATGGCCCGAACCTCCTTACGGGTCGATTCCCGAAGCATGGCATCCAGATTGGAAAATGGTTCATCCAACAGCACAAGTTTTGGTTCGGGAGCTATTGCCCTTGCAAGCGCCACTCGCTGTTGCTGGCCACCCGAAAGTTCCGCTGGGCTTTTATGCTTATGATCTCCCATACCTGTTCTGCACAAAACCTCTTCTGCAAAAACCTTTCGCTTAAATTTTGGAAGTGCCGTAAGGCCAAAGGCAACGTTGTCAAGAGCAGACATATGAGGGAAAAGGGCATAATCCTGAAACACAAACCCGATACCTCTTTTCTGAGGAGCTACATGCACGTCTTTAGAGGAGAGTAGTTTTCCATCAAGATAAATTTCGCCCTCATCAGCATGTTCAAAACCTGAAATCAATCGAAGTGTTGTGGTTTTACCACAGCCACTAGACCCAAGAAGTGCAAAAATTTCATTTTCATGTACTTCAAATGATGTTCTCTGTATTACAGGAACATCATCCTCAAATGATTTTTCTATATTTTTTACTTCAAGCAGCATTTAATAAACCAATAAAAAAGTAGACATCGGGCGCAAAAAAACGCTTATTTAAATTCAGTCTATATAAACTAAGCATTTTTTTGCTTCGATGAAATCTCGTGAAGCAATACTTTCATGGTTAATTTTGTGCCCCGGTGGTATTAAATCTCAAAAACGAACATTCAAACCAATGGCAAACCGGCCAATATTATCGAAGTTTATGTCATCCATTGATGACAACCGGCTGATTCTGTACTCAAGAAATGGTTTTAAGAATGGAAAAATTGTTACTTCTGCTCCTCCGAAGCCGTTGTAGTAGTACCCTCTCTCTTTAAATGCAGCTTCAGCTAAATCTGTACTGAATTTATATCTCTCTGATCCAACACCAAAGCCTGCATAGGGCTTTACCAATCCTATATTCACACCTAAAGTGGCTGCCAGACCAAAGTCGTACACATCTAAATCACCGCTTATGTCGAACTTACTGATGCTTAAATTATTTGTATCGTTAAAGTAGCTGAAATGTGCTCTTACATTTACATCTAACAGAGGAAGACTCTGAAGAATTTCCTTTTCAAGCCTTGCACCAAATCCGTTGGTTGGGTCTTCTGTTCTGATTTCATAGGAAACACCAACTCCCCACTGTGCCTTCACAGTTTCATTTGCAGAAATAATCAGAACTATTGTCAATAACAGCAGAAATATTTTTAGCAGCAGTTTCATATTAAATACAGGTTTATTTTGATTTTGGTCTGATATTTAGCTCAACCCCTCTTCTCAATGTTTGTTTCATGAAGTTCCATAATTTACGATCTCATGCAGTGACAAACATTTTAAATAATTCAGTAAAAATAAATAACAAAGAGATGAAAGCCGATGCTTTTAATTGAAGTAACAAGAAAAAAAGATTAATATAGAGTTAATGTATACTAATTTTGATAGTACAATTCAGCAAATCCGGCTCGGTCTAGATGGTGTTCTCCACTTTAAATGAGTGCCAGCTCTCCTGGTTTGTAATACTTATGATGTACACAATCAAAAAAGGATATTTATTAACTGAACCTAAAAATAAATAAGTCCAATCATGAAAGAGTTAGATAACAAAAAGAAAAACGGGCTGTCACGCCGCGATTTTCTTGGAAAAGCAGCGGCATTCTCAGCCGGTTTTACCATTCTTCCAAGTAAAGTAGTAAGCGGGTTAGGTCATAAAGCGCCTAGTGATAAATTAAACATTGCCGGTGTTGGCATTGGAGGCCGTGGTTTTGCAGTGCTTCGCCAAATGGAATCAGAAAATATCGTAGCTCTCTGCGATACTGACTGGAGATACTCACAAAACTGTTTTGATCATTTCTCAGATGCAAAAAGATACTGGGATTGGCGGGTAATGTATGATGAAATGATGGATGACATTGATGCTGTAATGGTTGCATCATCCGATCATACACACGCAGCCATTGCAGCCCACGCAATGGCACAGGGAAAGCATGTATATGTTGAAAAGCCACTTACCCACACTGTTTATGAATCAAGATTGCTCACAAAGCTTGCTGACAAATACAATGTAGCTACGCAAATGGGTAATCAGGGATCTTCAGATGAAGGTATCAATCTAATGATTGAATGGATCCGTGCCGGTGAAATTGGCGAAGTCAGAAAGATCGAGTCGTTCACTGATCGCCCAATATGGCCTCAGGGCATGAATACTCCATCCGAGGAGATGGCTGTACCCGATACAATGAACTGGGATCTGTTTGTTGGCCCTGCTCAAATGCGGCCTTACCATGAAATTTACACCCCATGGAATTTCCGCGGCTGGTGGGATTTCGGAACAGGTGCTTTAGGTGATATGGCCTGCCACATCCTGGAAGCTCCGTTTAAAGCACTTGAGCTTGGATATCCAACACGAGTACAGGGTAGCTCATCAATGTTGCTTAGAGACAGTGCTCCGGTATCACAAAAAGTACGACTGGTATACCCGCGGCGTGAAACCAGTTTCGGTATTCAGCCTGCTGTAGAAATTGACTGGTATGATGGCGGGCTGCAGCCTGTTAAACCAGAAGGTTGGACAGAAGCCCAAAAATATAAGCCCGCAGCATGGCCGGGTGGCGGCAATATGAACCACCGCGGTGGCGCTGTAATTTTCCACGGCACGAAAGATACAATGATTTGTGGCTGTTACGGCTCAGATCCATGGTTACTCTCCGGACGTGTACCTGAAGTACCAAAAACCGAACGACGTGTTGCTACAGACCACTACATGGACTGGGTACGTGCATGTAAAGAGAGTCCGGAAAGTCGTGTTGAAGCAAAATCTGCATTCCACGAATCAGGACCATTTAACGAAATGGTTGTAATGGGTGTACTGGCTGTTCGCTTACAAGCTCTGAACAAAGAGTTACACTGGGATGGTGAAAACATGCAGTTCACCAATATCGGACCGGACGAAAGTTTACGGATTATTATTGAAGATGGCTTTACTATTGAAGACGGACATCCATCTTTCCGACGTGATATGACCGATCCGCTCAATGCACGTGAATTTGCAAACAGCCTTATCAAAACCAGGTACCGTGAAGGCTGGGATCTACCCGACATGCCGGCATAAAAAAAACTGAACATAAACCTAATAATTATAAATACATGAAAGTCACATTGATGATTAAACTGTTATCTGTTATGGTGTTAGCTGCCGGATTACTGGCAGCTTGCTCTTCAGATGAACAAGCGCAACAAACCGAAGCTGACGTTGAAGCCGAAACAGAAGCACCTCTTAACACCCTCACTCAGGATGAGATCGATCAGGGATGGGTACTGCTTTTTGACGGTGAAACCACCAACGGCTGGCGAGGCTACAATCGGGATTCATTCCCTGATGGTGGCTGGGTAGTTGAAGATGATGGAACATTGCGTGTTATCGGAACAGGAATGGGTGAAGCCGGTGGTGAAGGCGGAGATATCATCTTCGATGAAAAATTCCACAACTTCAGGTTGTCACTTGAGTGGAAAGTTTCAGAAGGAGGAAACTCCGGTATCTTCTATCTGGGCCAGGAAATAGAAAATACACCTATATGGCAGTCTGCTCCTGAAATGCAAATTCTGGATAACGACCGCCACCCGGATGCTGAACTTGGCGTTGACGGCAATAGAAAAGCCGGTAGTCTTTATGACCTGATTCCTGCAAGCCCTCAAAATTTCCGCGGAGCGGGTGAATGGAACAAAGCAGAGGTACTGGTATACAGAGGTACCGTTGTGCACTTCCAGAACGGAGAACCCGTACTGGAGTACCATCTTGGCACACCTGCCTGGAATGAAATGGTAGCCAATAGTAAATTTGCTGAATATGAGAATTTCGGCATCAATCAGCCCGGCTACATTTCCCTTCAGGATCATGGAGATGATGTTTGGTTCAGAAATATCAAAATCCGTCAAATGGATTAATTCTTATTTAACTTCCTGAAATGTAAAGCCATCACCTAAAAGTGATGGCTTTTATTTTATCCAGACATGTTGCACTTTGGAATAAATTGACAAATAAACCAATACCCTCTTTACAGGCTCAATCCACATTCTGCCTATAAGTGTTTTCACCTATACCAAATTTTCTATACCCGTAAAAAAGCTGAATTTTATGTTTTGATAAGCTCTTTCTCATTTATAATTGTGGATTTACATTCATTTTTACTAATATTCAATGCGCTCAAGTAGCGTCTCTCTTGATGAATAGTCAGGGTATCACACCGGATACGTGTGATACCCTCTTTTTTTTGTAACCTGCACATCTTAAAAACGTAAACTTTTTTTCGACCTTCTTCTCTTAGCTCTATATTAGATATATTATTCTTTTTCAATTAAGACTTAAACTATAGATGAAAACATTCAAAATTGAGCACCGTACAAACGACGGTTTTGAGGTATTGGATCTTTTTGGAGAACTCGACGCTCACACAGCTTCACAACTCGAGGAATCACTTAAAAACCTCATCAGCAATAAAAAATCAAACATCATTGTAAACTTCAGAGAGCTTGATTACATAGCAAGTGCCGGCCTTGGAGTATTTATGGCCTACATCGAAGATGTGCGAACCATTGGAGGTGATATCAAACTTTCCAATATGAATGACAAAGTCTACAATGTTTTTGATCTGCTCGGCTTTCCTACTCTTTACGACATTTTTGATGACGAAAGACAAGCCATCAGCAAATTTTTAAGTGACAGCTAACCACTCGTTTGAATAACACAGTTACATATCAGAAAGCTATAAAAGCCGCAACAGCCAACCTTGCAGATGTGCGCTTGTTTGTCTCAAAACATGCGCGTGAACACGGTTTTAGTATAGAGGATATAGCTGATATACAGCTTGCTGTTGATGAAGCCTGTACAAATATCATAAAACATGCCTATAAATTTGATGACTCAAAAAAGCTTACAGTTGAACTTGAATTCGATGGTGATCAGCTCATTATAATTTTGACTGATCACGGGGTTGGATTTGACACAGGCAGTTACAAAAAACCGGATTTGAAAAAGCAAATTGAGAAGAAAAAAAGAGGAGGAATGGGAGTTTTTCTGATGAGAAATTTGATGGATGAGGTTACCTACTCTGAAAAAAACAACAAAAATATTCTTAGAATGAGCAAACAACGGAGCTGAATATTGTGAATAACAGCACGGATCATCAAAACTCATATTCAAAGTTTGAACTGAAAACAGTTCTTGAAACCAGCAGAATGCTGGTAGAGTCGAGAGACAGTAGTTTCATCATCAACAATCTGTTACTCATCTTAATGGGGAGGCTTCTGGTTACGAAAGCCGCCATTTTTATACACGACCCGGTAAATGACAACTATTGCCTCAAAAAGAAAAAAGGATTTGAACATTTATCTGAGGGTGAACACTACAACTTTAAACTCAGCAAAAAGCAGTTAAAACAATCCTATTTCTCGATAGATCAGCTTGATAATTCCATTCCTGATTTCAACATCGAGAAAAGTAAAAGTTATCTGTTTAATCTGCGAACGAGCAATAATCATCACGGTTTTCTACTACTCGGGCCTAAAGCAAATCACATAGCTTTCGGTAATGAAGATCTGGAGTTTGCTGAGAGTCTCTGCATTATTTCCACTGCTGCACTTGTAAACTCTCAGCTGTTTACAGAACTCACCAATACATATAGAAATCTCGACCGGCGCATACATGAGCTAAACACCCTGTTTGATTTATCGAAAGAGTTCAACCTGCTCGTAGACAGAGACAAAATCTCAAGTATCTTTAAATTTGCATTGCTGGGTCAGCTTTTCATCAGAACTTTTTTCCTGATCTATAAAACCGGAGACAGCTACTCCCTGTTAACATCAAGTGGTGCGGTCACTAAACCATCACAGCAACAGATCAATGATATTTTTTCAGAGGCCGATCAGGATATTTTAATTGTGGATGAAGATCTTCGAAACCGGCATGATTGGATCAACCAGAGCAATATCACCACACTTTTTAGTGTTACCATTCAGAA
>SLJB01000129.1 GCA_007135335.1 Balneolaceae bacterium
GTCTAAAACCTTTGGCTGAAATAGTATCGCAGGCTAGTGCTGCAAAAGAGCCCGAATGGTTTACAACAGCCCCTGCCGACGCAATACCAAGGGCATTAGATCGTGCTGGTATATCTGTAGGTGATGTTGATCTTTTTGAAATTAATGAAGCATTCTCAGTAGTTTCACTAATAAATAATCAAATTTTAGAGTTGGATCCAGAAAAGGTGAATATTCATGGTGGGGCTGTAAGTATTGGCCATCCAATTGGTTGCTCAGGTGCCAGAATAGTAGTCACGCTTTTAAATGCTTTAAAACGTACCGGTGGTTCAATTGGTTGTGCCGGCATCTGTAATGGTGGCGGTGGAGCCTCTGCTTTGGTTGTTGAAATGATCTGAAATCAAAACAACAGATTTCTAAAAGCCTTGATTTTTAATGCATGCAGATGTATTATTGTGAAATATTATTGCAAATGAAATTGCAACCCATCATCATGTGAATTCTTAAGTTGGTAAATACAGATAAGCCTATTGAATTAAAGCTACGGTTTTTCATTACATCAATCTTACCGGCCTCATGGCAATCAACATAATAGTTGAAATGGATATATATGCACGAAGCATGTATAAGATTTTTAAATGCAGAACAATAATAACGGCTTAATCTTAGTTTTTTACTATATTTTAGTACCGTTCTTCCAATAAACAGTATAGTTATTATGAGAAAAATATTTATCACGCTACTCGTTGCTGCTTTTATTCCTTTTGGTGCAATTCAGGCACAGGTTGGTATAACTGCTGTTCCATTTCTGCAAATTGAACCGGATTCCCGGGCAGCAGGAATGGGTAATACCGGTGTTGCAATTGCAGATAACGCTTCCGCTATTTTCTGGAATCCTGCGGGGCTTGCATTTCAAAATCAAAGTCAAATCAGTTTAACACATGCCAACTGGCTTCCTGCCTTTAACGCCGATCTATTCTATGACTATCTTGTAGGTACATACTACATAGAAGGCGTTGGTACTATAGGAGGCCACATTACCTTCCTCAATCTTGGTGAACAAACCAGAACTGATGAAACAGGTTTGGAACTGGGCCGATTTAACAGTTTTGAAATATCTGCTGGTCTCTCCTACGGGTTCAGCATAACAGACAACTTTGCTGTGGGAACCGGACTCAGATACATCTATAGTTCTTTGGCCGATGGAAGTGTAAGTGGGCAGTCAATTAACCCCGGATCAAGTATTGCCGTTGATTTAGCAGCACTTTACAAGTCAAATCCGTTTACAGTTGCAAACAGACAGGCAAATTTTAATGCCGGGATTAACCTTTCTAACATTGGACCCGGTATTCAGTATACAGATAACGCACAAAAAGACCCGCTGCCAACAGTTCTCAGAGCCGGTTGGGCTTACACGATGGATCTAGACGGAAATGGGTTAAACAGACTGACGTTTGCTAATGACATTTCAAAAATTATGGCGAGAAATGAACGGATCGGATCGGATCCAAACAGTGCCGAATATGAAACAATGGGCGTTTTTGAAGCACTTTTTAATTCTTGGGGTTCTTATGATCGTTTTAATGGAGTCGAAACTGTAAGTGTGAGTCTTGCACAACAGTTAATGTTTGGCTTTGGTCTTGAATACTGGTACGATAATCTATTCGCACTTCGAACTGGATATTATTTCGAGCACCCGGAAAATGGAAACAGAGAATTTATAACACTTGGTGCCGGATTACGATACAACATTTTTGGAGTTGATTTCAGCTACCTCTACGCACTTGAAGATGATCATCCACTTGCAAACACAATCAGATTGAGTGTTTTGATCAACTTCAGATAAGAACATTTTAATGACATATAACCTACTAAAAAGCAGTGGTATATTCTTAATATCACTGCTTTTTTTGTTTTTAATACGTACCGATCTACTGTTAGGAGTTCAGCAGCTTGAAAGATTTCAAGTTATTTCTCCATTAAATGAAACAAGGGATTCCGGTACTCCGGTTATGGGTACTCTGAATATTATTGGGGTGATGGTTGAATTTCAGCCCGACTCAAACCGATTTACCTCAGGCAATGGCACATTCGAAACCGGAAGCATCCCCTATCTTGAAGATCCCGGTACTACAATTGATGCCCTGCCACATGACGAAGGTTACTTTCGTGCACATCTTGAGTTTGTAAAGAACTACTTTGAACATCAATCAAACGGCAGGCTGAATATTAATTATGATCTGTTGCCAACTATCTACCGGCTCGATAAAGAGATGGCAGAATATTCCCCCATTGGTGAAAATCCGGATTTATCAACTTTAGGCAATCTGGTGCAGGATGTATGGGAGCTAGTATCCCGGGATGGAAGCCTTTCTTTGTCCTCAATGAATCATAACAACACTGCATTTGTGATTTTTCATGCCGGTATTGGAAGAGATATAGAATTAACAGGAACCAGCCTGGATAAAACGCCTCAGGATATTCCTTCCGTTTATCTTGGAAATAACGCACTCCGAAATATTCTGAATGATCCCTCCTTTTCCGGTTTTGAAATAGATGCCGGAAACATTCTTGTCACCAATACGCTGATTGTTCCAAGAACATTAAGTCGGGCGGGCGAGGATGTAACCGGACAAAAATTTGTATTGCCGCTCTCAATTAATGGATTACTTACAGCACAAATTGCAAGCCATCTTGGATTACCGGATCTCTTTAACACAAATACCGGAGAATCAGGTATTGGCCGATTTGGATTGATGGATGGTGCGGGTATATTTTCATTTAACGGGCTTTTTCCACCCGGTTTATCTGCCTGGGAAAAAATTCACCTCGGCTGGGCTCAGCCTTTTCACTTGCCGTATAATTTTGAAAATACTGTTACTCTGCCGGCTGCATCTTTGAATGAAGAGAATAGTATTGCCAGAATTCCTATTTCAAACAGTGAATATTTCCTTGTTGAAAACAGGCATCGCGATCCCGATGAAAATGGGGTTGAGCTTACAATCCGCCGCCCTGATGGATCATTAACTACACAACAATTCACAAACCGTGATGAACGGTTTATAAACAGAGATCCCGGTTTTGATGAACTACTTGAACCCGGCGTGATTATAAATGTTAGTAACTTTGACTTTGCTCTGCCCGGCGGATTTGATGCAGGTGATCAATCAAGTGCTGAAAGAGAGTTGAATGGGGGAATTTTAATCTGGCATATTGATGAATCGGTGATCAGTCAAAATCTGGGGCGAACGGGTGTAAACAGCAATCCTGACAGGCGCGGTGTAAATTTGAAGGAGGCCGATGGTGCACAGGATATTGGCAGAGCGACGGCTATCGGTTTAAGTCAAAATGAATCGAACGGCTCCGCTTTTGATTTTTGGTGGTCGGGAAATAATGCAACTGTAATCACACAAACAGACAGTCTTGTTCTCTATCAAAATCGTTTCGGGCCGGATACAACACCCAATACCAACAGTAATTCCGGTGCCCCCTCCTATTTTGAACTGTACGATTTTTCTGATAATCTCCCGCAAGCATCCTTCCGAATACGTTCGGTAAACCCTTTCGACAACCTGTATACCGTGTTTGATGAACGCTCAGATATTACAATCACTGCTTATACAGAAAATACCGATTCATATTATTCACGCTTCCCCCTTGCAATACAACCGTTATCTGACTCAGAGAATAAATTCATCTTACTGCCCGGAAGTGATGGGATTCTTCTTTATGATCTGGATATACGTTCTTTTATTGAAATTGATCATCAATTTCATTCAATTCAACAACCGTTTATAGATTCAAATTCTCAAATATTCACAGTAACTCAATATCCTCAACCTCAGGCTGAAAATCTGAAAACGGAAGTTTACTCATCAGCAGACAACCAAATCGCCCGTATTGGAAGTTTTAAGACTCCACCCAATTCCGGTTTTGTTAGTTCACACGAGAATATGATTCTCGACTTTGACGGTACTGCAATACGTGCTGACCTTCAAAATTTTGAGGTCTTTGAAACTGGAATATCATCACAAATCTCTGAGTATGTTCGCGGCTATCAATCGAAAATAGCCGATAATCAGCTGGTTATTTCTTCTCCAAACTCAAATTATATTATTCAATTGCCACCAATCAGTTCCCGATTCAACAGAACGCATACAGGAATTATTGATATATCGGCAAGAGAACTGCTTGTTTATGTATTGCTGGATGGTTCGCTGCTTATCTATTCAGATAAAGATAACTTTAAAGAATTTGTAGAAATTGCTGATCATACTTTCATGCATTGGCCGGCAATAGCAGATTTTAATCAGGATGGGTATCCCGATTTTTTATTTACAACCTCCGATGGTATTCTCTCAGGTAAGAACAGATTGGGGGCAACTCTTACTAATTTCCCGATTAAACCACCCGAAGGCTTTCAATTCACCGGCACACCGTTAATAGCAGATTTAAACGGAAATGGGTTATATGAAGTACTCGTTGCAGGCCAGGATTCATACTCTATAAATCTGTATGCATTTGATCCTGATGGAAACTTAGTAAATGGTTTCCCCCTCTATGTGGGTGGAGTATCCACACAAAATAATCTGCCGGTAAATCCATTGATTTTTGATAATAAGATCATTGCATTGAGTCATCAGGGAGATTTAAAAATCTGGGATTTTCATGGAATTGGTAACATTTTATGGCGATCAGGTTATGGTAATTTTACCAATAATAAAGTTACTGCACGGATTCAATCAGAGGCAGCCCCTGAACCTGTATACTCGCTTCTAAACGCCGATGAAACCTATAACTGGCCCAATCCGGCAGGTGATGAAACTCACATTCGTTTTCAAACACGATACCCTGCAGATATAAGCCTGAAAATCACTACAATGAGTGGTCGGTTGATCTACAATCATCAATTTCGCAGCAGGGGCTCGGTTCCTGAAGAGATCTTGATTGACACCTCGAGCTGGTCAAGTGGTGGCTATTTTGCAATGCTCGAAGCAACATATGGTTCTGAAAAAGAGCGGAAACTTATAAAAATTGCTATCGCCAAATAATTGAAAACCGTTCTCAAATATCATTTCTTCATTATTCTGTTACTGGTTGTGGTACTCTCACCTCAAAAATCAGCAGCACAGATTGATCCAGCTTTAATTGACTATCCGTTTAATCATTTACCCTGGTACACAATCGAGACAGATCACTTTATGGTGCACTATCAGGAAGGTAACAGCCGTACCGCACAGGTAGTAGCCTCTATTACGGATGAAATTTATGAACCGGTCACATCATTGTATCGATATAAACCCTCAAGAAAAACAAGCATCATACTACGCGACAGAGAAGACTATTCAAATGGAGCTGCTTTTTTTTATGATAATAAAATTGAAATCTGGATACCTGCACTCGATACACCGCTACGCGGAACGCATCAATGGCTTCAGAATGTAGTAACGCATGAGTTCGTCCACATGGTTCAGCTTGGTGCCTCCATGAAACGAACCCAGCGAATTCCGGCTGTTTATTTTCAGTGGCTCAGTTATGAAGATGTGCGAAGGCCGGATATTCTTTATGGATTTCCAAAAGGAATTGTAACCTTCCCGATTTCAGGAGTAAGTATACCCGTTTGGTTTGCTGAAGGAACAGCTCAATACATGCTTGAAGATTTCCTGTTCGATTTTTGGGATTCTCATCGCGATATGATTCTCAGAACCCGAATTCTATCTGATACGTATCTTCATTTAGATGAAATGGGGACATTTACGTCGAAAAATGCTCTTGAGCGGGAAACAATCTATAATCAGGGTTTTAATTTCACAAAGTACCTGACCAATCGTTTTGGTGAATCTGTTATTGCTGATTTATCAATCGCTGCAGGAACTTCCGGATATAATAACTTCAACAACGTAATCGAAAAAACAACCGGAATATCGGCACATATACTTTTTTCTGACTGGATAACAGATCGCAGAGAACACTATCTGAATCAAACATCTGGTGTAAATGTCTCAGAAACAGTTTCTGTTGAAGATGACGGGTTCTTTAACTTTTACCCTCAGCACAGCATTGACGGAACCTTTGCCTATTTAACGAACAGAAATCGTGATTATGGACGCACATCTTTAATCATTATTCAAGATGGCAAAGAAATAGAAATTGATGATAGCAGCGAAGCTGAAATATCTGATGAGAACTCTGGATACTCTGTTTCTCATGGCCTGCAATCAAATGCAACGCTTGATTTTATAAGTAACCGATTTAGCTTTTCACCTGATGGAAAAAATATAGCGTACAGCCGTGCGCGTAAAAACAAGTTTGGCGAAACCTATCAGGACATATACCTGTATCATTTACCTGAAAACAGAAGAGAAAAAATCACATTCAGTGCCCGTGTTCAGGATCCGGATTGGCATCCCGAAAATGAAAAGCTCGCAGCCGTGCAGCTGAAAGATGGAACCCAAAATCTTGTATTGGTAAATCCGGATGATCACTCAATTTCAGAACTTACTAATTTTTCATCCGGTGAAACAATCTTTGCTCCCGTTTGGAGCCCAAATGGTGATGCTATTTATCTTTCTATGGCCACAACCGAAAATCGGAATCTGTTTCGCTTCGATCCGGAAACAAATCAGATGGTAAGTCTTTTACCAGAATCTTCAATCGATAACCGAGATATCTGGATAGACCCGAAGAACCACACGGTTTATTTTTCATCTGACATTTCCGGCATTTTTAACATCTACAAAATGGATTTGAACTCCGACGAAATTGAACAAATAACGGATGTAGTGGGTGGTGCATTCATGCCATTTTTCACTGACGGTGATCTCTTTTTTTCAGAGTACAAAGCTGATGGATATAAAATATCTAAACTTCATGAGAGTCAATTTTCAGGGAAAAAAATAGGTGCTGATGCTTGGCTCTCTTCATCAGAGAAAATACAGCCCGTAAATCACTATAAACAAGTAACAGAGTTAAACTTAATTGAAGAGTCGCGTGGTTCTGAAGCAATCCAGTTCAGAATATCTGAAGATATGCCCGAGTGGCAATGGAGGCCTTACACCGAAACTACCACAGGGTTAAGTGTTTACCCGGTAATCAGATTTGATAATTACACTAAATTGCGGGGCAGTAATTCGCGGCTACTAACAGAGGGGCGTTTCGGTGATTTGGGCCGAAATCTTTGGCGTGATATGAAAGCCGGGGCTTATTTTCAATCGAGAGATGTTACTGAATCATTCTCAATCTTTGGCGGTGCACTCTTTGGCTGGGGTTCACTTCCCGCAGACGGACTTTCAGAATTCATCTCACCGAACCGCTTGAATAATTTGGACAGGGATCTGTTTTTGTTAATTGATTATCGCGGTTTGCCATTCATCAAACGAAGCTGGTCTCCCACCATCAGTGTTGAATTCTATAATATGGTACGAAATGTTCGGAATGGAATTTCCATTGAGGAGTTCCCATGTACTTCTTGCCTGCCAACCGAGAGATCCATTGATATTCGTTATAATATCTGGGAAGCAAATCTTTTTCTTCGAAGTAAACTGAACCGTTGGAGTTTACTCGAACTTGGCGCATCTTACTCACCCTACAGTGTAAATATTGACGGATTCTTTTCACGCGAATTTAATGAGTTTATTCCCGGATCCACATCGGAATATTTTAAAGGATCTACATATTCTGCGTCTTATATTTTAAATGCAACTCTTCCAACAATTCACTCTGATATTGCCCCAACAGGACTCAAAGGAAATTTCACTTATAGATTTCAGCCCGGCCGGTTACTGCAGGATTTTGAGATAAATGATGGTATATTGTCCCCGGTATATTCAAGAGACCGCAATCACTCACTGGAACTGCGGGCCCGGTATGGATTCGAGGTCACAACATCAACCAATGCTCTTATTACTGCGAGGGGATTTTCATACCTGAGCAAACCGGAAGATTATTTCTATCTTGATTACACGGGTGGCTTAGGTGGAATGATGTCCTATCCTTACTTTGCCTTGGGTGGACGACAAACATTTTTTACAAGAACATCTTTATTGTGGCCTATATTTACCTCCATGAATAAGCAAATAAACGCCTACACCCTCGATAAGATGTTTGCACATCTCTTTTTTGAAGCCGGAAATGGATGGGGTGGTCCGCTTGAAATTGGCAACAACATGAAAACAGGAATTGGTGCAGAGTTAAGGTTTTCTTTCAATAGTTACTATCTTTTCCCCATGAAGTTTTTTCTTAATACCACGTATGGTTTTAATCAGTTTGATGTTACTCTTCCGGCTGATTTTATTACAACCTCCGGTCTAAACAGGTTTCAGTATGGCAGGGAAGTCTTATTCTATTTTGGTTTAACTTTCGATTTTGATGTTCTATGAGTAAAACAATTCTGTTTATTTTACTGTGTTTCTTACCCATACAGTTAATCTCTCAAACACAGAATGATGACTCTCGTCAATCAATCGTTATTCTTGAAAAAGAAAGCTATGACCGAATTGACCTGCACATAGTCACTCCTATACTTCTCAGAAGCAGTACAACCGGCTACAACAATCAAAACAGATCATTCTATGAAAGCTCAGCTGTACCCTTCTTCAGTTCATTGATTGTGCCGGGTACCGGACAAATGATCAACGGAAACTGGTGGAGGTCAGGACTCTATCTTGCCGTAGAAGCAACAGCCATTTATCTGGCCATAGATTATCGGAATCGTGGTATATCGGGAGAGCGAAACTACGAGAGATGGGCTGATCAAAACTGGAGTGTGGTACAATATTCAAACTGGCTTATTGAATATCACAAAGTACATGGGATCAGTAATCCATATATTGATGACCTAGCACAGATGCTACAGGGTTTTGAGGCATCTTTTAATACAAAAACTGACTGGAACCGCATAGATTTAAGCGTGCTTCGAAATGTTGAGCGCAATACCCCCTATATCACAACCGATGATTTTGCTGCAAGTAATTTCTCTCACGTTTTACCGGATTACGGATCTCAACAATATTATGAATTGATTGCTAAATACTATCAGTATCAGGCCGGTTGGAGAGATTATGATGAATTCCATGATAATCTTGGACACCTTGGCTCAATGTTTAATGAACGATACAGAGTTGATCGGAATGGAGCGTACGCAAGCCAGCTATTTTATGATGGAGTTGCATTTGCAGACCAATTCAACAACAATTTCAGGCGAAGCGGATATTTTGTATCACTTTTAATTGCTAACCACGTTATTTCCGCATTTGATGCTTATTTTACTGTACAGCTGAAACAAAATCGTGTAGAAGCTTCTTCAACTGTACTCCCGGGAAAATTACTTGTTCTTAACTACAGATTTTGAACTAATAACGTACACCATTCGATGAAATCACTGCTAAAATTATTGACCAGTAAAACCTTTTACCTTGCTTTAGGATCTGTTGTGGCGGCGGTTATATCAATTGCCATTTTATTTGATCTGTTCATTATGCCACAGTACACCAATTACAACAAAGGGGTCACTGTGCCTGATGTAACCAAGCTTTCGCTCGAAGAAGCTGAAGAACTTCTGGAGCGATACGGACTGCGTCATGAAGTTCACGATCGGAGAGCTAACTCTGTATATCCTGCTAATTATATTATAGATCAGGCACCGGCTCCAAAACAAATTGTGAAACCAAATCGAAAGATCTATTTAACTGTAAATACTGCCGTAACGCCTCAAACCGTAGTACCCAATCTGGTAAATATGTCTTTGAGAAATGCCGAAATTCAACTCGAAAATCATGGTTTAGTTGTTGGTACCAGAAGTTATGAGTCTTCCCGATTTCGAAATACTATTCTGCGTCAATCGGTGGCACCGGGTGATACAGTGTCCCGCGGCACGATAGTAAATCTGGCAGTAAGTGATGGCCTGGGATCACGACAGGTAAATGTGCCTGATGTTGAAGGCATGCGATTATCTGAAGCTCAACAAGCCATTATTCGTGCCGGACTTCGGGTAGGTGAAATTCGTTTTCAACCCAGTAGAGATCATACACCCAATACTGTAATAGAGTACTCACCTAAAGAGGAACAATTAACAGAAGGTGAATCTATTTTATTAATTGTAGCAGAGCGCTTTGATGCACGAGAGGAGGTTGAAGAAGGCGCAATAATTGATGATACTACAAGTACTTCAAATCAACCGCCACCTGATTCTGATAACCAATCTCAAGAAAATTAATCTATGAATTTTGATCTGCCCATTTTAGCCCCCTCAATCCTTGCAGCTGACTTTTCAAAACTTGGCAGCGAAATACAAATATGCATAGATTCCGGAATACAATGGATACATTGCGATATTATGGATGGGCATTTTGTGCCAAATATCAGCTATGGTCCGTCTGTTGTGAAGACAGTTCGAAAGATAGCACCGGATGCATTTCTTGATGTTCATTTGATGATTGAAGATCCCGATAACTTTGTTGAAGATTTCGCTGATGCGGGGGCAGATTTAATCTCTGTACATTATGAGACTTGTCCACATCTGCACCGTACTATTCAAAATATAAAGCTGAATGGTTGTATGGCCGGTGTTGTTGTAAATCCTGCAACAAGTATTGAACTGTTGCGCCCTATACTTCACGAGGTAGATCTTGTTCTCATTATGAGTGTAAACCCGGGATTTGGCGGACAAGCATTTATTCCATCAAGCATCGAAAAAGTAACCCAGTTAGCCTCTATTCGGGAAGAACTTAACTTGGGTTTTCTCATTGAAATAGATGGAGGAGTAACACAGAAAAATATTAAAAGTTTAACAGTAGCCGGTACGGATGTGTTAGTGGCCGGAAGCAGTGTATTTAAAGCAGATTATATTCCTCAACGAATTTCAGATTTGATTCTATTAGCCAGATCTGGAGCCGCAAAACTTGCCTGATAATCAATTTTTTCATCTAAATTTTATACTTCTATCGAAACATCACAACAAATAACAGAAGAAACTATATTCATTGAAAATACAGATCCGGTAGTTCTGTTAGGATTAAATGACAAACATCTACGGCAACTGGATGCTGTTTTTCCTGCATCAAAACTTACAGCCCGGGGTAATCGTGTAAAAATATTAGGACCCCGGGCAGAAGTTGAAATTATCAAAAGTATCATTCAGGAAATGATCAGGGTTTCTTCTAAAAAGGGAGATTTAAACTCTTCTGATGTAACAACAATTCTTGCTCTGGCAAACCGAATTGAACGTACATCTGCCAAGAGAAAAGATGAAGTATTTCATCCGGATACAGGAGACATTATACTTCATACCCACACAGGTGAAGCTGTTTCTGCAAAAACTCCGGGACAGCGGGCCATAGTTAAAGCATCAGTGAATAATGACATACTTTTTGCCATTGGCCCGGCCGGAACTGGAAAAACATACACTTCTGTAGCTCTCGCAGTTAAAGCTATGAAAGAGCGAAAGGTTAAAAAAATTATTCTTGCACGGCCGGCAGTTGAAGCAGGTGAAAATCTTGGGTTTCTTCCGGGCGATTTAAAGGAGAAAATTGATCCTTACCTCCGCCCTCTCTATGACGCTTTAGAAGAGATGATTGAGTTCGATAAACTTGAATTCCAGCTTGCAAAAAATATTATAGAAATTGCTCCTCTTGCTTATATGCGTGGCCGTACATTAAACAACGCTTTTGTAATTCTTGATGAAGCTCAAAATGCCACCAATACACAAATGAAAATGTTCCTCACTCGTATTGGTTTCAATAGCAGAGCAATCATTACAGGTGATGTAACGCAGACTGATCTTCCCCAAAAGCAACAATCCGGACTGATTTCAATTCAAAAAATACTTCAGAATATCGAAGGCATATCCTTTGTTTATCTTGATCAGAAAGATGTGGTTCGCCATAAACTGGTTAGAGATATAATTGATGCTTACGAAAAATTCGAAGCCAAAAAGTAGCCATCTATTCCGAATTTCATGAAGAAGTCTGTTGTATTACCACTATACGAGGGTACGTTTTCGGTAGCTATTGATAAAAAGTTTAATCGAATTGAAAAAAGTGACCCTCCGGGCAAGGGAGCGTTAAAACTCTCTATAAATCCATTCTTAATTCAAACAGAAGAAAAAAACATTCTGTTTGATGCCGGGTTGGGCGAAGTGCTTGGAGAAAACACAACAATAGAAACCATACTTGAAAACCTCTCTGAACAAAATGTCTCTGATTATGAAATAACAGATATTTTTATCAGTCATCTGCATTTTGACCATTTCGGGGGACTTGCAAATCGTGAAAATGGTTACTGGGAACTCACATTTCCTGATGCTGCAATATGGGTTTCTGAAAGAGGGTGGCAAAAACTTTACGCACTTATTGATGAAGAATCTGAATTACATCGTGATTTTTTCCACTTTATCGACAGTATGGCAAACATACAGTTTCTTTCAGATGAAATATCACCCATTGAAAATGTTCGGAGCAGAACCATTGGCGGGCATACCGAGCATCATCAGGCACTATTCTTTAATGATGAATCCTTACGATGTTTAATGGCAGGAGATGTGATTGGGCGCCGAATTTCAATCAACAGAAACTTTGCCGCGAAATATGATTTTAACCCGAAACAAAGCATGGCTGCCCGGGAAGAGTTAAAACAGTTTGCATGCAAAAATGAACATATTATTTTAGCATATCATGAAACAGATTTTCCGATGTTTAAACTCACCGAATTTGACAACAAATCAGGTTATACAGTTGAAAAAATAGGCTTATGAGAATTCCGGAACAGGTCATTGAAATAAAAGATTTTCTTATAAAAAATGGGTTCCCTAATGAGATTGATACAGTTGTGATACTTGGGTCCGGATTGGGGAACTTTGCTGAATCCATAATAAAACCGATCAAATTTTCTTACAATGAGATTCCCCACTTTCCTGAAACTTCGGTTCAGGGGCATTCAGGTGAACTTTTGAAAGGTTCTGTTGCCGGCAAAACCACTATTGCTTTTTCAGGCAGATTTCATCACTATGAAGGCCACGAGTTTTTAAAAACTGTACTTCCTGTTCATGTAGCAAGTGCTTTTTCAGCAAAAAAGTTAATTATTTCAAACGCAGCAGGCGCTATAAACACCAGTTTTAATGTAGGAGATTTGATGATTATTGATGACATTTTCAGATTTTTCCACAAAATAAATGCCATCCCCTCCAAACAGTTTTCTTATGACCTATATGCAGTGGCGGATGAAGTTCGAATGATTGCAGCCGGATCCGGTCTTGATATCCAAAGGGGATCATATCTATATATGAAAGGGCCAAATTATGAAACTAAAGCTGAAATCCGTGCTTTTAGAAAACTTGGTGCAGATGTGGTTGGCATGAGTACTGCTCCTGAGTTACTCGAAGCTTCACGATTGGGTTTAAAAGCTGCTGCAATCTCACTCGTTACAAACATGGCAGCCGGAGTCACAAAAGCAAAACTGGATCATTCTGAAGTGAAAGAAGCTGCTGAGAAACGAAAAGATGATTTCGCGAGACTCGTCACTGAAATCATTCGTCAGCTTTGATTTCTTTAAATAAACATTTTATGTAACATCGCTGCAGCAATTGCCATCAAATAGATCAATAGAATACCTGCAATTATGCACGTTGATCTGTTCTTGTTCCTATCATATCACAATATTGAGATTTTAACTATATCTCATTATTTAACGTAATTCAGAGAAGTGTTTTTTGTGAACCGTATGTATTTAGATATTGGTTTAATTTAACTTTTTTTCGGGTACTGTCGCTTGTCATATATCTTAATTTCCCAAATATCGGACGTTCTTGCCAGGCCCTGTCAAATCGCCCAAAACACCAGAATATTCCGGAATAACTGTTTGGGTCTCTCCCATCAATGGCGTACGTGTTGTTTAAATCAATTAAATATTTGAGTGCAGTATCCGGATCTGGAGTCCATTCAATAACTTTTTTACCCCATAGCATGCGTAAATAATTATGCATAATTCCTGTTTCCCGAAGTTGAGTTTGAGCGGCATTCCAAATATCATCATGTGTTTTTGAATTAGCCAAATCATCATAATTATAGTTCCATTCACGCGGATCTTCCCGGTGCTTATTTATTGTAGTAAGTGCCCAGTCCGGCAGGCTTTCAAGTTCATCGTAATCATCTCTGTGATGAGCAAAGTGGAACCCTACTTCTCTCCATGTTATCAACTCATCCAAGAAAGAGTCTATGTTTGGATCACCATTGAAAAAACCGCCGGTGGAACCGTTGTTATACGTAATTTTATCTAAATCCCAACCTTCAGGCTGATGTTGCAGTACATGTTGTACAATTTCAAAGGCTGAAATCTTCCCAAAGTGTAACCATGGACTTAGGTTACTGGTCTTGTTTTCATCCGGATGGTTTCTCTTTTCATCGTAAACCAAAAGGCCATTTTTTATGAATTGTCCAAGCATGCCCAATGCTGCATGCCTTCCACCATGCCATTCAATGGGTTTTACATGATGATTAATTTCAAGACTTTCGATACTTGCTGAAATATCGTTTAGTGCACCCCGGGAGTCAGGTAAGTTCTCAAAAATCGTGTCAGATAATGGAATAGTGCTTGTATTATCAAGCTTTTCTAAAGGGTTCTTTATGGGTGGATTAGTATATGCTTCAATAAATTTTTTCTGCATTATTTTCCGAAAAAGATAAGCACTGTAGGGGTCTTTTTTGGTAACACCCAACGGAATAATACCGTTACTATCAACGGATATATAAGGTATTTTCAGCTCTTCAGGATAGGCGTTGTTGCGCTCCCGCATAATGAAAACGGGGTATTCATCTGTAATTAATACCGATGCATCCGCGGCAAGATGAAATAGCAATTGTTTATACTGCCCGGGTTCTTTTTCAATGAATGGAACGTAATTCAGATCTTTATCATCAGCATAATCCAAATGCTCTTTCATGCCCTGCATCATAAACGTATGCGATCTATCCGTTGCCCAGGGATAATCGCAGGAGAAAGCCTCTAAGATTAATAGAGGCTTATTGAGTTTATTTGCCCATCCAACAGCATATTCCAATGCAAAATTGTAATGAAATCTGCGGTTAATCTGCATCCAATAGAGAACATATTCTCCATCAGGATTCGGGTCATGACTATTGTACCTGAAAACACGATTGGTATTGAAATTCTTCATGCTTTAAAAACAGAAGAGATCAAAAATCAATTCCCGCCTTATACAAGCTCTTTCTTTTTCTCTGCCCGTTTTCTGTCATTATGATCCAGATAGAGTTTTCTGATCCGTAAACTTTTCGGAGTTACTTCAAGCAGCTCATCTCTGTCGATAAATTCTATAGATTGTTCGAGACTCATTCTTTTTGCCTGCGAGATTTTAACAGAATCTGATGTTTGAGTAGCCCTGTGGTTGGTTAAATTTTTCTTTTTAACCACATTAATCACCATATCATCCGCCCTGTTGTTTACGCCAACTACCTGGCCCATGTAAACCGGGTCTCCGGGCTCTACAATAAATTGTCCGCGATCCTGCAAGCCTTCCAGTGCGTAAGGAGTTACATCGCCTTGTTCAAGGGAAATAAGAGCACCTCTTGTTCTTCCCGGAATTTCACCGGCATAAGGACCGTACTCATTAAATTGCTGGTGCATGATTCCGGTACCACGGGTTTCTGTGAGCATTTCGCCACGAAATCCTATCAGGCCACGTGATGGTACTTTAAATTCAATGCGATTATTTTCTCCTTCCTGTACCATTGAGGTCATGATACCTTTTCTCTTCTGAAGATTATCAATCACTTTGTTGCTATAATCAGTACTAACATCAATTACTACTTCTTCGAACGGTTCGTGCAAATCACCATCTATTTCACGAAAAAGTACTTCTGGTCTTGAAACCGCAAATTCAAATCCTTCACGCCGCATGGTTTCAATTAGTATTGATAGCTGTAGTTCACCCCGGCCTGCTACCCGAAACACGTCAGGGTTATCGGTAGGTTCTACACGAATGGATACATTTGTACGAATTTCTTTATTGAGACGGTCTTTGATCATGTTTGATGTAACATAATCTCCTTCACGGCCGGCAAACGGGGAGTTGTTTACCCGAAAATACATAGCCATTGTTGGCTGATCTATATCGAAATACTCAATGGCTGTGGGATCAGAAATATCCGTGAGTGTATCTCCAATTTCAACTGCATCATAGCCTGCCATTGCAAAAATATCACCTGCTAAAGCTTCATCTACAGGCTCACGAGTTAAACCGTTAAAGGTATATAACTTGGTAGCTTTCCCTTTCGCTTTTTGCTTTCCTTTTCTGTCAAGAAGTACAATTTCCTGGTTTGTTTTAATGGTACCCTGCTCTACTCTTCCAACTGCAATACGGCCAACATAATCATTCCAGTCAACATTGCTTACAAGCATTTTGAAAGGTGCATCAACAATCTGTTCCGGCGATGGAATGTGTTCAACAATTTTATCAAACAGGGGTGTTAAGTTGTCATTTTCATCTTCAAGATTAGTTTTTGCTATGCCGTTAATAGCTATCGCATAGAGAACGGGGAAATCAAGCTGTTCATCATCTGCATCGAGTGAAACAAACAGATCGAAAACCATATTCAGTACCTCATCCGGACGTGCGTCACTCCTGTCAATTTTATTTATCAACACGATGGGTTTATAGCCTAAAGCAAGTGATTTTCTAAGTACAAATTTTGTCTGCGGTAAAGGACCTTCGGCAGCATCAACCAAAAGAATCACGCCATTCACCATTTTGAGAATTCGTTCTACTTCGCCTCCAAAATCAGCGTGACCGGGTGTATCCACAATATTGATTTTCGTGCCCTTCCAATTGATGGCTGTATTCTTGGAACTGATAGTAATTCCCTTCTCTTTTTCAAGGTCGCCGGAGTCCATCACTCGTTCAGCCACTAACTGGTTCTCTCTGAAAGTTCCGCTTTGACGTAGCATCTGGTCTACCAGAGTGGTTTTACCATGATCTACGTGAGCGATGATTGCAATATTTCGTATGTCTTGTGTCATAAAGTTGATTTATTAACTAACGATATTACCCGTTGTTAATTTTTGAAGATTAATTTTCTCTGTAGGCCTGCTTTTAATCCAGGGCGTAACATAAATGGAAAAACAGACAGCCTTAAATATACGTTGATTTTCGGTTAGTTCAGTATAAATTCTGTATTAACTTTATAAAACATTACCTCAGCCTGTCGGAAATCAGATGATCTCTTAAGTGTTTGATTCAGTTTTATATAGAAGTATTTTGAAAATTCTGTACAGCTCCAAGAACAGAGATGCTTGCTATACGGAAATGGGTATTTGTCTTAGATAATAAATGTATATGTGTATTTTACCATAAATGTGCGAAACAAACTTCTTGGCATTTCCGGGATTGCTATTAGTCTCTGAGTGTGCATCTCTTCATTGTATACAACCCACAGATCGTGCCCTTCGCTGAAGTTGTAGCGAAACCTCGCATTGGTCGAAAAGGAGTTTCCTGCGCTGTTATACTGAACAAAAATATTTGTTGATACCTGAGTATTGAGTGGAATGCCAAAACGAATTCTAGCCAAATGAGAATTAAATATCTGATCGCGTGCAGAAAAACGAACATAATTATACATGTAAGAGCCTTCTATTTCCAGATGCGGCGATGCATTCCAGGTTGGGCGAATGGAGAGGGAAAATCGCTCTCCATCAAAAAAACTACCCGCCTCAATGTTGGCACCAATTCGCACTAAACCTGTACGGGACATGGTATATCCTGCGTTGAAATTATAAAAGGTGTAATTACCATCCTGAATAAAAACATCTTCATCAAGAAAGAATGGGAATAGAAGATCTTCGTAAACCATCTCAAAACCGAGGCTGCCTTCCGCACCGGATTTCAATGAAAAACTCCACTCCGGGCCAAATTGAAAAGTTTCGGCTGTCCAATCATCATTTCTGTAAAATGCTTCTGCATTTACAAGTAGTTTATGCCAGATAAATGCCGAATCATCTCCTTTTCGCCAAGTGTATGAAAGCTCCTGACTGAATTGTGAAAAATCTGACCGCTGAATAAAACCCATACCGGGGTTATAGTAGGGCCCCGACCATACAAACCCACTGCTGTAACCGAAACCATCCTGAAGGCGTTTCTGAAAAAGACCCGAAAACCTGCCGCTTTCAGAGGGGCTAGAACCTCTTTCAATATCATCTTGCACATCAAATGTTTGTGCCCACTGGAACGTAAGGTAATCATCTCCAAATAGCCTGAACGATCCATCCAACCCATAAGCAATATTATATTCACCATTCACTCCAATCCGGCTGGTGGCCATTCCACCGGCGTATGAATATGGATTAAATACTTGCCGCCTTAGCCGGATTGCTCCAAAGTTTTCGGCAGACAGAGCTCCCCGTTTATCCGTTTGTATGGTCAGGAAACCAATATCCCACGGACCTGCACGACCCACCACCCTTGCTCCACCTATAATCCTTACTATCTGGCCATCATCCGTTAACCCAATACGGCGGCTGTGAAAAAGTCTGCTTTGCCCACCTGTGCTAAACTCAAACAATCCTGCTCTTTCCTGAAAAAATTGCCTCTTTTCCGGAAAAAAAAGTGAAAATCGTGTGAGATTCACCTGCTGATCATCCGCCTCTACCTGGGCAAAATCTGTGTTTAGTGTTACATCAAGAGTCAGATTATTAGTAAGCCCATATTTAACATCTAATCCTGCTTCTGCCATTCTGCTTGAATTATGCCCAAATTCATCACTCTCTTGCTGAAAAGCTGCCATTCGTTCCAATCCACCGAGTACGTATGGTCTGATATAAACCGGACGCTGACTTTCCACATCTTCGAGCAAAATCTTCTGCATCCGGGATGGTTTTAGAAAAGCAAAATTTGCATTGGGTTCGATAGCCGGAAAGGTAGAAAGTTCATTTTTCCTCACAATGATACGATGAAGCGACAGCCCCATTACAACATTAGCACCATCAGCCTGAAACCGAAGGCTGGAAAAAGGAATACGCATCTCTGCAAACCAGCCTTCATCATTTACGGTCACTTCTACGTCCCAAAATGTATCAAAATCAACATTTAACCAGCTTCCGGGAGACCCTGTTGCATCCCGGGATATAGCTAAATCCCGCCTGATTCCTGCCGGGTTTGTGGTAAATACCAAAGAGTTTTCATTATCATTAAACGTATCGATCATTACCTCAAAATAATCGTCACTTCCAAAACGGTCTCTGAAGAGAATATTCCCCCGAATGCCATCCGGATTTGAGTCGAATGCGCGCAAAGCGAAGTACATAAATTCATCATCATAAGCTACAAGCACCTCGGTGCGCTCTGATGGCGGCAGGCCAAATACCGGTTCATACATGGTCATGGGAAAAGGTTCTACTTGATCCCATGCGGGCTCGTTACTTAATCCGTCAAGAATAATGGGTTCTGATATTCGTGTGATGGGAATGGGTTCATTGATTTGTGCAAAAGCAGGTAAAATCGCTAGAAACCAAATGATAAGTACTGAACCAAGAAATTTTATACCCCGGTATATATCATCGCAATTCATATAAAAACCTTGATTTAGCTAACATCAGATTTAATAAACCACTAGCGGGTAGATGTTAAACCCCTGATTTTCGAAATAGGTAATTTGGTACGGGCTGAATTTTGCTGTTCATCTGTTTACTCCTGCTATCTCTGCAAGACATAACGATGCTTAACTATATACAATCAATATCTTAAAATGCATTATTTATCCCCCTGCCACAAATAAATATTCACAAAATGAACCAGATATATATCAATACTCCAAGCTGATAATATAATTAATGACGTGTTCATGATTTATCAGGAAATCAATACGTCAATCGTTTTTATATTATATTTTACTATGCAATTTATATTGATCTATTAATTATTTATTGTAATATCATATCATGTTCTTAGAAACTATCTTGAAGTTTTAGTTTACCTCTATTTATTCTCAACGGATCAGCAATACAGCCGGGCTCAGTTTCATTTAGTCATCAACCTAACCTAAAATATTTCTATGAAAAATATATTGTTGGCTGTGGTAATCACTGCCATTCCTCTATACCTTCAAGCACAAACCGCACCTATTATAGATGTCCATTTACATTCTGCTCAGGCACATGACCAGGGTCCTCCACCTGTAGCCATGTGTGTGCCGATTGAGAATTTCCCTACCGTATCGGAAGGGCAAACTGTGGTGGATAGTTTTATGCACATGCTTAAGAATCCTCCATGTGAAGATCCCGTTTGGTCACCTGAAACTGATGAGGAAATTATGGAGCAGACAATTGAAGTGATGGAACGACTGAACATAATTGGAGTGCTGAGCGGCCCACAAAATATTATGAAACAGTGGATAGAGAGAGCACCTGACAGATTTATTCCGGGATATCATTTCAGAATTCACTCTAACACACCAACTCCCGAACAACTACGGGAATTGCATCAAAAAGGAGAACTTGCCGTTTTAGGAGAAGTCGTAACTCAGTATAGCGGAATATTACCCAACGACCCGCAGCTTGAACCCTACTGGGCACTCGCCGAAGAGCTTGATATCCCTGTGGGTATTCATGTAGGAACCGGGCCTCCGGGCACTCCATATCTTGGATTTCCCAACTACCGTGCTGCGCATCACAGTGCTCTTACTATTGAGGAAGTAGCTATCAAATACCCTAACCTCAGAATTTATTTGATGCACGCAGGTTACCCAATGCTTGATGATCTGCTTGCCGTGCTCTATACTCATCCCAATGTTTACGTTGATGTGGGTGTTATCATTTTCACTCAACCGCGTAATGCTTTTTATCGCTATCTGCAGGGGATTGTTGAGGCCGGTTTTGGGAAACGGGTGATGTTCGGTTCAGATCAAATGGTTTGGCCCGGGGTGATTGAACGCTCGGTAAATATCATTCTCGATGCACCGTTTTTATCTGAGGATCAAAAAAGAGATATTCTTTACAACAATGCAGCCAAATTTTTGAGGCTGAGTGATGAAGAAATTGCAAAACATCACGGCAGGTAAGTAAAGATTATCTAATAGTGAATAAGGCAAACGGATTCTTATTGAATTGAACAAAATCTTTTTAAGTAAAATAATAGTACCGGTAAGTTAACGAGTGTTAATAACAACAATTGATGCCAATAATATATTAATTGCGGGGCACTCAGAAAATCCGCCACTAGTTTGCCGGAATTCCGATGTTAAATCGGGTATATTTTTTCCCTGATGGTTAAAATTAACAAATCAAAAACATGAATCACTATTCGCCAGCCTCGGATGAGTTTCGAAATTGGCTGATATCAAGAATAGTTGACTTTTTAAACTGATTTTTTTGAACAGCATATATCAATTAAAGCCCACAATTATTGGCGGCGGAATTGGCGGCCTGACTATGGCCAATGCACTTCAAAAAGCCGGGATAGATTTTGAACTGTATGAACAGGCTCCTGAGCTGACTGAAGTAGGCGCTGGAATTGGCCTGACGAAAGGCGTTCTCAAATTGATGGATATGCTGGATCTTGAAGATGAAATCAAGGCAAACAGTTTCCATATCAAACACTTGTATCTTACTGATAAGCAACTCAATATCAGGCGTAAATTACCTGCAGACTCACCCGGTGTTTGTATTCACCGGGCAGTGCTGATTGATATTCTAAAGAGCAAACTTCCCAAAAGTAAGATTCACCTTTCCAAAAGGGTGTCAGACATTCAAAGCTATTCTGATTCCGCCATAATTCATTTTGACAGTGGAGCATCCATTACATCTCCATTAATTATTGCAGCAGACGGCATCCATTCTGCCGTGAGGAGATCCATATTTCCGGATATAAGCATCAGGTATATCAATCAGACCATCTGGAGAGGAATTACAACTGTTGAAAATCCCGGAATACTGAAAGATGCCTATATTGAAGTTTGGGATGAAGGACTTCGGTTCCTAACTATACCATATAACTCAAAAGAGATGTTTTGGCTTGCTGTGAAGCCCGCTCCACCCGGAGGCGTAGATAACCCGGATGAAGTGAAAAATGAGCTCCTCGGGCTGTTTCAGAATTTTCATCCAACATTTAAGAATTTGATTCAGCATAGTGGGAGAACCATTCGGAATGATATGAATGATCTCGGATCGCCCAACCGTCCATGGCATCACAACCGGATCGTATTTATTGGGGATTCAATTCATGCAACAACACCGAATCTTGCACAAGGAGGATGTCAGGCTATTGAAGATGCGGTCTGTCTTTCATTTTGCCTAAAAGCATACCCTTCAAATCCGGAGCAAGCTTTTCAAAAATATCAGGATCTAAGGCAGAATAAAGTTTCTTTTATTGTAAACAATTCCTGGAAATTTGGTGTAGCAGCTCACTCCCGAAACCCGCTTAAGCACTATCTGTATCGCGCCCTGCTTGAATATGCCCCCGCTTTTTTTCTTGAAAGACAAGAAAAATATCTGAACAATATTGATTACCTGAGAAAGTTTTAATGCCACCCTCTTTATTGTACTGTTTTACCCTGCATTACTAATGGTAATCGAATATTCGTTATTATCTGACCGGTTGAAAACTTTCGAAACTGTTTTCTCATATCACTTTTCCGGAATACGTTACGATATATATGCAAACTAATTCGAATCATACAGATACCAATTACAATCTTGAACTTTTTTTCGAAATCTCAGCTGATCTGTTATGTATCGCAGGCTTTGACGGATATTTTAAGAAAGTAAATCCCGCCCTGATAAATCTCCTTGGCTATTCGGAAGTAGAACTATTTGATAAACCAATCAGTGAATTTATTCACCCAGATGATCGGGAACTTACAGCAAGCTATCGTGAGCAAATCCTGAATGGCACTCCATTACTACATTTCGAAAACAGATATGTTTCAAAAAGCGGAGAAGCTATTTGGGTGTCGTGGACATCAATACCTGTTGTAGAGTTAAAACTGGTTTATGCAGTTGCAAAGAATATTACTCACAGTAAAAAATTGGCTGATTATCGAAATTTGCAATTGTCAAAACTCACCAAAAAGAATTTTGATTTAAAAAAGCTTACCTACTCTACCTCTCATGATCTGAGATCACCATTGGGAAATTTAATCAGTATTCTAAGCATTTTAGATCTTTCTAAGATTTCAGATGAGGAAACCAGAACCCTTTTCGGTCTACTTAAAACTAGTGCTGAAAAAATGAGGACTATGCTGGAGAAACAGATTGATACATTTAAGTATTCTGAAGATATAGCCGGCGAAATTGAGCCTATTAATATTGCTGAATCTTTATCTTCTGTTATTCAGTCTATACAATCAATCATAAAGAGTTCGAACACAACAATTGAAACTCATTTAGAAGGGTTTGATACTATTCTATTTAATCGCACTTATTTGGAAAGTATTATTCTAAATCTGATCACAAATTCAATTAAGTATGCCCGACCCGGTATTTCACCACACATATTAATTGAGACAAAGTTGGCAGATCAAGTCCAACAGATTATTTTCTCAGATAATGGTGTTGGGTTCGATATGGATAAAGCAAAGGGCAAGATTTTTGGATTCAATCAAACCTTTCACAATAACGAAGATAGTGAAGGAATTGGCCTATACTTAGTATACAATCATATAAGAGCAATGGGCGGAACCATAGAAGTGGCAAGTGAAGTTAATGAGGGCACTTCGTTTACAATTACATTGCATAGACATTAAAATAAAAGCTTCCGATAATACCGGTGCTCTATAATCTCTTCCTTCTATATAAGTATCCGGATAAGCATTGAGTATGCTTATATCTAAATCTTTGCAATTATTTGAGTGATATTTCTAGCCTTACAATTATGGCTGTAAACACTCTATAATGTGCCATAGAGACCCATCAGCCATTGCCACCATGCCCAGTTACCGGCATATATCATCATTACATGCTGAAGAACTGTTAAAGCCAATGCCAATATATAGGGCAGACGAATTTTTCCTTTTCTGTAATCATCCACGAGTAAAAGAACAATGATTGCCTCAATGAGAAAATAACTAATATGAAGCGACATGCTGAAAGTACCTGCAATGCCTGTATGAAGCCATAAACGGGTTGTTGCCGGGATGATCGGGCCAAATATAGTACACGCCATGTACCTGGCGTGATACTGAACATTCCTCACATTTTTCAGTGCAAGAATATAAAACAGCAGAAACTGGCCAATCACAAAAAAGTCAATAAAACCAAGCTGGTAAGCCAAAATCCCGGGATATCTGGGATCATTCAGCATGTAATGAACCATGATTAATCCGCCGATTACAATCATTGGCACAAGTATAAGCGAGGAGCGGCCAATCCGCCGGTGCCACTTCATCAGATTCAATTTATAAAGAAGTGGTTGAATAACCAGCAATACCATCCAGAGTGTAGCTGTAATTCCATGGAAGTGATGAGCAGCCCCGGTATCGCCAAGCCTTCCGAAATAGGATGGAAAAAAACCGGCTATAGTAACCAAAAAAGCTAATAGAAAATAGAGATATGCACGCGAATAAAATTCCGTTCCTTTTGCTTCCATTGAGTCCCCGATTTATTATTTAAGAGAAGCACTTCTTTTTTTAATAGTAGATGATATTCATTTTAAATTCAACACTCTGAATTTTGTGTGATGAGGTGATATAGACTCATTTTTAAAACCATGCTTTCTTACCTGAAAACAGGAAATTGATAGTTACTTTCAATAGATTGGTATACCGGTTTCAGCTAATATCAGATTGATTTCACCTGCTGAAAAATTAAAAAAGTTGACCCTGATTAGATTCAAGAATGCAAAATATAAAAATCGCGACCGCGCAGTTCGAACACAAAAGCAGTGATAAAACTTACAACCTGAGTGTTATTGATGATTTGAGCAGAAAAGCATCCCAAGAGGGAGTTGATGTAATTGCATTTCACGAATGCTGTATTTCAGGCTATACAATTGCACAAACACTTTCTGAGGCTGAAATGCTGAATCTTGCCGAACCCGTACCTGACGGTGACAGTGTAAAGGCATTGATTGAAATCGCAAAAAAATACAATATAGCCGTACTTGCCGGTCTTTTCGAAAAAGATTCAGATGGGAAACTATACAATACCTATATCTGTGTTAACCAAAATGGGTTTGTTGCAAGCTATAGAAAAATGCATCCCTTCATCAGCAAATACCTCTCTCCGGGTAATCAGTACACTACCTTTGAGCTGAATGGATGGACTTGCGGAATTTTAATTTGCTATGATAACAACATCATAGAAAATGTACGGGCTACAAACCTTCTCGGAGCAGATATTATTTTTATGCCCCACGTAACCATGTGTACACCCTCAACCCGGCCGGGTGCCGGTTTTGTAGATCCTGAACTTTGGAAAAACAGAGATGTTGATCCTACTTCTTTACGAATTGAGTTCGACGGACTAAAAGGAAGGCAGTGGCTGATGAAATGGCTCCCCGCCAGAGCCTATGACAATGCCGCTTACGTGATATTTTCAAATCCAATCGGTATGGATCATAACCAATTGAAAAATGGCTGCTCCATGATTATAGATCCTTTCGGTGATATTATTGCAGAGTGCCGGATTTTAGGTGATGATGTTGTAACAGCTACGATTACAGCAAAAAAACTAAATGATGCAGGTGGTAATCGATACAAAAAGGCAAGGCGACCGAAACTGTATCGTAATATTCTTGGAATGGAGCACGACTCAGAGCAAAAAGTTGCATGGCTTAAATAAGAAAATCGATGCCAGAAGGTTTATTCTTTAATAAACTTAATATCTACTAAATCAGAAAAGAGAAACCATGGATTTAAAAATTAAAAATCAGCGTTTTATTGTATGTGGTGCAAGCAGCGGTTTTGGTGAAGCTATTACCCGGCAACTATTAATTGAGGGAGCAAACGTTGTGGCCGTTGCCAGGCGGGGAGATTTGCTTCGTGAAAAATTCAGCAATTTCACAGACAGTGTTGAATTCCTGGAAGGCAGCCTGATTTACAGCGAAACTCTCGATAAAATTGAAACCGCCGCTACAAAAGAGACCACCCATGGAATACTTTTTAACTCAGGCGGACCGCCAACCGGCACACCGCTGCAGACCAATATGGACGACTGGGATTCGGCATGGCAACTTGTAATGCGCTGGAAAATTGACCTGGCACTTCGCCTTGCACCAATTTTTGTAGAGAGCGGTTACGGAAGAATGCTTTTTATTGAAAGCCAATCTGTTAAGCAGCCTCTGCCTACGTTAAGTTTGAGCAATGCTTTCCGTGCCGGTGTTACGGGTTTCGCCAAAACACTTGCTCTTGAGGTGGCTAATAAAGGTGTTACGGTAAATGTATTGGCACCGGGTTCACACGAAACTCCGGCCATCGAGCGTGTTATCAAAAATAACAGCAGTGCAAGAGGCATCTCATATGATAATGCCAAAGTTGAAATGGAAAAAAATATTCCTGTAGGCCGCATGGGCAAAGCTGAGGAGTTTGCATCACTCGCCGCATGGCTGCTATCCGCCAACAGCGGGTACGTAACAGGGCAAACCATTAGCCACGATGGTGGAGCTATTTCCGGTTTGTTTGGGTGAACATGCGGTATTATTTTCGGGTTATGAGATTTCAACTCATTTTTTGCTTTTTCATTGCCTTGATCACTGCAGCTCCTCTGTCTGCACAAGATTCAGAACTCCGGGAATTTGGAAGCTCACCGCTTGATATTTCTTCAACA
>SLJB01000121.1 GCA_007135335.1 Balneolaceae bacterium
GCACTTATGGTTATATCATCTTTCTTGCGCATGTAAGCTCCATACGTAAGAATCAATCCCCAGGCCGCGCCGGTATCCCAGGCATTTTGGGTGAGCGCTTCAAGCCATAAACCGGGCTGTTTCAGTGTGGCCCAATCAGGAGTGAAAAGATACGAAACCCCTGCCCCGCTGTTCGGCAAACTGAGTGCTTTAATGAGAGAAATTACCAGCACTAAAAGCAGAGAAGGTATCAATATCATATTAATACGTTCAATGCTTTTCACACCTTTAAGTATAATCAGCCCCCCCAGAAAAATCATCAACGCATGGAAAACGGATGGAAGGGTTGAGCTTTGAAATCCGTTCCAAACCACATCTGCCTCCTCCACACTCTGAGGCAGTGCTGAGATAATCGATTCAATCAAATAATAGGCACACCAGCCTGCAACTACGCTGTAGTAAAACATAATGGCAGTGGCCACAAATCCTACAAAAGTTCCCATCCAGGCAAATCGCTCACCCGCCATTTTTATGTACGAGCCGATGATACCTTTACGCCCGTTTCGCCCAATTCCATATTCAGCTATTATAAGAGGAATAGACCAGATAAAGAGAAACACAATCCATGCAATTAGAAAAGCGCCGGCACCATCTTCAGTTCCGTTTTGAGCTGCAATTCTTGGAAATCGCCAGATATTTCCCGTACCCACTGCAATGCCGAGTACACTTAAAATGAGCCCCCATTTTGTTGCAAAGCGTTCGCCGGTACTTTTAGATCCTCTGTTCATGTAATCATTTTTTTCATGAAAAACTACGCACCGTTGATAACCATTTTTCAACTTTTATACAACCGTTTGTTGCATGAATTAATAAATCATCTGATTTATTTGCTGCTAAGAAAACTTCACTTGCTGAATAAAGATTGCGCTTTCAGGGGCTGATTCGGTATCTTAGCCTGTTCTGATTTTATTAGAAATAAGTTTTCCGATTCATCGTTTAAAACCCTTAAAACTGACGCTGAGATCGTACAGATAATTAATACGTAACTGTAAAAGCCGAGCATGAATTTTTCAACAATTTTCGCACAGCATAAAACGCGGAATATATTTTTTGCCACCATCAGTTTTACTTATGCATTTATTATATACACTCTCACCGTTGCGCCTACCGCCTCTTTTTGGGATCCCGCCGAATATATAGCCATTTCTCACACTCTTCAAATTGCCCACCCACCGGGTTCACCCTTTTTTGCAATCGTGGGCAGGGTTGTTTCGATGTTTATTCCAACCGAATATGTGGCTCTCAGTATCAATATGATCAGTGTTGTGGCTTCATCGTTCACCATTATGCTGCTTTACCTGATTGTTGTAAATCTGATTACGGAATGGCGCGGATCGGCCGATAAAATGAGTTTCATTGATCTTGTTGGCCTTTATGGCGGTGGACTGTTTGCATCACTCACATTTACCGTTACACACACACAATGGTTTAATGCGGTTGAAGCAGAGATGTATGCGTCATCCATGTTTTTTACGGCACTTGTTGTTTGGATGGCTCTTCAATGGTCTGCCAATCACGATAAACCCTACTCTGAACGCTGGCTTGTTCTTATTGCCTATATGTTTGGTATTGGAATTGGGGTTCATCTTCTCAATCTGCTGGCCATCTTCTTTGTGGCTATGATTGTGTACTTCAAAAAGTTTGAATTTTCGATACTCACATTCATCTATATGATGGGGATCTCCATACTTGGTTTTCTCGCAATATATCCTGTAACCATTATCCTGCTGCCAAATTTTGCGGGTCAAATCGGAGGAATTACATACGGTTTGATGGGCCCCCTGCTGTTTGTTACTCTATTTGGATTAGCCGTAGCCTGGGGTTTGTACTACACCCACAAAAAAGGATATCGTATTGCAAATATCATATTGCTCTCGTATGCAATGATCATGATTGGCTACTCCAGTTATGCCCTGATCCTGATACGATCACAGGCAGAACCCCCGATTGACGAGAATGATCCATCTACTGTTGAAGCGTTTGTAAGCTATCTGAGTCGCGATCAGTATGGAACGGCGCCTCTACGCAGCGGTTATACTTTTGATAACAGAACCGGAAATATCGACCGCTCAACAGAAAAACTTTTCCCTCGGCGTCATTCATCACAGCCACATCATCTAGAATATTACGCCAATTTCAACTCAGATCTGGAATACTTTCTGAACTACCAGGTTAACCACATGTACATGCGGTACCTCTTCTGGAACTACATCGGGCGCGAAGCTGATATTCAGGATACAGGCTGGTACTCCGGCTTTACTGATACAAGACACAAAGACAATCCTGCAAATTCGGGATATTACTATCTGCCGTTTTTATTTGGTTTGTTGGGAATGATGTTCCATTTCCGGCACGATTGGCGCAGGGCATTATCTGTTTTGGCACTGTTCATCCTCACTGGGCTTGCTATTATATTTTACCTCAATCAAACACCCTTTGAACCGCGCGAAAGGGACTACGCCTATGTCGGCTCCTTTTTTGCTTACGCAATCTGGGTTGGGATTGGGGCTACCGGGTTGATTGAACTTCTCAAAAATTCATTGAGCAAAAGTAAACCGGCAACTTATGCCACAGTTGGGTTGATGTTTGTAGCCGTACCCGGCTTGATGCTCAATCAGAACTGGCCAAGTCACGATCGAAGTGAACGTTATGTTGCGCGTGATTACGCCTACAACCTGCTTAACTCCGTAGAGCAAAATGCCATACTGTTCACCAACGGTGATAACGATACGTTTCCGCTTTGGTACCTCCAGGAGGTTGAAGGCGTACGAACAGATGTTAGAGTTGTTAATTTAAGCCTGCTGAATACCGATTGGTATATCAAACAAATGCGGGACCGGCAGACACATGAATCACTGCCGCTGGCTATAGATCTTACAGATGAGGAGATTGAAGAGCTAACCTCAACTCTTGAACTCCATTTCCCCGGTGAAATTTCAATACCGGTTCATAAAGATCTTCTGAGATCTGTATTTGAAGCCGATATTTCTCAGCTTGAAGACACAACGGGGGCTTTTTTCAGGCAGGGAATCATTCCGGACGGAATACCTATGACTCAGATGCTGCACAACCAGATTCTGATGGCAACCCCCTATTCATTAGCAGTTGATGAACTTGATGATGAAGTACGATGGTACCTCCAGGGCAGATCGGCCGGACGAGACGGACAAGGAAATGAACGTTTCTACCTGCAAACTCAAGATAAAATGGTTCTTGAGATTCTAAGCAACAATTTGTGGCTCAGGCCTGTCTATTTTGCAAATACAGTAGCCAGAAGCGGCCAGCTTGGGCTTGATGATTATTTTCAGTTTGAAGGAAAAGCTTTTCGTATAGTGCCCAAACAGCGCGAGGCGGGGCCTTTTGGCTATATCGATCCGGAAGTGCATGCAGACCGTCTTGGAAATTTCAGGTTTGAACGCTGGAATTCCCCAACTGTTTATTTCGATGAGAACATTCGCCGAATGTTAGGCAACTATCGGTACGGGTTTACACAGCTAGCAGATGAATACATCAGCCGCGGAGACCTTGAAACTGCAGCTTACTGGCTGAAGTTTGGTGAGGATAAAATTCCTTTCAGAACCATTGAACACGATTGGACGGTAGCCACACTTTATGCCTTCCGATATATGCGCGTTGGAGAAGAGTTACGGGCTAACAATCTGGCATTCTTTATTGCTGAGCGTTTAAAGCACGATTTGCGCTACGATATCAAAGAGCTGGATAAAGTTGAGGAAAAAATCAGCAATCTTGAAGAGGACATTCGCCGTGCGCGCTCCAGAGCTCGCACTGACAGAGCCCAGTCACTGCGTAACCAGCAGGAAAGATTATCCAGAAATCGGGATTCAATCATACAGGATGTCAGCTTTTCAGTTAGCAGGCTTACTATTCTTCAGAATGTGTTCTTCGAAAATGAAGACGAGGAAACTGCCGACATGCTCCGTTTTGATGTGGAAATCATAACAGGCGGGCGGCTCGGACTCCCTGAAACCATTGAAGATAGCCGGCAGCAGATCCGTCAGTTCGGCCTTGGTTTTTAATTGACTATTTTAACTTAGCCACTCCGGGTGCCAAAAATCAGGCATCCGGTTCAGGAATAAATTTAAAATCTGTAAATCTGATTGTATATTACAGATTATCAAATTCTTCAAACCTGCAATTCATGATACACGAATTTACTGAAGAGAACATTATTTTAATCGGCAATGTACTTGGCTGTTCTGTTAAAAAGCTGGGTGCAGATACCTACCGCCTGGAAATGGCCAACACCGAAGATGGGCGAAAACTGGCACTTGAAATTCAACTGGGCTTGCTGATAGACGAAAAAACAATGAACATGGTATCCGTCTATTCCGGCAGCACATTTATTCAGTTACACAACTGCACGGCATTCATTGCCAGTGAACTACTGAAACAGGTTACATTTTTCGGGAAACAAGGAGGCAATACAACCGGCCTTATTGTTGAACAAGGCGCCGGTTGCAGCATCTATGCCAACGTTAATAATTCCGTACTAACCGGAGATTTTACAAAACTACCGGAAGATGTTATGATGTGCGGTGTTGCCCTCTCCCTCACCGATACACTGGATACGGATGATTTTTCATTCGATGATGGCACTATTTCCTGACATATCAAGCGGCGAAAATCTGCCAAAACTTTCGCTGTCAAACCCATCTGAAGAGATTCTTCCGGTGAAGGATTCTGAGCTTGAAGAACTTTTACTTCTCATTGAACAAGGTGAAAAGGTAACATTCCGTGAGGTAGAGCTGGTCTATGTAGGCGAGAAATATATCACAGATGTAAACAAGGAATATCTC
Organism: Balneolaceae bacterium; assembly: GCA_007135335.1. GTDB lineage: Bacteria > Bacteroidota > Rhodothermia > Balneolales > Balneolaceae > Rhodohalobacter. The sequence goes on from SLJB01000121.1 coordinate 4,857, forward strand.
AACCGGGATTATGTTACAGATATCATATCATTCAGATATGATGAAGACGAGGCCAATAAAGCTATTGAAGGAACACTTTTCTGCTGCGCTCCGCGAATTCGCGAACAGAGCATCGAACAGGGCACTGCTGAATTACATGAGTTCTTCCGGATTTTTATACATGGATTGTTACATCTCGCCGGTTATGATGATCAAACTGAAAACGACAAAAAAACCATGACCCGCCTCGAAAATAAATACCTGAATCTTTTAGGTTTGGAGTCGTGAGCCGATCTGTTTATACTCTTCTGATCGTTGAATCGCCTGTTCTTGCAAACATTATTCAAAATCTTGCCCCTCAATCGGTTTACGTAATGGCCACAAGCGGTTACTGCTGGAATCCTGTTTATGATGAAAATCGGAATGAGCTCAAGACAAAAGCTGATCCCGACAAAATAGAGATCAGAAGAGAACTGAAGGAACAATCGAAATGGGCAAGCAGTGTGGTGATTGCCACGGATTCAGACCCTTCAGGCGATTTTATTGCCTGGTCTGTAGCCAAATACTTAAAAAAAACCGTTATTCAACGGGGAATTCTTCAGCATCTCAGTAAAAACGGAATTATAGAAATGCTGGATGATGTAAGAGAAATTGATATCAGTTTGCTTGGAGCAAGGTTGAAAAATCTTTTTTTAATCCATTCAGAATGGCGAAAAGTAAAGAGTCTGCCCTCAAAAGAACTTGCCGGACTAGCATCTCTGTTTGGAACATCAGGCACATTCTCTCATTTTCTTGATGATGAAGATCGCCTCTTCAAAAGTTCGGTACCGGTATTATGTGATTATGATGAGTGGATCCCCGTAAAAAAATCTGATGAAACGCAGTATAAAATCACAGAACCACTATCTACGTTTGATCTGCTTGAAGATGTAGTGCAAAAATCATTAACACCCGATTATAACGAAGCACAAGTGCAGCTGCAGCGGCTCTTCCAAACTGTTCTCCCCAACTCAAGAGAATCACTGATCAGCTATCCAAGAACAGCTGCAAATTCATTTTATGGTGAAACATGGGAAAATTTCAAAGGACAATTTATCAAAGAATCCCTCCACGGTGATCTTAAACCCCTTTTTCTCCAGGAATCAGCCGCTGCCGACCAGCCCCATGAAAGTATCTATCCGCTGAATCTTGCCGTAAAACCGGATGTTGTATCGGGTGAAACACTGAAAATTATGGCTGATCTCTACGAAATTATTTATACGCATACCCTTAGTTCAATTAAGATTCCCGTATCCCTTCATTATTTTTTCGAGAATAATCTAAAACCTGATGTGTACTTTTATTCAGTCAACGAAATCGTAAATCCTCAAGAACAGCGGTCGCTGCGACCTTGTTTAACCGTGAGTGATCTTGGAAAAATGCTTCATCAGCTTGGAGTTGCCAAACCATCAAATTTCGGGGAGCGAATGGATGAATGGATTGCCCGAAAGTGGATAGCTGTAACTGAACGAGTAGTAACACCATTACCAAAAATTACAAGATTGGGAAATCGGGCAGCCGATCTGAAAAAGAAACTCACTGCCCTGAAAATTCTGGAAAACAGAATTCCACTTTTACCTGAAACAGTTCGGCAGGTACTATCGTCTTAATGAGAGATAAACTGAATGCTTACCATCTATTAGCCAATGAATATTCTGGAGAATAAAAAAGAGAATGAACAGCCGGAACCGGAGGATTCTCATTTTGCAAAACTTGGCACAATTTTATCGAATTACCTGGAGTTCGATGAAACTGAGAAAAAGAATACCTCAGCCCTAAAACCGGCACAAAAACCCAAAGCACCGGCCATTCTTCGATTCCTGAAACCTGTGCCCTGGATTTTACTGGGCGTATTTCTGTTCTCTTTTTTTTGGGATTTTCCTGAGTGGTCTGCCAACTTTTTTGGGCATCAGTTATCGTATGAGGGGATTCTAAGAATTATCTCCGTAAGCGGAATGATCGGCTTCTTAACCAATTGGATTGCCATCACTATGCTTTTTCGCCCACTCAAAAAACGTCCGCTGCTTGGGCAGGGACTTGTTCCCGCGCACAAAGAGAGAATTGCATACAGGCTGGCAACAGCAGTTTCTGATGATTTGATTAACCCTGATCTCATCAAGAAGAAAATCGGGGAGTCGAAAGCGATCAGCCGATACCGAAAAATGGCAATCAGGCATGTTGAACGCGTAACTTCAAAAAAAGAGTTTCGTGACGATTTGAAGATCTGGCTGATTGACTACGTTAAATCGATGATAGAAAATCCTGAATTCAGGAAAAAAGTAAGCAGCCATTTACTTGATGAACTCGATGACGCACTTCAGGACAGAATGATTGAACGGGCTGCGTTGAAAACGTATACCTATTTCCGGGGAAAGACTCTTCAGGATTTCATTGAGGAGCTACTTGAAAAGGTTCCGGTTTCCGCTGAAAAGAATATCAGCTTTCTGGAAGATTATCTGGATGAGTTACCCGCTTCTATTCAGCATAACAGCGAAAAAATTGACGACCTGATTACACTGGCTCTGTTTAAATTAATTAATCAGCTGAATGTAAAACTTCTTGTAGAAGAAAATCTCAGGAAGTATGACGAACAAAAGCTGGAATCGATGATTCGAAATGCAACGAATGAACAGCTCAGAACCATTCAGTACCTTGGGGCCTTATTGGGAACCATCGGTGGATTTGTAATCTGGGAACCTGTTTTAAGCTTGATTGTACTTACTCTGCTTTTCGGTTCTGTATATATAACAGACCAAATGCTATACCGTTAGCCACTCTATGTAAAAAAAGGTACAAACCAATAGTCTGTACCTTCTGAATAAGCTAAGTTATAACTCTATTTGTTATTCCGATTCGTCAACAACAATTTTTTCGATCTTATCGCCCTGCTTTATTTCATCAATCACTTCCAGGCCGTTGATAACCTTACCAAAAACGGTATGATTTCTGTCGAGATGGGCAGTGTTCTTTCTGCTATGGCAGATAAAAAACTGAGATCCGCCCGTGTTGCGCCCGGCATGTGCCATTGAGAGAACTCCTCTGTCATGGTATTGATTCTCCCCATCCAATTCGCAGTCAATTTTGTGTCCCGGTCCCCCGGTCCCATCACCTTTGGGGCAGCCTCCCTGAATCACAAAATCCGGAATTACCCGATGAAAGGTGAGCCCGTCATAGAATCCTTTTTTTGAAAGATTTACAAAATTTTCCACGGTTCCAGGGGCATCCTCAGTGAAAAATTCAACTTCCATATCCCCTTTTTCTGTAAATATCGTTGCTTTGGTCATACGTTTATTATGTTTATTTAGCTTTAAATAGTTGCTAAAGATAGCAGTAGTTTCAGCAACTTTCCTGATTAAAAATAGTGAGATATCCGCTTTTTTATTCCTTTACCTTATGTGCACATAATCTGCAAATTGCATCCGGAACATCCCGTTTTCACGTTAGTATATAAATACGTCAGAGAAAGACAATCAAACCTATGAAGAAGAAAAAGTTACAAAAAAATAAAAAAAGACTGATCTGGGCCGGGGCAAGTATCTTAACAGCTGCAATTCTATTCGGTGTTGTCTATTCAGTACTTATCTGGAACGGTTATTTCGGACCGCTACCTGACCGCTCAGACCTCGCTGAAATTCGAAATCAGCAAGCCTCTCAAATCTATTCGTCTGATGGCCGTCTGATCGGAACGTATTACCTTCAGAACCGGGCAGAAGTTCATCTTGAATCTGTAAATCCTATTGTGATTGATGCTCTCCTCGCCATCGAAGATGTTCGGTTTTACAGACACAACGGTATTGATTATCGAGCGCTTGGAAGAGTATTCTTTAAATCTATTCTATTGAGACAGGATGCCGGTGGTGGCAGTA
>SLJB01000219.1 GCA_007135335.1 Balneolaceae bacterium
ATGAAGTTTGGCGATGATTTGCCGGGAATTCGAAATGCAGGAGCTGTCAGTTTTATCGGAGAATTTATTGATGGACGCTATGAACTCCCCTATAGCGGTGCCAGGGAGCTTTTTGGAGGAATCCCTCTCAGCGTGAAAGATGCCGAAGGCGGCCATGTTCACGGAGCGTACGTTCAGCTTGATAATGGCGGAAAAGTAGCCGCTTTTGGCGAAACAATGGTTGGTCTGTTCATCGGCGGGGTACATTTTGAAATGCCGGATGGAAACACCATCGTGTGGAAGGGCAAAGATAACAAGCAGTTTATGATAGAACTGATTGCGTGGGCACTTACAGATTGATATGATAGGAGTACAAAGCGGTGTAACGCAACCAATATCAAGCATAGCGCTTCGCGGCACTTTGTGTCACGTGGATATTTAAGAAATTGTTTCATATAGCTTTACTGGTTGCCACGCCGTTATACTTCACTTTGCAAGATAAACTCCATCGCCTATTAATCTACCCGTAAATTGATGCGAAATAGCGTCTGTACACCATTTCATCTTCCGGAAAAACCTTCGCAAAATCATTCATGCCAACGGTTCCGTGCTGCATTCTTCGCTTGGGAAATACCGGCATATCAAGCCCTGTAACTGCCTTCACACCACGTTGAACCACCTCACCCTTCAATGCGTAGAGTTCTTCGTGTTTCCAGTCGGTAAGTTGTATAAATGGAATTCCCTCTGATACTTCAATCACATTCGGCAATGTGTATGGGCTGAATCCTTTAAAACCAAACTTTTCTGAAGTTGCATATACACGAACATGGCCACGGCTCTGTCCTCCGCTGTAAGTGAGACTGTGCTTAATTTTATCCACACCCCACCCTTCGTGGTAGAGAAGTGAGTTACCAAGAACACTGCGGATTGTTAATTCCGGATTATCCTCAATTGGATAGGCCTTCAGATTTTCATCCCCACCATCGCCATCAACAAGATATTTCCAATCGGGATACCGCTCCCGAATTTTCTTGCAAAGTGCCAGTGCCATCGTGGCCGCTTCTACATCTCTGGCTTTGTAATCCTCAATCACGCGAATGGTCTCTTTGTAATCAAGATCAGAGAGATCGCCATCTAACACTTCCAGGAACATACTTAATCCCAGACTGTCCAAAAATTCAAAGGCCTGCTTTCCATCAGGGCCATTATTTATAGACAGCGTAAAAGCCTTAAGCCTAGCGGGTGATTCTCCCCTCTTCAGAAGCAGATCGTATATTGTAAGAAAAACCGATCCGCTGTCAATCCCACCGGAGAAGAGTACTCCAATGGGTTCATCTTTCGGAATGGAATCGAGCCATTTTGCGCACTCATTGGCCATTGCCCCAACATAAGCCCTGCCAATTTCATCCAGATCGGAATTGAGCGTGTTGCGTTCGGGAGTGAAATATCGTTTATATTTTGGATTGGGATCAGGGCAACCCACCACATCCAGCCGGGTTACGTAATGTGCAGGTGCCATTCGGGTATAATCGGGCCTGAACTGATCATGAAGATCAATTTCTTTGAGGTATTCATAAATATCATCAATTCTGTCAGCTACTATGAGCAGCGGACCTGCAACCTGTTTTGCCATAAAATAGCGCATGGGTCGGCCGATGGAACGCGCCATGAAAACCTGCTGCCCTACCTTGGTTACAATGGCAAAATTCCCTTCAATTTGCCTCACTTTTTCGGGATCACCTGAAGCCACAATGCTTTCGGCTTCTTCATGGCTCATGTTAAATATCTGATTTTTAGACGGGTCAATCAGGTTTACAAAATCATCGAGTTTTTGAACTACTACGGGCATGAGATAACATTTTTTGGTTAACTGTATGATGAAAATGATACGAATTTTGCATTGAATTTAGTATACAGATTCATGTAAAAGCTTCAAAAACAGAGGCTCGTACTATCCTGAAAATCTGATAACAATTAAATTAGTCCTGAAATAGTTGGGGTTTAGTCAACTTTTTTAAATCTTAATAGATAACCTGATGAATCAAGATTTTACTCATATGACAAAGGATGGCTATCTGCTCGGTTTTGATGTTGGAAGTTCTTCTGTTAAAGCCTCAATTCTCGACATAGAAACCGGGAGTGCAATAGAAAGTGCCCACTCCCCCGCTGTGGAAATGCGAATTATCTCCAAAAACCGGAACTGGGCTGAACAGGATCCGGAAACCTGGTGGAAAAACCTATGCCTGGCATCGAAAGCTGTTCTGCGAAAATCAGGTGTGAATCTCAATTTCATCAAAGCTATTGGAATCTCCTACCAAATGCATGGGCTGGTTATTGTAGATGAAAATCAGAAAGTGTTGCGACCCTCCATCATCTGGTGCGACAGCCGTGCTTCTGAAATTGGCCAAAAAGCATTCAGTGAAATCGGCCAGCAGAAATCTCTTGAAAACTATCTCAATTCACCGGGAAATTTTACAGCCTCAAAATTGAAATGGGTAAAAGAAAATGAAACGGAGCTTTACAAAAAAATTCACAAAATGATGCTTCCCGGAGACTTTATCGCCATGAAAATGACCGGAGAGATCTCAACCACATTCACCGGCTTATCTGAAGGCATACTTTGGGATTATAAAGAGAATGGGCTTGCAAACTCATTGCTAAACCATTTCGAAATATCAGACACACTAATACCTGATTCTAAAGAGTCGTTTGCAGATCATGGAAAACTCACTGCATCCGGCGCTGATGAACTTGGTCTGCCAAAAGGCATCCCCATTACCTATAAAGCTGGTGATCAGCCCAATAATGCGTTTTCTCTGAATGTACTTCACCCCGGCGAGGCCGCCACAACAGCGGGTACTTCCGGAGTGATTTATGGCGTGTCAGATAAGCCGGTTTACGACAAAAAATCGCGGGTTAATACTTTTGTTCATGTGAATCACGAAAACGATAACCCTTCCTATGGAGTATTGATCTGCATAAACGGAACCGGAATTCTCTACAGATGGATAAAACAAAATCTCATCAGAGATGAAACATTCGGTTACGATCAGATGAATAATCTTGCTTTACAAACGCCCATCGGAGCTGATGGTTTGAGAATTATGCCTTTTGGGAATGGAGCAGAGCGAATACTTGAAAATAGAAATCCGGGGGCTAAAATTGTTGACTTACATTTCAATCGCCATGATACCGGCCATCTTCTGCGAGCAGCACTTGAGGGAATTGTCTTTTCCATGAACTATGGATTTTCCATCATGAAAGAGATGAACATGGATCCCGGAACCATTCGGGCGGGTCGGGCAAATTTATTTTTAAGTCCTCTGTTCCGCGAAGCATTTGCTAACAGTACTGAGACCGTGCTTGAACTGTACAATACTGATGGTTCTGAAGGAGCAGCTCGCGGTGCAGGTTTAGGTGCCGGAATCTTTTCTGGTGAACAAGAGACTTTTTCCGGATTACAGAAAATTGAAACCATTGAACCGGATCCCGAAAAAGCCAAAATATACAGAGAAACCTACGAAAATTGGCTGGAACTCCTGCTATAAGAAGTAGAAAATAGAAGACAGTCTTTTCAATTTTTTATCATTCAGATTTAACCAAAGAACAACATCATTCTAAAATTATGCCATCAACAAATGAATATTTTCCAACTGTAGGCACCATTTCATTCGAAGGAGCCGAATCCGATAATCCGCTTGCATTCACGCATTACGACGAGAATCGTCTAGTTGCAGGTAAAACTATGAAGGAACATTTCAGGTTTGCAGTGGCTTACTGGCACTCCTTCTGTAATGAAAACAGTGATCCATTTGGGGTTGGAACCCGAAAATTTCCCTGGGATAAGTCGGCCGATGCAATGGATAATGCCAACTATCGTCTGGATGCAGCGTTTGAGTTTATCAGCAAACTGGGTGTACCCTTCTACTGTTTTCATGACCGGGATCTTGCTCCCGAAGGGAAAACTATTGCCGAATCAGAGAAAAACCTGAATGAAATGGTTGCACGTGCAAAAGACTTGCAAAACGAAACCGGTATCCGGCTTTTATGGGGAACCGCGAATCTATTCTCGCATCCTCGCTACATGAATGGCGCCGCTACCAATCCCGATTTTAGCGTGGTGTGCCATGCCGCAGCACAGGTGAAGGCCGCACTCGATGCAACCGTGGAGCTGGGAGGAGAAAATTATGTTTTCTGGGGTGGCCGTGAGGGATATATGCACCTGCTTAATACCGACATGAAACGAGAACTGGATAATATGGGTGTATTTCTTCGCGGCGCGCGGGATTATGGCAGAAAAATTGGCTTTGAAGGCACATTTTTGATTGAACCAAAACCGATGGAGCCAACCAAACATCAGTACGATTATGATGCTGCCACTGTATTAGGTTTTCTGCACGAACAGGATTTAGCAAAAGATTTCAAACTGAATCTGGAGGCAAATCATATCACACTTGCAGGCCACTCTTTTGCTCATGATGTTCAGCTTGCAGCGCAATCAGGTATGCTGGGCAGTATAGATGCCAATCGTGGGGATGCACAAAACGGCTGGGATACTGATTACTTTCCTACCAATCTTTACGACGCTGTTGAAGTGATGATGATTCTTCTCGAACACGGAGGAATCTCACCGGGAGGGTTTAACTTTGATGCAAAAATTCGGCGAAACTCAACAGATCCGGAGGATCTTTTCATTGCCCACATCGGCGGAATGGATACCTTTGCCCGCGGACTTTTAATAGCAGAGAATATCATTAACAATCAGGAATACAAACAGCTTCGATATGGACGATATAGCTCGTTTGATTCAGGTAATGGAAAGGAATTTGAGGAGGGTAAACTAAGCCTTGAAAAACTACGCGAACTGGCTATTTCGTCTGCAGAACCGGAAATGATCAGCGGAAAACAGGAGAGGCTTGAAAACCTTGTGAACCGGTTCTTGACGTGATTGCACCTAATGACATCTAATGATTAAAACAAGTATCTATTTTATAATATCTTAAGTCAGTTAAATTAAAGCTTGCCAAAGATGATATATAAGTATCTCTGATGCCGGTAATAGTTTATTTCTATTGATTGATAAAAATAAATGACCGCAGGATTCGGTATGTTCTATAGACAGAAAAAAATTGAATTAAAAGAAAAAAGCTCAACAAAGTATGGATAATACAGATTCTCAAAGCTCAACAAATAAAGCTCAGACCTATAAAGTAAATGATGAAAGTAAATGCCCGTTCAGTAACGGAGCCATGCGTAAAGGAGCCGGTGGCGGCACCGGGAATCGTGAGTGGTGGCCTAATAAATTAAATCTGAATATTTTACGCCAGCACTCATCTAAATCTGATCCCATGGGTGATGATTTTGATTATGCAGAAGAATTTAAAAAACTTGATCTCACAGCTGTTAAAAAGGATCTCACCGATCTAATGACAGACTCCCAGGATTGGTGGCCGGCAGATTATGGCCATTATGGTCCCCTGATGATTCGGATGGCCTGGCACAGTGCCGGTACCTACCGTGTGGTTGATGGCCGCGGTGGTGGTGGAACAGGAAATCAACGATTTGCACCGCTCAACAGCTGGCCCGACAATGTAAATCTCGATAAAGCCCGACTCCTTCTCTGGCCCGTAAAACAAAAATATGGAAGAAAATTATCCTGGGCGGATTTAATGATTCTTGCAGGAAACGTAGCACTTGAATCCATGGGTTTTGAAACATATGGATTTGCAGGCGGCCGAACAGACGTTTGGGAACCCGAAGAAGATATCTACTGGGGTTCAGAAGGCGAGTGGCTTGCCAGCCAGCGCCACACAGAAGATGGCACACTCGAAGAGCCGCTTGGAGCCGATCACATGGGTCTTATTTATGTAAACCCTGAGGGCCCTAACGGCGAACCTGATCCCAAGAAAGCCGCTCACTTTATCCGGCAGACATTTGCACGTATGGCCATGAACGATGAAGAGACTGTGGCACTGATTGCCGGCGGCCATACGTTTGGTAAAACACACGGTGCTGCTCCTGAATCACATCTTGGTTCAGAACCAGAATCAGCACCCATGGAAGAAATGGGTATGGGTTGGAAAAGCTCCTACAAAAGCGGAAAAGCAGAAGACACAATAACCAGCGGACTTGAAGGTGCATGGACACAAAAACCAACCGAATGGACAAATCTCTATTTCGACAACCTATTCAAATTTGAGTGGGAGAAATACAAGAGTCCGGCAGGTGCCTGGCAGTGGCGCCCGGTAGATGGTGGTGGCGAAGGAACCGTGCCAGACGCGCATGATCCAAACAAAATGCATGCACCCTTCATGCTCACAACAGATCTATCGCTAAGAGTAGATCCTGCTTATGAAAAAATATCAAGAAGATTTTTTGAAAATCCTGATGAGTTTGCCGAAGCATTTGCCAAAGCTTGGTACAAACTCACACACCGTGATATGGGACCAAAATCACTCTACCTGGGGCCTGAAGTGCCTGAGGAGGAGTTAAGTTGGCAGGATCCAATTCCTGATATTACTCATGAGCTCATTAATGTTGAAGAGATACAATTACTAAAAGAAAAAATACTCACTTCAGGACTTACCGTTTCTGAGCTTGTTTCAACAGCATGGGCATCTGCTTCCACATTCCGTGGTTCAGATAAACGAGGTGGAGCGAACGGTGCACGAGTAAGACTCGCTCCCCAAAAAGACTGGGCAGTTAATAACCCCGAGCAACTTTCAAAAGTTCTGAGAACTCTGGAAAGTGTTCAGACAGATTTTAACAGTTCACAAACAGGCAATAAAAAGGTCTCTATTGCTGACCTCATCGTTTTGGGTGGTGTCGCAGCACTTGAAAAAGCTGCAAATGATGCCGGTAACAAAATCAGCGTTCCGTTTACACCCGGCCGCGCTGATGCAACTGCAGATCAGACGGATGTTGAATCCTTCGCATGGCTCGAGCCGCCTGCTGATGGATTTCGTAATTATTTTGCGCCCAAGCATAATGCATCAGCTGAAGAAATGCTGGTCGATAAAGCACAACTGCTAACGTTAACCGCACCAGAAATGACCGTTCTCCTGGGGGGAATGAGAGTGTTGAACACTAATTTCAACAATTCCCGTCATGGTGTATTCACTGACAAACCCGGAACACTTTCAAATGATTTCTTTGTGAATCTGCTTGACCTACATACAACCTGGCAGGCCACAACAGATAAACAGGATGTGTTTGTGGGGAGTGACAGGAAAACAGGTGAACCTAAATGGAGTGCAACCCGAACAGATCTGATTTTGGGTTCAAACTCTGAACTGCGTGCAATTGCTGAAGTCTATGCCACAGAAGATGGCAAAGAGAAGTTTCTTACAGACTTCGTAAATGTGTGGAATAAAGTGATGAATCTGGATAGATTCGACCTGAAGTAAGGTTGAGATAAGAGTTCAAACTGAAATAAACCTTTATGCAAGTAATGAAGCCGAGGGATTCTATCCTTCGGCTTTTATTTTTGTAATTTTGTTTCCTAATCAATGTAAAGGTCTTCCTTTTTCAAAATTGCAACTCTGGTAAATAATTATGCGTATCGTAAAATCCAGTTAGCAGAAGTTATAGATTTAAGATGTATAACATCTTAAATTCAAGCCAAAACTATCGTACATGACGTTCGCTTCAAACACCTCAAAAAAGATTAACAAACGCAGCACGTATCTTTCCATAATACTCAGTTTTAGTTTAACAATTCTCTTCTCAGCATATCTCGAATTACTAGGCTGGCAAATTATTGAACCCGATTTTTCACTTTCAGAAAGCTGGAATTTGTCATTTATATATGGAACACTGCAAACTGTAGCAGGAGCATCACTCCTCGGAGTAATTTTTGTTTTAATTGGACTTATTATTGGAAATAAGAAAAAATGGACTGTATCTAACTACATTAACCTGTGGATTTTTGGAGTGCTTATATTTCTTTTATCTATAACCGGACTTACGCTTTGGGCTCCATAAGCAATTTTTCAAGAGTGCTTAAATTAATCAAGTACACCTAAATGGGGTAGATTCTAGAAATTATTAACTCTCTAATTTCCTTGAAGTACACCTTGAGGAGGAATTTCAGGGATTTTCACTAGGTTTGATGTAAAATTTCTTTACATCTGATTTTAATCCCATTCAGGAAATTGTGTGGTGTTCAAATCCAACCCGGAAATGGTATTCATATCAGACTCGGTAAGTTCAAAATCAAAAATATTCAGATTTTCGACCATATGAGCCTCTTGGGATGTTCTTGGTATCGTAACAATACCTCTTTGATAGTGCCATCTTAAACTCACCTGTGCATTGGTTTTATTGTATTTATTACCAATTTGAGCAAGTATCTCATTTGTAAAATGATTATTTCGGCCCTGCGCAAAAGGCGACCATGCCTCCATTTGTATATTATGTTGATTTAAATACTCAAGATCTTCGGGTTGCTGAAAAAAAGCATGTGCTTCAATTTGATTGACTGTTGGCACAACATCACTATCTGAAAGCAGTTCATCCAGGTGATGCGGTTCAAAGTTACTTACACCGATAGCTCTGATCATATTCTCCCGGTATAACTCTTCCATCGCTTTCCAGGAACCTTTTACATCACCACGCGGCCTGTGAATCAGGTAAAGATCTAAATAATCCAGACCCAGTTTCTCCAAAGACGTTTCAAATGCTCTTTTTGTGTTCTCATAACCTGAATCATCAACCCATACTTTTGATGTTACA
>SLJB01000011.1 GCA_007135335.1 Balneolaceae bacterium
ATGCCAGGTTGATGTTTTTTTCAGCCGTGGCAGAGAGCAGTGCGGCCAGATGATAAACAGTTCCCACATTGTATTTGTCAACAAGTTCTTCAATGCGGTCGCGATCCATCACATCCAGATGCTCAAAAGGGCCGTTCGTCAGCCCGGGTTTTGGGTCAGAAATATCAGTTGCAATGACGCGATTGTTACCGTGCCGCTTGCGAAGCTCTTCGGTTAGTTCACTGCCAAGCTGCCCGCAGGCTCCGGTGATGAGTATATTGCGCATATTTTTATTTAAATGACTTCACGTTACACAGAAGTTAACTAAGGGTAGTTGACGGGTTGCTAACTGCCCTAAAGGTATTGTTTAGCTGATCACATTGAGTTCTTTGCCAATTTCCGAAAAAGCGCTGATGGCCTTATCGAGGTGTTTGCGCTCATGAACGGCCGAGAGCTGAACCCGAATCCGTGCCTGGCCTTTAGGTACCACGGGGTAATAAAATCCGATTACATAGATCCCTTTTTCCAGAAGTTTTTCTGCAAAATCCTGTGATAGTTTTGCATCATAGAGCATAACAGGTACAATAGCATGTTCGCCCGGTTTGATATCGAAACCGGCTTTGGTCATCTGTTCACGAAAGTAGATTGTGTTGGATTCGAGCTTATCCCGAAGCTCTGTGGTTTCACTCAGAAGTTTCAGCACTTCGATAGAAGCACCTGCTATGGCCGGGGCAAGTGTATTTGAAAACAGATACGGCCTGGAGCGCTGGCGCAGCATATCCACAATCTCCTGATGAGCTGCTGTAAAGCCGCCTGATGCCCCGCCAAGAGCCTTGCCGAGTGTTCCTGTTATAATGTCCACCCGGCCCATTACATCGTGGTGTTCATGCACACCGCGCCCTGTTTTCCCTACAAAACCGGTTGAGTGGCATTCATCAATCATTACAAGAGCATCGTATTTATCAGCGAGGTCGCAAATTTTATCGAGCCGCGCGATGGTTCCGTCCATCGAGAATACACCGTCTGTTGCGATCACCCGGGTACGGGCATTCTGCGATTCTTTGAGCTTCTCTTCAAGATCGGCCATATCATTATGTTTGTACACATATCGATCGGCCTTGCAGAGGCGAACGCCATCAATAATGGAGGCATGATTCAGCTGATCAGAAATAATGGCATCTCCTTTGCCGATGATCGGCTCAAAAACTCCGCCATTTGCATCAAAAGCAGCGGCGTAGAGAATGGAATCATCGGTGCCGAGATATTCAGCAATCCGGGCCTCGAGCTCTTTATGAATGGTTTGCGTACCGCAGATGAACCGCACGGAAGACATCCCGTAGCCGTACTCATCAATCGTTTTTTTAGCCGCCTCGATTACCTTCGGGTGCGATGAGAGTCCCAGGTAATTATTTGCGCAGAAATTAATCACCTCATCCCCTGTGTCTGTCTTAATTACAGCCCCCTGAGGCGTGGTTATGATGCGTTCTTCTTTATAGAGCCCATCGGCTTTAATTTGGTTGAGTTCGTTGCGCAAATCGTTTTTAAGCGTTGAGTACATATAGGATGGTTGTTTGATTAAAATACGGTCTTAATTTCTGATGGTTAAAAGTAAGAAAAAACGACGACTCAATGGTAACGGATATGAATAGCTGTTGAATAAGATTTGTAATATGGGAGCTTAAATATTAATTCATTTAAAATCGGATTTAAGCTCAAGTGCATGTAAAACGCAGATCCCTTTATTCATCGATAGTTTCAGGTGCTGTATCAAACTGTGATATGCCGCGTTCAATCGTTGGTGCCGGAATGATGATCATTCCTTCAAGGCGCTCAGGGTTGAGTTCTCTTGCGTTAACTACATCACGGATGTAGATGTCACGAATCTGATTGGAATAGAGCTCACGAATAACACTGAATACTTCGGGATCGGCCTCACCGGAATCACCCACAAGGATAAAATCCCGGTCGGGAAAATGATCGAGTATCTGTGAGATCTGATTGATTTTCTGATCGAACGTAACATTTTCATTCATCACCACCTCGCGAAGATCGCGCCAGGTATTTAGGCTCAGAAAATTTTTAGGAACACGCTTCATGTGGAAAGTGCCTTCAGGAAAACCGGCCTCCTCACCAAACAAAAAATCAGATAACACCCTGAAAAGCTGCCAGGGCGATCCCGATACGTAATGAAAGGCAACATTCTCACCGTACTCCCGGTACATTTCTGCCATGCCGGGTGCCGCTGTATATTCTTTGTAAAAGGTATTGCGGATTACGATTTGTGAGCCTGCCGGCAGCTCCGTGATCTTTATGGTATCATCTACATCAGATATTACAGAGAGTCCCCGGGGCTCAATCAATGTAATGACGCCTTCACCGGGGTGGCCGTCTGATACGGCACGGATTGTGAGCCGTCCATTATCAGATTGCTGAGCTTTGGCAATCTCCATCAACCGCTCTTTAGAGATTCTCACTTCTCCTTCAATAATGCCATTAAGGTTGGTTTGCTGATAGCCGCCATCTTCTCCGGGTACACCAAATATTTCCTGCTGCGGGTCATCATCAAATGAAAAAAGAACCCGCTCGCGCGATTCACTATCTACTACAATGTCCCTGATTCTGGAATTGAATATATTCTCCTCCTCCTCAGTTAAATCTCTGTATCGTTTGAAAAACCGACGAATTGTACTCTGTGTAATGGGCCTGTATTCATACACATAAATTCTCATAGGGATCACCCATTCTTCACCGTCGGAATAACCGTAAGCCGGGTAAAACAGTACATTATCGTCACTTTGTCTGTCTTTTGCTGCACCGGAGGGGATGAGAATCATGAATACGAATATCATAAGCAGGAATGATGCCGTCAGGAATCTCACGTAGATATTGATTTTAAATCATTAAAAATTTCACCATAACTTAAAATAAGATTTGCTTTCGCTCAACAGAAATGCCACTATAATACAGTATGGGTAAATTGAAAAAAGCAGATGTTTTAACCATATTTATTATTGGCTTTTTTATAATACTGTGAACTTATTCAGGTTATAGAACTAATCAACCTGAGTTCGATTAAAAAGGGTTATAAATGATGATTAAAAGACTGTTTTTGCAGATCTTCATGCGGACGCAGCTTCTTGAAGCGTTTATCCGCAACTCCTGCAGGGCCTGCGGACGCTGCAGAGTTGGTACATTCTGTTTTTCATTGCTCTGTGGCTAATTTTTTAATCGAGATCAGGTAATCAGTATAATCGTGCCGGAATGAAAGTGCACGCTTTGGTGTGGCTGAGGTGAGACTCCCGCCCCTTTTAAATGATAACAAAACAGAACATAAACCATGTCATACCGATGGACTTTCGCCAAACCATCGCGGGAGGAGACTGTGTCGCTTTTGCAGGAACAGCTAAACGTACCCGCGGAGATTGCCCGCCTTCTTGCCTTGCGGGATATAGACTCATTCGAAGAAGCTAAAGCGTTTTTTCGCCCCGAAGTTACCGATCTGCACAATCCATATCTGATGAAGGATATGGAAGAGGGAGCTTGCCGGCTTTCCGCGGCCATTCGGAATCGCGAAAAAGTAATTATTTATGGTGATTACGATGTGGATGGTACCACTGCCGTTAGCATTCTGTACACATTTCTGAAAAGTTTCGGGCTGGATGTTGAGTACTACATCCCCCACCGTTTCAAGGAAGGTTATGGCATAAATCCCGATGGAATTGAATTCTCCATTCAGAAAGGTGCCGATCTGATTGTTTCGGTAGATTGTGGCATTACAGCCATTGAAGAGGCCAAATATGCCAAAGAGAAAGGCATTGATCTGATTATCTGCGACCACCACACCGTGGGTGATACCATTCCTGATGCAGTTGCGGTTCTTGATCCGAAGCGTCCCGACTGCGGCTACCCGTTCGACGGGCTTTCAGGAGCGGGTGTTGGTTTCAAACTGGTACAGGGTACAACCCAAAAACTGGGTTTGCCGGCAACTCTCACCGATCAGTATTTAGACCTCGTGGCTATATCCATAGCATCGGATATTGTACCCATTGTGGATGAAAACCGAATGTTGATGAGGCGCGGCCTTGAGCTTATCAACAGCAAACCCAGGGTAGGTATCCAGGCACTTCTTAATATAATAGGGGCAAAACCGGGCAGTATAACCACTACCAGTATTGTATTTTCGATTGGTCCCCGGATCAATGCTGCAGGCCGTATGGGCGATGCCACCACAGCCGTGGAGCTGATGATTGCTGAGGATTCGGCACAGGCAGCCCGTTACGCATCGGAGCTTGAATCGATTAACAAGATGCGGAAAAGTGCCGATATGGAGACGATGAACCAGGCAACGGAGATGCTTGAAAATGAGTATAACATCGATGAGCTGTCGGCCATGGTTCTGCATAACCCCGACTGGCATCTTGGAGTAATAGGCATTGTAGCCTCCCGCCTTGTGGATGCTCACTATCGCCCTGCAATTATGCTCAGTACTGTGGAGGATAAAATCAAAGGCTCGGCACGGTCTATCAAAGGGTTTAATATCTATGAAGCCCTTAAGGAGTGTGAAGACCTTCTGGAACAGTTTGGAGGGCATGAATTTGCTGCGGGATTAACCATGCACCGCGATAACCTCGATGAATTCCGGCAGCGAATGAATGCTATAGCCTGCACCAGCCTGCTCGATAACGATTTTAAACCGGAACTTGAGATTTCGGGTGAGCTGGATCTGGGCGCGGTTGATTTGAAATTCTGGAAACTTCTTTCACAGTTTGAACCGTTCGGGCCGGGCAACATGCGCCCTATTTTTGTGAGCCGGAATGTGTGTATTGAAGGGCTGCCGAGTATAGTTGGCAGCGGCCATCTCAAGATGAAAATCAAAACGGATAACTCATCTGTTTTTGATGCCATTGGTTTTAATATGCACGATTTTGAACCGAGGCTGAGAAACTGTCGCCAGGATAAAATAGACGTGGCCTACGTGCTCGAGGAAAACTACTGGAACGGTAAGCGCACCATACAGATGCGGCTAAAAGATATCCATGTAAACGAATCTCAGTAAACGGTTACCGGATTGCAGTTTATCAGTAAAAACAGTTTTTATAGCTGCCTGAGGCTGATCTAAGATACTGATTTTATTAAAGAGCAAAGACCCGTTAGTACATGGCGCAATACGAAAGAGCTTTAATAATGATTGTGTTAAGATTTAAAAGCTCTTATATTTGCTCTTCTGTGAGGGACTGTAGCTCAGTCGGTAGAGCAATGGACTGAAAATCCATGTGTCGGCGGTTCGATTCCGCCCGGTCCCACACTCAATTAAAGCCCTGTAAGACATAGAGATATGAAACTGCAGGGCTTTTTTGGTTTAGGATGATTTTTTGGTGAAAGCTGAATTTGGGTACGATTAAGGACTGGCTGGTACTATATTTAAGGCAGAAATTCCATAAGAATAAACCCGAAACATTTTGAAATGGATGAGGCAAATTTTTTGAATTTGTTATCATCTGCCCTGTCATGCCCTTCAAATAGGTTGATCCCTGCGAATTTCTTATTTTTAATACTTGAAAGAAAATGAAACTCTCGCAGTTTCCCGAAACACAAAATGAAGTTTATTGTCATGAGCCAAACACCCAAAATTATCTACACGATTACCGATGAAGCGCCGATGCTTGCCACTTATTCACTGCTGCCGATTGTTCAGAAGTTCGCTTCAGTTGCAGGCATAAAGGTTGAAACAAGAGATATTTCCCTTGCCGGCCGAATCCTGGCCCAGTTTCCTGATTATCTGACGGAAGAACAGCGTCTTGGAGACCATCTTGCAGAACTGGGTGCTCTTGCCAAAACTCCGGAGGCAAATATCATCAAGCTTCCAAATATTTCAGCATCGGTTCCTCAGCTAACAGCTGCCATCAAAGAACTGCAATCACAGGGATATAAAGTGCCCGATTATCCGGCAAATCCTGCTAATGATGATGAGAAAAAAATCAATGAGCGTTACGCTGTGGTACTTGGTTCTGCAGTAAACCCGGTTCTGAGGGAGGGAAATTCTGATCGGCGAGCACCCCGATCGGTAAAAAATTATGTCCGGAAAAACCCTCATCGAATGGGCGAGTGGTCGGCCGATTCAAAATCTCACGTTTCCAGTATGGAGGAGGGAGATTTCTTCGGAAGCGAGCAGTCGGTAACGATTGAAAAAGCTACATCAGCCGATATTATTTTTGAAGCGGAAGATGGCACCGTTACCACTCTTAAAAAAGGTATTTCACTGCAGGATGGTGAAGTTGCCGATAGTGCCGTGATGAGCATGGCGAAGCTGAAAGCCTTTTTTGCAGGTGAAGTGGAGGATGCGCGCAAACAAGATGTGCTTTTCTCGCTTCACATGAAAGCCACTATGATGAAGGTTTCTGATCCCATTATTTTTGGAGCTGCAGTAGATGTGTTTTATAAAGAAGTGTTTGACGCATATGGCGATCTGCTGGAAGAACTGGGTGTGAACACCAAAAACGGATTGGGAGACCTTTACGCCAAAATTGAAGGCCACCCTAAACAGGCGGAAATTGAGGCGGCCGTAAAGAAAGTGTACGAAAAACGCCCCGGCCTGGCAATGGTAAATTCAGATAAGGGCATCACCAATCTTCATGTGCCTTCGGATGTAATTATCGACGCTTCCATGCCGGCGATGATTCGTGAATCGGGCAAGATGTGGAATGCAGAAGGCAAAACACAGGATGCAAAAGCGGTAATACCGGATCGATCGTACGCGGGCGTTTACCAGGCAACGATTGATTTCTGCAAGACACACGGTGCGTTTGATCCCCGTACCATGGGTACGATTCCCAATGTGGGCCTCATGGCACAGAAAGCAGAAGAGTATGGCTCCCACGATAAAACCTTCCAGATGAGTGAGCCTGGTGTTGTACGTGTGGTGGATGCTTCCGGTTCTGCGCTTATGGAGCAAAACGTTGAAGAGGGCGACATTTTCAGAATGTGCCAGGTGAAGGACGCTGCTATTCGTGATTGGGTGAAACTGGCTGTTACACGCGCTCGCGATTCAGAAACGCCGGCTGTTTTCTGGCTGAATGAAGAGAGGCCGCATGATGCACAAATCATCAAAAAAGTGAACAGATATCTGAAAGATCATGACACAGATGGGCTTCATATTGAGATAATGGACCCTGTTGAGGCGACCAATATCTCGCTGCTACGTGCAAAAAATGGAGAGGATACAATATCTGTGACCGGCAACGTACTTCGCGACTATCTTACCGATCTATTCCCGATTCTTGAGCTGGGAACTTCAGCAAAAATGCTTTCAATTGTTCCTCTGATGAACGGAGGCGGACTTTTTGAAACAGGTGCGGGCGGGTCAGCGCCGAAACATGTGCAGCAGTTTCTTGAGGTAGGGTATCTAAGGTGGGATTCTTTGGGCGAGTTTCTTGCCCTGGCTGTAAGTTTTGAGCATCTGGCTAAACGATTTTCGAATGAAAAGGCGAAAATACTGGGTGAAGCCCTCGACCGTGCCACTGAAAGTGTACTGAATAATGGCAAATCTCCTGCGCGGAAAGTAGGATTGATCGATAACAGGGGGTCTCATTTCTACCTTGCCCTTTACTGGGCAGAAGAACTGGCGGATCAGAATGATGATGCAGAGCTGAAAGCACATTTTGCTGATCTGGGGTCATCACTCAGGGAGAATGAAAACAAAATCGACAATGAGTTGATTGATGCACAGCAACAGCCTCAGAATATCGGTGGGTATTATCACCCTGATCCGCTAAGAGCAGGAAAAGCGATGCGCCCGAGCGGCACACTTAACCGGATACTTGAGTCGTAGGAGGCCTGATCTTACGAAGTTTCACAAAATCAACATTTTTTGATTTTCTGCTAAAATGAATTATTGATGTTAGGCGAACCGGTTTTTTAAAATGAGGTTCATACGAAGAGTCTGTTTGTTATCGAATGCAGATTAAAAAAAGGCAGCAATACGATATTGCTGCCTTTTAAATGTTAAGTAGATCTAAACTACGATTGCACCGGCTGCTCTGGCGGTGGCAGCTGGTTGGTTTGTTCAATTGGCAGAACCTGAACTTCAGGGCTTACCCAAAGCTTTTTCCGGTTCAGATCATTCGATAATTCAGATTGATTGATTTTCATTGAGTGCTCCATTATTTAATTACGGTTAATTTTCTTGTTAAAGTGGTACTGCCTGCCTGTAACCTGTACATATAAACTCCGCTCGAAAGATTGCTTGCATCGAAGGTAACTGTATGCGTGCCGGCGCTTACCTGCTCGTTTACCAATTGTGCAACACGCCGCCCAGCCATGTCGAAAACCTGCAGAGTTACGTGCGAGGTTTGCGGCAACTGATACTGTATAATGGTGCTTGGGTTAAACGGATTCGGGTAGTTTTGGTTGAGCGCTGCGGCCGCAGGCAACTCATCTGAACCTCCATTACCAAAGATGCTCGCAGTAAGTACAAATCTCGGTTCAACTGATGAAGCCTCTTTATTGAGTGAGATGGCTCCGAAATTTCCGGCTGAGTTGTCAACTGCAATGTCTGTCTCATCATCAGACAGAGTGAATGTATAACTCATTCCGTTTCTAAGTACCACCTCTTCTCCTGTATGATTATCACGCAGTGAGAAGTTAATACCTGCATATTCTGCCGGTACATTCCATTCAATAGTATAGCTGCCGGCCTCTGTTG
>SLJB01000309.1 GCA_007135335.1 Balneolaceae bacterium
TCTTAAATTTTCTTTTTATGGATTGAATTTAAAATAAAAGAAAAAAAAGATTATAGCCTAAATATTAATTTATCAGGAACTATTTGAGGGTACTTAAACATTTGTTAAACTAACTCAACTATTATTCAATGACCAATCTATTAAAAATACCATATAGTTTTCTTAGGCCAATATATGAGAAAACCAACTTCCATAAAGCTGTAATTTCAGAAGTTGATGACTCAAGGCTGAGAATTGCTTATTCACATTGCAGGGCGATAACACGTACACATGCAAAAACCTTTTATATGGCCACCAGATTTCTGCCTCTTCATAAGCAAAGAGGTATTTTTGCTATTTACGGCTTGTGCAGATACTTGGATGATTTGGTAGATGAAGCTGAAGATTTAGTTCACAAAAAGAAAATTACAGAAGAGCAGGTAGTAAAACGTCTAGAAACCTTCAGAATAAAGCTGATCAGCACATATCGGGGAGTGGAACATAACAATCCGGTTCTGCTTGCTTTCTCTGATGTATTAAATCGCTTCAATATCTCGATCGAACATCCGCTCACCTTACTCGATGGTGTAAAAATGGATCTCACCAAAGACAGATATGAAACGTTCGACGAGTTGTATGAATATTCTTATAAAGTTGCATCTGTAGTAGGATTGATGACAAGCGAAATTTTTGGGTATGAAGATCCCAAGGCACTAAATCATGCAGTGGATCTGGGAATTGCTATGCAGTTAACCAATATCCTTAGAGATGTAGGTGAAGATCTTGTTAGGGGCAGAATCTATTTGCCAAATGAGGATCTTAGAAAGTTTGGAATTTCAGAAGAAGATCTATTTAAAAGGAAAATGTCCGATAATTTTACTGACTTGATGAAATTTCAAATTGAAAGAGCTCGCTCTTATTACAAGAGTGCAGATCTCGGAATTTCACTTCTTAATAAAGACAGCAGGTTACCGGTAATGCTTGCCCGGGAAAATTACAGCAGGATTCTCAACAAAATTGAGGAGAATAAATATCAGGTGTTTCACCAAAGAGCTTATCTGAGTTCCACTGAAAAGCTATCAATCCTTCCCAAAGTAATTTTACAGTTATCTTAGGCCACATTTTTTAACCTTTCTTTCACAAATCTGTAAATCTCAGAAGCTGGTAAAATAGACTTATGATTCTCCTATTTTTCGGTATCTTACAAAAAAGGGAATGCGATGTATCTCAGTCAATAATCAGTTAACTAAGGTGATGTTATGATGAGAACCTACAAGTCTTGGAAAAGTCCCAGTATGGGGAAAGAGATGGAGCTGCTAATCTATGGAAAAGAGGGTACCCCGGTTATACTGTTCCCGTCAGCTCATGGAAGTTATAAGGAGTGGGAAGATCGAAACGGATTTTCAATTTTAGAAGAACAAATTAATGAGGGGTACAATCAATTCTATTGTGTTGAATCTTTTGCGGACGAAAGCTTCATGAATGAATCAGTAGATCCGCTTATAAGAATTCAGCGTTTTTCTCAATATCAGGCTTATATCATGGATGAGCTGTTACCCTTCATTTCTGATAATAACTCAAATCCGTTTGTTATTGTATCAGGCGTGGCATTAGGTGCTTATTGTGCGTTATTGATGGCGCTTAAATATCCAACAAATTTTCATAAAGTAATTGGCTTGTGCGGATATTATGATATCTCTGTTCACATGAATGATGTTATTGATGATAGTATTTACTACAACAACCCTGTTGAGTTTATTCCAAATCTAAATGACGACAAACTACTAAAATTTATCAGTTCTGTTGATATCCGGTTGCTCAATTATAAAAATGATCCAACTAAGGAAGCTACTCGGAAAATGAGTGACATTTTATGGTTGAAATTTATTGAGCATGAGCATTATGTTTGGGATAATGAAACGGAAGATCTATGGACACTTGTGCCAAATATGCTCAAGGATAACCTGTTTTAAGCCTACCGATGCCTATTATAAATAAAGTTTTAATTGCAAATCGCGGAGAAATTGCACTTCGCATTATTCGTTCTTGTAAAGAAAAAAACAGAAGAACCGTAGCTGTTTATTCTGAGGCTGATTCGAATGCGCCGCACGTACTCGCAGCAGATGAATCTGTGCTTATTGGTAAAGCACCATCATCAGAAAGTTATCTGTTGATGGATAAATTGATTGATGCAGCAAAAGATACCGGTGCTGATGCCATCCATCCCGGATATGGATTTTTGAGTGAGAACTCCGTGTTTGCGGCGTTATGTGCTGAGAATAACATTATTTTCATTGGACCCAATGCAGAGTCCATAGAAATGATGGGTGATAAAACACGTGCCCGTGAACTCATGGCAAAAGCAAATGTGCCCTATCCACCCGGTACAGAAACAGCTATGGAAAACATCGGTGAGGCCAAAGTGGTTGCGAGTTCAATTGGTTATCCTGTCTTAATTAAAGCCGCAGCCGGCGGCGGCGGGAAAGGGATGAGGATCGTTCACTCAGAAGAAGATTTCGAGAAAAGTGTAAAAGCTGCCAAATCAGAGGCGAAAAATGCTTTTGGTGACGACCGTGTTTTTGTCGAAAAGTATCTTGAGGAACCTCGACATATTGAGTTTCAGATTTTTGCGGATTCACATGGGAATGTAGTCCACATGTTTGAACGTGAGTGCTCTATTCAGCGTCGGCACCAAAAAGTGATTGAAGAGGCTCCATCCGCCGTACTGACCGAAGAGCTGCGACAAAAAATGGCAGAAGCGGCAATAGCAGCGGCAAAAAGCTGTAACTATGTGGGTGCAGGTACGGTTGAGTTTTTAGTAGATAAACATCTCAATTACTATTTCCTCGAAATGAATACCCGGCTTCAGGTAGAGCATCCTGTAACAGAGTCTATAACGGGTTTAGATCTTGTTTCTCTTCAGATAGATGTAGCTGAAGGAAACGTATTGCCACTTAAGCAGGAGGAGATTAAACGGAATGGCCATTCCATCGAGTGCCGAATCTATGCAGAAGATCCTGCTGAAAAGTTTCTGCCAAGTACAGGCAGGTTAACTAGGCACAGAATACCATCAGGACCCGGAGTACGGGTGGATGCAGGAATTGAAGAAGGCCAGGAAGTTTCAATTCACTATGATCCAATGATATCCAAACTCTGTGTACATGCAGAAAACCGTGAAAAAGCGATAGATAAGATGATCAGAGCTTTGGATGAATATGAAATAAGTGGTGTAAGAACCACAATTCCGTTTTGCAAATTTGTAATGCAAAACTCCATTTTCAGGCTTGGAACATACGACACGCATTTCATAGCAGACCATTTCAATGCTGAATCAATTTCACAGTTTGGGGAGCCGGAAATAGCTGCGTTTATTTCGGCATATCTGAAAGGTAAGCCTGTTAATAAGAGTAAAAATGACCTTACCCCGCATCAAAATTCATCCAAAACCACAAACTGGTGGTTAAGAAGAAAACAGACATTGTGAGTACTAAACCTGCACTTTTTACAAAACTTGAAACATTGCTGACAGAGCAAAGAAATCCTGAAAGCAGCTCGATTGATCTTGCCGATTCTAAAACGATCGTGAAAATTATCAATGAGGAGGATAAAAAAGTTGCACACTGTGTTGAATCCCGGCTCAATGAAATTGCTGAAGCTATTGATATCATTGTTGAAGGGCTCAAAGCAGGTGGGAGGGTACTCTATTTTGGTGCGGGAACAAGCGGCAGGCTTGGCGTGTTAGATGCTGCCGAATGCCCTCCAACTTTTGGGTCAGATCCCGAAACCGTTCAGGGATTTATTGCCGGCGGTGAAAAAGCTATGTTCAGGGCACAGGAAGGTGCTGAAGACCATGAAGTTAATGGTGAAATAGCAGTTGATCAGGCAAGAGTGAACGAAAATGACATAACCATTGGCCTGGCCGCAAGCGGACGAACCCCGTATGTTCATGGTGTTCTGAAAAAAGCAGCTAAACTTGGGTCAAGAACTATTTTGGTAACCACCGTTTCAGGTGATCAGATTGATCTTGATGTAGATGTTCTTGTTGATGTGCCTGTAGGACCTGAAGTTATTATGGGCAGCACACGGATGAAAAGTGCAACAGCTCAAAAGATGATTCTGAATATGTTTACTACCGGTGCTATGATTCGACTTGGTAAAGTGTATGAAAATGTGATGGTTGATCTTCAGCTTACCAATAAAAAACTTGAAGAGCGTGCAAAACGAATTGTAATGAATCTTGCCGGTTTGGACTATCAGGAAGCCTCTGAATATCTTGAAAAAGCAGATAATCACGTTAAAACAGCACTCTTGATGGCTCTGGCTAACCTTTCTCATCAAGAAGCGGTAAAAAAGCTCAAAGAACACAATGGATTTATTAGAAAAGCACTTGGTAAATGATTCTTTTCTAAAAATTGATAATCAGGCATCATTTAACAGCCCTAACAGCGTTATTGTAATCAAACAGATTGTAAAGAAGCCTGCTACACGCTCAGAATTTTCATAAGATTGGCTAAATCAAAAAAAAATAGACGCCTGTCCGATCAGGATTATCGTAACTTAGTGCTAATATGCATTGCATCAGTACAGATTGTGGCTATTCTTATGGTTCGTTTTTGGCCTGATAGTTACTACATACCTGTACTGGATTTTGATATTCAGGAGCAGGAATTAGTTATTTTGGATGATATCGAAATCACACGGCAGCAAACCTCACCGCCTCCTCCTCCAAGGCCTCAGCTTCCAAATCCCGTTCCTGATGATGAGATTATCGAAATAGAAATAGAATTTGACATGGATCTCAATCTGCCCGATCTGCCACAACTTGATCCTGGTTTTGGAACAGGCCAAACAGGATCCGAAGAGCGTATTGTGAGTAATCCACAAATTCCGCCTACCGTAGTTCGAATTGTGGAGGCGTCAGCTCCTCAGGCAGTTCCAAGTGAAATCCGGGGTAATCTCGAGATGATTGTAAACTTTCTTGTGGATGAGAATGGTGAGGTTGAAGAGGTAAGCATAATGGAAATTCGTCTTTATCGTGCTGATGGAACCTACGAAGAACTTCCATACGTTCAGTATGGCTTAATGGATGCAGTTCTCGCTGCGGCAATGCAATGGAGATTCAGACCCGCCAGACAAGATGGAGAACGTGTGAAAGCATTCACACGGCAGCGGTTTAACTACTAATTTACAATAAAGAAGTTGTAGTAGCCCTGATTAGGTCGCTGACCGGTTTCTGTTAGAACTCCTTCCCCTCTGAAATGAATAATCTCACCGCCTAAAAATGTGCGTGCGGCTCTTCTCGCAAAGCGGTTTAATTCAGATAAAACAGAAAACTTTTCAGAATCTTCCATTCTTGTGATTCGTATGGATTCTGAGCCGTTAAGATTAATGTCCAGAATTCGGGCTACATTTTCACCAAAAACTGAGCTTTTTGTCATACGCTCAATATTTTCTACTCCGTGGAGTGTTACATCCCCATTAACACTATGAAGTCTGTACCCAATAGCCTTTTTGTCGTTTGAATCATCCGGCAGTAAAAGATACAGAAGATCCCAGTTTTTAAAATCCTGGTGATGAACAAAACGAAAACCGCTATCTACAAGGCGGGTGGTTGTTTGATGCTGATAGGTATGGTCCATATAAACAGATCCGGTAACCTGTTTTCTGTTTCCATTGACTTCAACATAGCCGCCAGCTTCTGCATATGGAATGTGTGTGATGATGCCCACTTCTTCACTCCCGATCTGAAATTTACCGTCACCCCACTTGTACCCCTTTAAAATATTGAAAATCTTCAGATCTATGTCGTAATGAACCCCATCTTTTGACGTATGAATCCTTACACGCTGCTCATTCGGTAATTTCCCTTCAAACCAAACATCGCGTTCTTGCCGCAGCCTGAACATATAATTCTCCTTATCCTGCACAAGGTGATTGATGCTGTATTCTCTTGATAACTGATAGATTGTATTATCCATGCCATCAATTGAGACCTGTACACCACTCACCGGAGATTTCAGACTTCCAAAATTGGCAACTGAAAACGTGATATGCACATTAAGGTCATCATTCAAATAGAACTGGTAGTTCCAGAATTCGTTATAGTGGCTTCCTTCAAGTGTTTTCGCCCAAATATCGTCAGATGAAGAGTGTTGCAAACTTCCTTCCGGGTTTGAAATTTGAGAAAATCCAATAGTAAAACACAGTAGAAAAAAAAAGCCGGCTAAAAGTATTCGGTGTAAAAGTAGCATCAAATGAGAGAATATATTATTTGTTTATTTATGCTTTGCTGAAACTACAGATTTATACTGTCAACTTACATAAATATCAAGAGCAGGTACATAACGTACATGTTATCAAATCGTTGTGAACCAATCTATTTCATTAATTATTTATAGGTAATTTTAAACATTCGGTTCCAAATTGAAATATCAAGAACGGCATGATTATTGATTTCATTCGGAAACATCAACTGTTATATTGAAGCCATTATTACAGATGCGTTCTATCATGGCTATGGATAATTTAATTATTGATGCAGTAATCACCTGGGTGGATGGAAGTGACCGGCAGCACTACGAAAAAAGGTTGAACATTCTGCGTGAACATAAAGAACGGGGTGATAAAGAATTGCCAACCGGCCGGGATGAAACACGCTTCATTGATAACAAGGAGCTTGAATTTTGTATCAAATCCATCCGGAAATTTGCCCCCTGGATCCGAACAATACACATTGTGACAGACAATCAGCGCCCCGATTTTTTTACGGTACAGTATCAGGAGAAATTCCGAATTCAGGTGGTTGATCATAAAGATATTTTTAAATCGTTCGAGTGGGCGCTGCCAACCTTTAATTCCCGAACCATTGAAACGGCACTTTGGCGAATACCGGATTTGGCAGATCATTTCATCTATTTTAATGATGATTTTATACTCACAGCTGATGTTAAGCCGGAACATTTTTTTCCTGAAGGAAAAGTTTTGCTGAGAGGAACCTGGAATTCTATTAAGAATTACGGTCCTTTTCGGCTGAAATTAAATGAAATCGGAAGTATTCTCTCAAAAAAATTTCTGGGTATTACACGCTCTATGCATCTGCTACAACAGATAATATCAGCCCGTCTAGCCGGTTTTGATAAGCAGTATTATAGATCTCCGCACGTTCCTCATCCCGTTTACAGGCCCACTCTTAGTAAATTTTTTGATGAACATATGTATGAGTTTAAAAAGAATATCCGGTTTAGGTTCAGAAATATGGAGCAATTCTCTGCGATTTTTTTAGCTAATCATCTTGAGTTAAAAAATGGCAATGCAGTTCTGCAAAACCCTGATGATTTTCTGATGCTAAACGGTGAAATGGATGTTTCGTTTACCTTGAATTCAAAATTAAAAAAAATAGAACAGGGTGAAATCAAATTTGTTTGCCTGCAAGGTTTTGAAATGTATAGTGAAGGCAATCAAACCAAAATTAAAAAGGTGCTGAATTGCTTATTTGATTAGTTTGAGATTCAGTAAGATTAAATAAATGGTAGTATTCCACATCTATCATCATTACTTTTTAAAAATTCTGAATATCACGCATTAGAGTATTGATACCCAAAGAGAAATTAAAAACGTACTGGAAGCAGTTTACAGAAAGCCCGAGAGCCAAGCAGTTCCAATCGGTTTTTCGAAAGATTCTGATCGCATTAATTGTCTCTATTATTGCCTACCAACTTTGGGATATCGGCTGGAGTGAAGTACTGAGTTCACTGCCCACACATCCTCTATTTTATGTTCTCTTCTTTGTTCTCTATCTGACACTACCCACAGGAGAAGTTTTCATATACAGGCAAGTTTGGGTGGTAAAACGATGGGAAACTTTTAAAGCGTTTCTTACAAAACGAGTGTATAACGAAGAGGTAATGGGTTATTCCGGTGAATTTTACCTCTTTATGTGGGCTCGCAAATACGTTGGAAAAAGTGAAAAAGAGGTTTTGAAAAATGTAAGAGATAATAACATCCTTTCTGCAGTAACATCAAATCTTGTAGCAGTTACTCTCATTGGCCTTTAATCTTTACCGGAGTTATAGATGTAGAAGATATTTTCGGGAATGTGAATCTAGTGTATGTAACTACCGGATTTTTAGTGGTTGCTGCTCTCATAACCCTGTTTATTCAGTTCCGAAAATATATTTTTGATCTGCCTCTTCGAAAAGCGCTCATTGTGTTTGGTATCTATTTGTCGAGGTTTTTAATTCATCACACATTGCTTATTGTTCAATGGGCTATTGTGATACCGGACACTCCGCTTTCTATCTGGTTTTTGTTTTTGGCCATTATTATCATCGTGAACCGGATACCGTTTATTCCAAGCCGGGATCTTGTATTTATGTGGGCAGGTATAGAATTATCCCGAATGCTCGATATGACAACGGCTGCTGTTGCCGGGATGTTATTGGTTTCAAGTGCGTTGAAGAAAAGCACGAATCTGATTCTATTTTTAATAATTTCCTATAGTAATTCAGATATAAAAATTGAGAAAGAGATTCAGGATGAAACGGCTAATGATAAATGGGTACTTCGTTTATACATTGCCGGACAAACACCAAAAGCCCAAACAGCATTAAAAAATTTAAAGAAAATATGTGAAGAACAATTACACGGTAGATTTTCGATTGAAATAATTGATCTTTTAATAACA